>NZ_JBGLRB010000025.1:0-50917 GCF_041402305.1 Aeromonas sp. S12(2024)
AGCTGGATAAGGTTGCAGCCCAACTAAACAGCAGGCCGAGGAAGACCCTGAAATTTAAAACACCTAAAGAAGTTATTGAAAAGGGTGTTGCGTTGACAGGTTGAATCTACAATCGATGACTTTGGCGCCGGTTACTCGGGCCTCAACCTGCTGGCCGATTTTCACCCCAACATCGTCAAGCTCGATATGCACCTACTGCGCGGCATCGACCATGACCCGACCCGGCAAGCCATTGTGCGCCACTCTCTGGCCCTGCTTGCCGAGTTGCAGATCACCCCGCTGGCGGAGGGGGTCGAGACCCGCGAAGAGATGGCCTGCCTGCGGGAGATGGGCGTCAGCCTGATGCAGGGCTACCTGTTCGCCCGCCCCGGCTTTGAAACCCTGCCCGAGGTAGATTTCGCCAACCTGTAAGCCATATCAACCGCGGCTGTGCAAACATCCGGCTCCATTGCGCTGGACGACAAGCGCTTTAGCCAGCACCACTGCTATGATGCTGGCACCTGTTCATCAACGACCGAGATATCATGAAACGCAAAACCATGGCCCTGCTGCTGGGCACCCATCTGCTGGTCGCGGCGGCAGGCTTTGCCGCTGGTGTCTACACCCTGCCGATCCTGATCGCGCCCCCCGCCCCTGATACCGAGCTGGTCGCGGCCAGCCAGCAGCAGGCGAGATTCCACGGCACCTTTCGCCGGGATCTGAAAGACAGCGATCGTCTGCACTGGGGGGAGGGCAAGGTGAGCATAGGGCCGGATGCCGTCAGCCTGATGGGCAAGCTGGCCCCCGGGCCGGACTACCAGCTCTACCTCTCCCCCGAGTTTGTCGAGACCGAAGCCGATTTTGCCCGCCTCAAGGATCAGATGGTGCGAGTCGGGCCGGTGAAGACCTTCGACAACTTTATCGTGCCGCTGCCCGCCACGCTCGATCCGGCCCGCTACAGCAGCGTGATCGTCTGGTGTGAAACCTTCGGCCAGTTCATCACCGCCGCCCGTTATCAGGATCTGCGCCCGGAGCAGTAACCTCGCCCCAGACCCGCACCATGAAAAAGGGCTGACATCGCTGCCAGCCCTTTTGCTATCCTGCCCGCTCGTCATTAACGCTCCGGCGTGGTCATCTCCCGCAGCAGCTGATCGATGCAGCCCACTACCTGCTCTGAGTTCTGCTCGATCTCGCGGTAGAGCGCCTCAGCCTCTTCATGCTTGTGCTGATTTTTCAGCTCGATAACCTGCTGGATCACCTGATGCAGTCTGGCGTGGGGGGCGGCCATCGCCCTGAAGGCCGGTTGATCGCCGCAGCATGCCTGCCCTTCACTGAAGTACCAGTGACCAAGGCGGCACTCCTTGTCACTGA
Source organism: Aeromonas sp. S12(2024) (assembly GCF_041402305.1). Taxonomy (NCBI): domain Bacteria; kingdom Pseudomonadati; phylum Pseudomonadota; class Gammaproteobacteria; order Aeromonadales; family Aeromonadaceae; genus Aeromonas; species Aeromonas sp. S12(2024). The sequence goes on from NZ_JBGLRB010000025.1 coordinate 1,351, forward strand.
CCGCCTCGCTGCGCGACAGCCCCTCCTGCCCATCCAGATAGGCTCGGACACGGGTCTTCCAGCCCATGTGAGCGGCACGGGCGCGACTCAGCACCATCCGCACGTTGGAACCATCCTGGAACTGCCCGGCCAGATCCCCCAGCTTGTCTACCAGGGTCGCCACATGGCTGGCGATATGGGCGGTATCCCGCGCCACCAGCGTGGTGGCCTGGGAGATCTCGTGGACGCTGACGATATTGCGGGTGATCTCGTCGCTCACCGAGGATTGCTCCTCCGAGGCCGCGGCGATCTGGGTGTTCATGTCGCGAATGCTGTTGACCGCCCCCTTGATCCGGCCGAGGGCTTCTCCCGCCTGATTGGCCCGCTCCACCGACTCCCCGGCCCGCGAGACGCTGTGTTCGATCATGGTCACCGTGGTGCCCACCGCCCGTTGCAACTGCTCGATGGTGCCGCGGATCTCGGCGGTGGAGTGCTGGGTGCGCCCGGCCAGCGAGCGCACCTCGTCGGCCACCACCGCAAAACCACGACCCTGTTCACCGGCCCGGGCCGCCTCGATGGCAGCGTTGAGGGCCAGCAGGTTGGTCTGCTCGGCGATGGACTGGATCACCGCCAGCACCGAGCCAATCTGCTCGCTGGCCTTGGCAACCTCTTTCACCGTGTTGCCCGCGCTGGCGATCTCCTCCGCCAGCTGTTCGATCATGTTGACGCTCTGCTGCACCACCTCATCGCCGGTGACCGCCTGATTGTCCGCTTCGTTGGCCGCTTCGGCCGCCTGTGCCGTGTTGTTGGCCACCTCGTGTACCGTGCTGGTCATCTCGGTCATCGCGGTGGCGAGCTGGGTGGTCTGCTCCTGCTGGCGCGTCATGCTACCAAGGTTGCCGGCCGCACTGCGCGACAACCGCTCACTCTCGCCAGCCAGCTCCCCCAGAGTGGCGGTGAGCTGGCTGATGGTGTCGCGGATCTTGGCAACAAAGCCATTGAACGCCGACCCGAGGCGGCGGATCTCCTCCGGCCCCGCCACCGGCAGCTTGCTGCCGAGATCGCCGGAGCCATTGGCCAGCGCCTCCAGCGCCTTGACGCTGTCGAGCAGCGGTCGATTGATGCGATTGAGTGCGAACGCCATCACCATGGCAATCACCAGAGCCCCTATCAGAGAGATGATCGCCATCTGCCAGCCCTGACGCGCCAGATCGGCCGCGACCAGACTGTGATCCCGAGTCAACTCGATGATACCGACCGCCTTGCCGGAGTAATCGCGCAGGGGTGCCGCCATCACCAGCAAATCACTCCCCTGTTGCGTCATATTGACGAAGCGTTCCTCACCGGCCAGTACCGGCTGATACCACTCCATCACCTCACCAAGCCGGGATGTGCCAACCAGCGTCACCAGCTTGCCCTGCTCAAACAGATAGATGGCGAGCTGCACCTGCTTGTCCAGCAGTTGGCCAAACAGCTTTTCATCCAGGGCACGACCGAACTCCACCGAACCAACCGGCTGCCCGTTGAAGGTGACCGGCACGACCCCGCGCAAACCGGTACCAGCCACGCCAATCTCCAGTCCGCCAACGGCATGATGCTCGCGATTCACCTCAACCACAGTGGGGCGAATGGCAGAGAGGTCATCACCGTGTTTTTCAGGCTTGTGTACCCGATAGAGGGAAGTGGCTGGCGGCAGGTGGAACTGGAACTGCTCGATCCCCTGCGCCTTGATGGCGGGCCAGAGCGGATCAAACAGATTGGCGAGGGTCTGCCAATCCTTGTCGGCCACCGCCTTTGCTGCATCCGGCCGCTGGGCGATCAGGGTCGCCGCCAGCACGGTTTCATGGCTGGTGTTTTTGATCACCGCTTCCACGTTCTGGAGCTGGCTCCGCAGTGCAGCCTGCTCGGCCGCGAGCGCCCGCTGGCGATTTTCAAACAGATTAAAGGTAAGCAGCACCACGGCGAGCAATACGATGCCGCCGATTGCCAGCAGCGTGATCTGGTGACCCAGCTTGCGAGGGGGGAACATAAGACACCATCCTTGACAGTCATATCCAACCTACAGGATGGAACGGTTAAGTCGGGAGTCCATCAGAACTTAACCCTTTGTTGATATTGATCAAACGATTAACAAGCAAAATGCGAGGTGGGTCAAACGGGGGGAATATCCACCAGATAGAGGGCCATTCCCTGCTTCGTGAGAGGCCCTGCATCCAGCCAATAACCAACCCGCAGGCTGGCGAGCGGATTAACGAAAACGGTGCAGGTGGTAGTCGACATGGTAGTCGTTACCATTGCGGAACATGATGGAGTAGTTGAGGAACTCTCCGCTCTCGCTGTATGAGAGCGAGGTGAGCCGCAGGATAGGGGCCCCCTGCTCGATATGGAGCAGCTCGGCAGTAACCCGATCCGCCAGCACGGCACTGAAGCACTCATAGTTACCCGCAATCGCGATGCCGCACTCCCGTTCGATGTAGTCGAATTTGGACCCTTCCAGATGGGCGACCGACAGATTGCGAAACAGTCTGACCGGCATATAGCTCTCTTCCAGCAGCAGAGCCCGACCATCCACCGAGCGGATCCGGCTGGAGTAATAGACGGGTTCATTCACCTTCACCCTCAGCTGACTGGCGATGGCCGGTGGCGCAGGCATGGTGCGAAATTCCAACACCTGGCTGGTCAACGTGCGCCCCTGCTCGCGCATCAGTTCGGTAAACCCGCTCAGCCCTTTGGTCTCATGCTGGACATCCTTTTTCGTCACATAGGTGCCGCTGCCGTGGCGCCGCTCGACCAATCCCCACTCGATCAACATGTCTACCGCTTTGCGAATGGTCATGCGGGAGACACCATACTGTTCTGCCAGCGCTTTTTCGCCCGGCAACACATCTCCCACCCGGCACTCGGCACCGTTTACCCTGATCCTGAGTCGATCAGCCACCGATTTATAGATCACTGCTAGACATCTCCTGTGGTCACAACGCCAACCATCTTATTCTCAATCAAGTGGCTAAATTGCTTAAAAACAATAACTTAACTTTCAACTAAAGCTGCAAGAACATCACGAAACCAAGAGGTACAACAATATCGCAAAAATTAGACATCTTTGTCTAAATAACTGCATGCGTCAGATCACATTATTCCAAGATACTTCATGAGGTCTCTTTTTATCGTTGCTAATTTGCATCTGGCAACACCGGCAAGGATTCGATTAGCTATTTCAACCAAGGGACAATATATGCTCAGTCAAATTCAACGTTTTGGCGGAGCAATGTTCACTCCTGTACTGCTTTTTCCTTTTGCAGGTATGGTAGTAGGCATTGCAATTATGCTGAAAAACCCGATGTTTGTCGGTGAATCACTGGCAAACCAACAAGGATTATTCTTCCAGATCATCCATATTATTGAAGAGGGTGGCTGGACAGTATTCAGGAATATGCCGCTTATATTTGCGATTGGCCTGCCAATCGGCCTGGCAAATAAGGCACAAGCCAGAGCCTGTCTGGCTGTATTGGTCAGTTTCATGACCTAGAACTATTTTATCAACGCCATGGGCATGACCTGGGGCAGTTATTTCGGGGTCGACTTCAGTCAGGATGTGGGGGGTGAGAGTGGCCTCGCCATGGTGGCGGGGATCAAGACCCTGGATACCAGCATCATAGGGGCCATCGTCATCTCCGGCATCGTGACGGCACTGCACAACCGCCTGTTTGATCGCCAGCTACCGGTCTTTCTCGGCATCTTTCAGGGCAGCTCCTTTGTCACCATTGTCGCCTTCTTCGTGATGATCCCCTGCGCCTGGCTGACCCTGCTTGGCTGGCCAAAAGTACAGATGGGCATCGCCTCCCTGCAGAATTTCATGCTGGTCTCGGGTCCGGTCGGGGTGTGGGTATACACCTTCCTCGAGCGGATTTTGATCCCGACCGGCCTGCATCACTTTATCTACGGCCCCTTCATCTTCGGTCCAGCGGCAGTAGAGGGGGGCATTCAGCTCTATTGGGCACAGCACATGCTGGAGTTCAGCCAGAGCACTCGCCCGCTGATTGAACAGTTCCCTCAGGGTGGCTTTGCCCTGCACGGCAACTCGAAGATTTTCGGTGCCATGGGGATTGCTCTGGCCATCTATGCCACGGCAGCCAAAGAGAACAAGGCCAAGGTGGCAGGCCTGCTGATCCCGGCCACCCTGACCGCCATTCTGGTCGGTATCACCGAGCCGCTGGAGTTCACCTTCCTCTTCATCTCGCCGCTGCTGTTTGCCATCCACGCCCTGCTGGCAGCCACCATGTCGACTGTGATGTACCTGTTTGGTGTGGTCGGCAACATGGGTGGAGGTCTGCTCGACCAGTTCCTGCCGCAGAACTGGATACCCATGTTCCACAACCATGCGGGAATGATGTTCACCCAGATCGCTATCGGGTTGGTCTTTACCGGAATCTGGTTCCTGATATTCCGCGCGCTGATTATCAGACTCAATCTTAAAACACCGGGGCGGGAAGACAGTGAAATAAAGTTTTATTCCAAGTCAGATTATCAGGCAGCCAAAAACCAGCGTGGCAGTGATAGTGCAACACAAATTATCGAAGCGCTTGGTGGAGTCAAAAATATACGCAGTCTGAATAATTGTGCCACCCGCTTAAGAATATCGCTGGTTAACAGCAAGCTAGCCGCTGCAGATGAGGAGTTTATTAAATTAGGGGCCCATGGTGTCGTCCGCCATGGCGATAGTATCCAGGTAATTATCGGTCTGCATGTACCTCAGGTACGTGAAAATATGGAATCGATTATGAACAACAGTCATCAACAATCGTCTTTAGTAATGGAGTCATGATCATGAAAAAATTCTCTGTAGTCATTGCCGGTGGTGGCAGCACTTTTACTCCTGGTATCGTTCTGATGTTGCTGGAAAATCAACATCGCTTCCCGCTCAAGGAGATCAAATTCTACGACAACGATGGTGCCCGTCAGGAGATCATCGCCGAAGCCTGCAAAATCTTGCTGAAAGAGAAGGCTCCCGAGATCGCCTTCAGCTATGGCACCGACCCCAAAGCAGCGTTTAGCGATGTAGATTTCGTCATGGCCCATATCCGGGTTGGCAAATATCCGATGCGCGAGCTGGACGAGAAGATCCCGCTGCGTCATGGCGTGGTCGGTCAGGAGACCTGCGGCCCGGGTGGTATAGCCTATGGCATGCGCTCCATCGGCGGAGTGCTGGAGCTGGTCGACTATATGGAGCAGTACTCACCCAATGCCTGGATGCTCAACTACTCCAACCCGGCCGCCATTGTGGCCGAAGCGACCCGTCGCCTGCGTCCCAACGCCAAAATCCTCAACATCTGCGACATGCCGATCGGGATCGAGGGGCGCATGGCCCAGATTGCCGGTCTCAAATCCCGCAAAGAGATGCGGGTACGCTATTACGGCCTCAACCACTTTGGCTGGTGGACCCGAATCGAGGATCTGGAAGGTAACGACCTGATGCCGAAGATCAAGGAGCACGTCGCCCGCCACGGCTATGTGCCCAATAGCGCCAGCCATGCCGAAGCAAGCTGGAACGATACCTTCGCCAAGGCAAAGGATGTGTGGGCGCTCGACCCGGATACCCTGCCCAACACCTATCTGAAGTACTACCTCTACCCGGACTATGTGGTGGCCCACTCCAACCCGGAACACACCCGCGCAAACGAGGTGATGGAGCACCGCGAGAAGCAGGTCTTCACCGCCTGTACCGACATCGTCAAGGCAGGCAATTCAGCAGCGGGCGAGCTGGAGATCGATGAACACGCCTCCTATATCGTTGACCTGGCAACCGCCATCGCCTTCAACACTCAGGAGCGGATGCTGCTGATCGTTCCCAATCGCGGCGCCATCCCCAACTTTGACCCGGAAGCCATGGTCGAGATCCCCTGCCTGGTCGGCAGCAGCGGGCCAGAGCCGTTGCAAGTGGGCAGCATCCCGCTGTTCCAGCAGGGCATGATGGGTCAGCAGGTCGCGGTCGAGAAACTGGTGGTCGAAGCCTGGGTCGAGCACTCTTACCAGAAGCTGTGGCAAGCCATCACCCTCTCCAAGACAGTGCCCAGTGCATCGGTGGCCAAGTCCATTCTCGATGACTTGATAAAGGCCAACAAAGCCTACTGGCCGGAACTGAAATAAACCGCCCATAAACAAAAACCCCCTCGTGACAGAGGGGGTTTTTCGTGTTGGCAACGGGTGCGGATTAACGCAACGGTTTGACCGAGCGACGGACGATCAGCTCGGGCTGTACTGTCATCGATTCCACTTCCAGCTCCTTGTTGCGGATCCGGCTGACCAGATGCTTCACCGCCAGCTGGCCCAGTTCGGCCTTCGGGTGACGGATGGTGGTCAGCGGCGGGCTGGAGAAGCGCGCCATCTCCACATCGTCGTAGCCGATGATGGAGATATCGTCCGGCACCTTGACTCCCGCTTCCCAGGCAGCGCAAATCGCGCCGATCGCCATGGGGTCGTCGAAGGCAAAGACCGCGGTCGGACGAGGCTGCAGGGCCAGGATACGCTGCATGGCATCGAAGCCGCTCTGGCTCTCGTAGTCCCCTTCGAAGACCTGTTCATCTTTAAGGGTCAGACCGTGCTCGCCCAGCGCATCACGTACCCCGTCCAGTCGCTGCTGGGTGGTCGGCTTGGAGAGCTGGCCAGTGATGCAGACGATGTCGCGGTGCCCCAGCTCCAGCAGATGGCGTACGGCCATGCGGGCGCCGATGCGGGCGTTGTCGTTGATGACGTTGGCGAAATCGCACTCCGTGCCCCAATCCAGTACCACCTGCGGCACGTTCTTGTGGATGCGCAGCATGTCGCGCAACGGGGTGTCGATATCGGTACCCAATACCAGCAGTCCATCCACCCGTTTTTCCATCAGCATTCTCAGGTAATGCTGTTGGCGAGGCGGCTGGTTTTCGGTGTTGCAGAGGATCAGGCTGTAGCCCTGTTCGAAGCAGTACGCTTCAACCCCTTGCACCACTTCTGCGAAGAAGGGGTTTACGCTGGTGGTGACCAGCATACCAATGGTCTTGGTCGAATTTATTTTAAGACTGCGCGCTACCGAGTTGGGCGCGTAGTTGAGTTCTGCCACCGCCTCAATCACTTTCTGGGTCGCGTCTTCGCTGACCCGCCGAGTGTGGTTGAGCACATGTGAGACGGTGGAGATGGATACGCCTGCGCGCGAGGCGACATCCTTGATAGTGGCCATCTCTGTCTCCTGACTGTCAAAGGCGGAACATTAGCAGATTTCCCGAATAAAGGCTTGGTTTTAACGAGCTCTGCCACGGAATTGTCAATGCCGGCTAATTTAGGCGCTCATTTCTGTTTGCGCAAATGGATTGTGGTCAAAATGGGAGCGCTGTCAGAGTAAAATATCGCCAGATTAATCCTCTGGCGTTTGTCAGAATCGCATCTCGTTACCAAGATGTTAAGTCAACAAATCAAAATTAAGCTCTGATTAGCTGAAAATAACAGGTCATTTATTTCAAAATCCGCCCATCCAACCCCCTCTGGTTAGTATCTTTAACAGCTTGTTATTGCCCCGTGAGGAATGATAGAACCATACCTATAGCCGGATGCACGGGATGTAGATCCGGAATGGTACACGGAAATGAAACAATCCACTGATTAAGGGACGAATCAATGCATAAGTTGAGCAAAATCACAGTTGGCGCAGCGGTTTCTTTGGCTCTGTTTGGATCGATCTCCATCGCCCACGCGGCAGACACCATCAAGATAGGTATCGCAGGCCCGGTTACCGGCCCGGTTGCCCAGTACGGGGACATGCAGTTCACCGGCGGCAAGATGGCGGTAGAGCAGATCAACAAGGCTGGCGGCCTCAATGGCAAGCAGATCGAAGCAGTCGTCTATGACGATGCCTGCGATCCCAAACAGGCGGTGGCCGTTGCCAACAAGGTGGTGAACGATGGCGTCAAGTTCGTGGTCGGCCACCTCTGCTCCGACAACACCCTGCCCGCCTCCGACATCTATGAAGACGAGGGGATCCTGATGGTCACCCCCGCCTCCACCAACCCCAAGATCACCGAGCGCGGTTACCAGCTGACCCTGCGCACCATCGGCCTGGATAGCGATCAGGGCCCAACTGCCGCCAAGTACATCATCGAGCAGGTCAAACCCCAGCGCGTCGCCGTTATCCATGACAAGAAGCAGTACGGTGAAGGGATCGCCTCCAGCGTCAAAGCGGCGCTCGACAAGGCTGGCGTGAAAGTGGTGGCCTTTGAAGGGATCACCGCCGGTGACAAGGACTTCTCCGCCCTGATCGCCAAACTGCAGAAAGAGAACGTCGATTTCGTCTACTACGGCGGCTATCACCCTGAGCTGGGTCTGATCCTGCGTCAGGCTGGCGAGAAGGGGCTGAAAGCCAAGTTCATGGGCCCGGAAGGGGTGGGTAACAAGGATATCTCCGCCATTGGTGGCCCGGCTTCCGAAGGCCTGCTGGTGACCCTGCCGAACAAATACGATCTGGTGCCTGCCAACGCCCCGCTGGTAGCGGCGTTCAAGGCCAAGGGTCAGGACTCCTCCGGCCCGTTCGTCTGGACTACCTATGCCGCGGTGCAAACCCTGGCAGCCGGTATCGCCAAGGCGGGTGAAGATGACCCGGCTGCCGTTGCCGCCGCCATCAAGGCTGCGCCGATCGATACCGTGATGGGCCCCCTGACCTGGGCACCGAACGGTGACCTGAAAGGCTTCGAATTCGGTGTGTTCCAGTGGCACGCTGACGGTACTTCCAGCCAAATCAAATAATCTGCCGATCGGGGGTGAGTACGCTCACCCCCTCCTCTCTTTGCGGGCAAGTACAGGGAACGCAGTATGTCCGAACACCTCCTCTATCTGGTTCAGCAACTGCTGAACGGATTAACCATAGGCAGCACCTATGCGTTGATCGCCATTGGCTACACCATGGTCTATGGCATCATCGGCATGATCAACTTCGCCCACGGCGAGGTGTATATGATCGGCTCCTATGTCGCTTTTATGGTGATGGCGGGGCTCATGATGATGGGCATCGACAGCACCTTTCTACTGCTGGGAGGCGCCTTCCTGGTCAGTATCATCATCACCGGCACCTATGGCTGGAGCATCGAGCGGGTCGCCTACCGCCCACTGCGCGGTGGCAACCGGCTGATCCCTCTCATCTCCGCCATCGGCATGTCGATCTTCCTGCAGAACATGATGCGGATGGCTCAGGGCTCACGGGATATCGCCATGCCCAGCCTGATCTCAGGTGGCTGGACCCTGGGGGGTGAGGATGGTTTTCAGGCCAGCCTCTCCTATATGCAGCTGATCATCTTCGTGGTGACTTTCATCACCATGCTGGCGCTGACCCAGTTCATCGGCCGCTCCCGCATGGGCCGCGCCTGCCGCGCCTGTTCGGAAGATATCAAGATGGCCAACCTGTTAGGGATAGACACCCATGTAGTCATCTCCATCACCTTCGTGCTGGGGGCCGCGCTGGCCGCCGTCGCCGGGGTGCTGCTCGGCATGTATTACGGCGTCATCAACCCCTACCTCGGCTTTATGGCCGGTCTGAAGGCCTTCACTGCCGCTGTATTGGGTGGTATCGGCAGCATTCCGGGCGCCGTACTGGGCGGCCTGCTGCTCGGCGTGGTTGAAGCGCTCACCGCCGGTTATCTCAGCACCGAGTACAAGGATGTGATGGCGTTTGCCCTGCTCATTTTTGTGCTGCTCTTTATGCCGACCGGCATTCTGGGCCGTCCGGAAGTGGAGAAAGTGTGATGAAACATCAATTTATCCACGCCTGTATCGCCAGCCTGGTGTTGCTGGTGCTCTCTTTCTGGCTGCTCGGCTTCAAGCTGGAGACCGATGGCTCCAGCCTGCAGGTAGTGAGCCGCCTCGATGTGTCGCTGGCCTGGCTGCTGGGGGGGGCCACCCTCGTTTTCTGGTTCCAGATGCTGCGCGGCCAGATTGCCAAGCTGTTTCAGGCCTCCATCAGCGGCTTCTCGGTCGGCTTTACCAAGCTGGTGCTGCCGAGCCCGGAAGAGGCGCCCAAGCTCTATAACCTCACCGCCGTGCTGGTGCTGCTGTTCGCGGTGAGCTGGCCCTTTATGGCTTCTCGCGGCGCCATCGATCTCGCCACCCTCACCCTGATTTACATCATGCTGGGGCTGGGGCTGAACGTGGTGGTCGGCCTCGCCGGCCTGCTCGATCTCGGCTATGTCGGCTTCTACGCGGTCGGTGCCTACAGCTATGCCCTGCTCAACACCTACTTCGGACTGAGCTTCTGGGAGTGCCTGCCCATCGCCGGTGGTCTGGCGGCCCTGTTCGGCTTCCTGCTCGGCTTCCCGGTGCTGCGGCTGCGGGGAGACTATCTGGCCATCGTCACCCTGGGTTTTGGCGAGATCATCCGGATTCTGCTCAACAACATGACCAGCCTGACCGGCGGCCCCAACGGTATCTCCGGCATTCCCAAACCGACCCTGGGGGGTCTGGAGTTCAACCGCACCGTCAAGGATGGGGGCTTTGATACCTTCCACAACTTCTTCGGCATTACCTACAACGCCAACCACAAGGTGATCTTCCTCTACCTGATGGCGCTGGTGCTGGTGGTGGTGACTCTGTTCGTCATCAACCGCCTGCTGCGCATGCCACTGGGCCGCGCCTGGGAAGCGCTGCGGGAGGACGAGATCGCCTGCAAATCGCTGGGGCTCAACCCCACCATCATCAAGCTGACCGCCTTCACCATAGGCGCTACCTTCGCCGGTTTTGCGGGTAGTTTCTTTGCCTCCCGGCAGGGCTTTATCAGCCCGGAATCCTTCGTCTTTATCGAGTCGGCCATCGTGCTCGCCATTGTGGTGCTGGGTGGCATGGGCTCCCAGATCGGGGTGGTGCTGGCTGCCATCGTGATGACGGTGCTGCCGGAGCTGGCCCGCGAATTCAACGAGTACCGCATGCTGATGTTCGGCCTCTTGATGGTGTTCATGATGATCTGGCGGCCACAGGGATTACTGCCGATGACCCGTCCGCATCTGGAGTTGAAGAAATGAGTACACATCAGAAGTTAATGGAAGTCTCTGATCTGTCGATGCGCTTTGGCGGCCTGCTGGCCGTCAACGGGGTCAAGCTGGATATTGACAAGGGTGAGGTGATCTCCATCATCGGCCCCAACGGCGCAGGCAAGACCACCATCTTCAACTGCCTGACCGGCTTCTACTGCCCGAGCGGCGGCATCATCCGCTACAAGGGTGAGGAGATCCAGGGGCTGCCCGGCCATCTCATCGCCCGCAAGGGGATTGTGCGTACCTTCCAGCACGTGCGGCTGTTCAAGGAGATGACGGCGGTGGAGAACCTGCTGGTTGCCCAGCACCAGCACCTCAACACCAGCTTTATCGCCGGCCTGTTCAAGACCCCGGCCTTCCGCCGTGCCGAGCAGGAGGGGCTGGAGCGGGCCGCCTTCTGGCTGGATAAAGTGGGCCTCAAGGATCTTGCCAACCGCGCCGCCGGCAACCTGGCCTACGGTCAGCAGCGCCGGCTCGAGATCGCCCGTTGCATGGCGACCCGTCCCGAGCTGCTGATGCTGGACGAACCGGCCGCCGGTCTCAACCCGAAGGAGACCGACGAGCTGGACGAGCTGATCATGAGCCTGCGGGACGAATTCGGGGTCTCGGTGCTGCTGATCGAACACGATATGAAGCTGGTGATGGGCATCTCCAACCGCATCTTCGTGGTCAGTCAGGGCACCCCGCTGGCCCACGGCAAGCCGGATGAGATCCGTAACAACCCGGCAGTGATCAAGGCCTATCTGGGCGAATCGTAGGACCCAAGGAGTCACGATGTTAGAACTTCGCAACGTATCGACCCACTACGGCAAAATTCAGGCACTGCACGATGTCAGCGTCGAGGTGAAAGAGGGGGAAATCGTCACCCTGATCGGCGCCAACGGCGCAGGCAAGACCACCCTGCTGATGACCCTCTGCGGCGAACCCAAGCCCAGCAGCGGCTCCATCTGGTTTGAGGGGGAACAGATCAGCTCCCTCACCACCGCCCGCATCATGCGCAAGGATATCGCCGTGGTGCCGGAGGGGCGCCGTATCTTCGCCCGCCTGACGGTGGAGGAGAACCTGCTGATGGGTGCCTTCTTCGTCGACAAGGCCGAGCAGCATGGCCTGCTGGATCAGGTGTTTACCTTGTTCCCGCGCCTGCACGAGCGCCTGCAACAACGGGCGGGCACCATGTCCGGCGGCGAGCAGCAGATGCTGGCCATCGGCCGCGCCCTGATGAGCAAGCCGCGCCTGCTGCTGCTGGATGAACCCTCGCTGGGGCTGGCCCCCATCGTCATCCAGCAGATCTTCGACACCATCGAACAGTTGCGGCAGAAGGGGATGACCATCTTTCTGGTGGAGCAGAACGCCAACCAGGCGCTCAAGCTGGCCGACCGCGGCTATGTGCTGGAGAACGGCCACGTGGTGCTGCAAGACACGGGCCCCGCCCTGCTGGCCAACCCGGCAGTGCGGCAGGCCTATCTGGGCGGTTAACCCACTGCCCCGCATGCCATATCAACAAGGGAGCCGCTGGCTCCCTTATCTTTTGTGGGGTTAGTTTGCGCCCAAGCTTGCGGTACACTGGCCCGTAATCAACCTATTCGCAGGACATCCCGATGGACCAGTTTGCCCATATCAATGCCCATGATGCCTACCAGAAACTGAGCTCGGGTGAAGCCCGTCTGGTGGATATTCGCGACCCGCAATCCTTTGAAGCGGCCCACGCGGTCGGCGCCTTCCACCTTACCAACGGCACCCTGGTGCGCTTTATGAATGAAGTGGATTTCGATACCCCGGTCATCGTGATGTGCTATCACGGCAACAGCAGTCAGGGGGCGGCCCAATACCTGCTGCAACAGGGTTATGACGAGGTCTACAGTCTGGATGGCGGCTTCGAGGCGTGGCGCCGGGAGTTTCCCATCGAGGCAGGCGAGGCATGATCCAGCTGCTGGTGCTCGACAACGCCCGCATGGCGCAGGCGCTGGTGGACTATCTGGCTACCCTGGGGATCTCCTGCGAGCTGACCCAGTCCGAGCTGGGGGTCACCATCTGGCTGGCGGACGAGCAACGCCTCGCTCAGGCCCAGCTGGAGGTGAAGCGCTTTCTGGCCGAGCCGGGCCACCCGCGCTACATGGAGGCCTCCTGGCAATCCGGCCGCGCCGATGCCCGCATCGACTACAGCAAGGGGATGACGGACCCTATCACCGACTTCCTCCATCAGGCGGGGCCACTGACGCTGGTGGTGATCATCGCCTGTCTCGCCATCTACGGGATCGAGGCCATCGGCCTGCCAATCTACGATGAACTGGCATTCCACCCGACGCTGGCCCAGTTCACCGACTGGCAGGCGTGGCGTTATTTCACCCCCGCCCTGATCCACTTCTCGGTGCTCCATCTGGTGTTCAACTTGCTCTGGTGGTGGTATCTCGGCGGCCAGATCGAGCAGCGCCTTGGCAGCGGCAAGCTGCTAATCCTGCTGCTGGTGGGCGCCGCCCTACCCAATATTGCCGAGTTCTTTGCCAGTGGCCCGCTGTTTGGCGGCCTCTCCGGCGTGGTCTATGCCCTGCTCGGCTACTGCTGGCTGCGCAGCAAGCTGCAACCGGCCTGTGGCCTGACTCTGCCACCGGCGCTGATGGGCTTTATGCTGTTCTGGATGGTGCTCGGCTTCTTCGACATGCTCGGAACCAGCACAGCCAACATCGCCCACCTGACCGGTCTGCTGGTCGGCCTGCTGCAAGGCTGGCTGGATCGCAACCACCAGCCGACCTGATTTTTCAGCAGCCGCAGAAACGAGAACGCCGCCCCGAAGGGCGGCGTTTTTTTACGCGATTGGCAGTTACTGCTTGATCAGGGTGTCATCGGTTACCTTGACCGCCGCACCGCCACTCATAAAGAAGCTGGCGAACTGGGTCTGGATCTCGGTGGTGACCGCGCCAGCCTGATCGAAGTTCTCGTCAGGAGCCAGCAGCGAGCTATGGCCCCCTTTCAGGAAGCGCGCAGCATGGTGACCCGCCGGGAGCACGCCGGACCCTTTCAGCTCTTGCAAACCCAACACCCGGAACAGCGGCTCGGTGCCACCCAGCGGCGCAGAGGCGATGCTGTTGGGGATCACTTGATCCGGCAGATTGAGGGCGCCATCACCCACGATCTCGGTGGCGAACAGCGGGAAGCTCTTGGCGACGCCACTGCCCAGATTGATCGGGTCCGCAGAGTCCAGCACTGACTGGGCGGCAAAGGTATAGCTCTGCAAGGTGCTCGCCGCACCCGCCTGCGTGGCCGCATCCAGACTGGGCAGGAACTCGTTGACGAAGCAAGTGGCGGCAGCCGTTTTGCAATTCGGTGCATAGGCGGTAAAGCCCGCTTTCAGCGCCGGACTGCCCGAGGTAAGCACGCTCATCTTGATGGTCGGCCCGAAGCTCGGCGAGTTGAGCAACAGCGGCGCGATGCCGCCACCCGGCATCGCCAGACCACCGGTATCGAACTTGAACAAGGCATCAGCCTGAGCACTGCCGGTGGTCTGGTTGGCGACAGCCAGCAGATTGGCCCCGGTAATGGCACCAAGTGAGTGACCGAGGAAGTGAACTTTCAGACCGGCACCACCCAATTGGCCACCCAATCCCTGGGTGTTGGCCAGACCGACAGCCAGTCGCAGTCCCAGCAGATCGGCCACGCTCTGTTTCAGATTGTCCCGCGCCACCGTCAGATAACCCAGATTCAGATAAGGAGTCGGGTTCTCGGAGGTGGTGACGGTATCCATGCTGCCGCTCAAGGCGTAGCCACGTTCGCCGTGCAGCGGATGATCGATCACCACCACAGCGACATTTTTGGCTGTTGGTGTGACTTGCAGACCAGCACCAATCTGGCCCAGCGCCAGCGCATAGGCGTTCTCCTTGATGGAGGTAACCCCGTGTTGATAGATGATCACATCGGTAATGGTATTGAGCGGTGCAGCGGCGAAGATCCGCAGCGGTACCGATTGTACTTCGGTCAGGGTCGGCAACGGGTTGAAACGGCCGATATTGCGCTCGGCATCCAGCGGCTTGCCACCGGAGGTGAGGGTCACCCCGATCAGCTTGCTTGCCTCGGTCAGCAGTTCACTCTGACGGCTCGGGTCGGCGATCAGCTCACCCAGCAATGCCGGGTCCACGCCCGCCCCGACCAGTCCACCGATCACCTCGGTATCGCCCGCTTTCAGCGCGTTGGCGATGGCATAGAGGCTGGGAATGGCGCCGTGCCAAGATTGGGTCTTGGCCTTGTCCCATGAGCCAGCTATCGCCGGGGTAGAGAGGAAGTAAGGGAGTTTGACGGTGCCGGTATATACCTTGGTCACCGCTGCAACTCCGTTTAGGGTGGCATTCGCCGCCACAGCGGCAGCAATCGCATCACGATCTTTCTGCGGCAAGAATGGCTCATTCGCCAGCTGGGTCAGAAAATCCACCCCGCCATTAAGACCGCTGATGGTATAGGTTGCCGGCAGGCTGGTGTTGCCCTTGGCATCCTGTTCCCAGACGAACGCAGCATCCAGACCATTTTCGACTACCTTAGCTGCTGCCCCCTTCACCGCCAGCAGCACATCGGCACCAGATTGGGTGGCAAACCAGTCGGAGAAGATCACCCGATCGCTGGTGATCCCGGTGGCCGCCTTGAACAGACCTTCCTGCAGCGAGATCAGGCCGTTGATGGTCTGCTCCTGAGTGGTTGCGCCAGCTGTCGATTTGAAGCTGCTGTAATCGCCGCCCGCCTTGAGCGGAGTGCCACGACTGTCCTTGAGGGCATCGGTCGCCACGATCATGTAGTAAGAAGAGGGATTGAGCGGCTTGAGCGGAACCAGATTGAGCTTGCCGTCCCCGCCAGTGACCACAAAGTCGGTCCCATAAACCAGTGGCTTGCCGCCCTTGACTCCGTTGGGTTGCAGAGTGACCGGATCCAGCGTGAGCTCGAGCAGGTAGAGGGGCGCAACGGCAGAGGCATACTCGCTGGCCGCCGGTGCTGGCACAGAGACACCGGTCACGGTCGCCGGTACCAGCTGGACGGGTTGGGTGGTTGACCAGCCATCCAGGGTGGAGAGGGCAGATACCGGGTTCGACAGATCAGCAGTTTCTGTCGAAAACTTCAGGGTACCGTCGCTGGCACGGGGGGCCAGCACGCTCGGTCGAATACCGCTGGCGCCACTCAAGGCATAATCGAGGGAGCTGGTGGTGTCTCCCTTGTTGTCATCTCCACCACATCCGGCCAGCAGGGCGCTGACAACAGCTGCATAAATTAGCTTCTTCTTCATTTTTTATTCTCTTTTTATAAGGTTGTTATCCATCACAAGCCAACGGGGTCATCACGACCTCGACTGCAAAACGTTAACATAAAACCAACACCAAATAAGACTCATGCCGGACAGTTCCGGCTCAGCTTTGTGGTGCATGTCATGGTTTCAGGTTAACAAAGGGGCGCAAGGGTAGCAGTTGTGGCCCCATCACCAGACCCGACCAGCCAGCGGGCACCATCACGACTAAAAAGCCGCCGCGATCTCGGCAAAGTGAGGGAATTGTCGGTAGAATGTCCGCCAACGCTTAAGGAGGACATCATGATCGACCCGAAGAAACTGGAAGAGATCGCCAAGCAGGTGCACAACTCCCTGCCGCCCGGCATTCGCAGCATGGGTGAAGAGGCCGAGAAGAAGATGCGTCAGGTACTGCAAGCCCAGCTGGGCAAGCTGGATCTGGTCAGCCGCGAAGAGTTCGACGTACAGACCAAGGTGCTGCTGCGTACCCGTGAAAAACTGGCCGCCCTCGAAAGCAAGCTGGCTCAGCTCGAGCAGCAGCTCGGCGCCAAAGGCGAATAACGAAAACCCCAGCTCGGCTGGGGTTTTTGCTTTGAATTGAACCTGTAAAAAGCATCACACCTGAAGCAGATACCAGGCCCGCTTGCCGCGGGCCTTGGCCTCATACATGGCCCTGTCGGCAACCTCCAATGCCTGTCGGAAGCTCAATGGCTCCTCCTCCCACAGGGCGATGCCGATACTCAGCCCCACCCGTTGCGGGCAACCGGGTTTGGGCACATAGCCGTGCATCCGGCTGATCAGGGCGTCAGCCAGCTGCGCCAGGCCATGGCTCGACACATCCCGGTGCAGATGCACCACAAACTCGTCGCCGCCGTAACGGCCGCATAGAGCCGAGCCAGGCATAATAAGGCGCAGCCAGTCCGCCATCTGCTGCAACACCAGATCGCCGCAGGCATGGCCCAGCTGGTCATTGATCCCCTTGAAATCATCCAGATCGATAAAGAGCAGCGCCCCCGCCCCTTGCGGCTGCAGTTGGGCAAACGCCTTGCCAAACCCCTGCCGGTTGAGCAAGCCGGTCAGCGCGTCGCTGTTGGCGCGCTCCGCCAGTCGCTGCTCATAAGCCTTGCGCTGGGTGATATCGATATGGGAGCCCATGATCCGCAGCGGCTTGCCATCGCCATCCCGATCGACGACCCGACCCCTATCCCACAGCCAGGTGACCTCGCCTTGCGGGTTGATGGTGCGGTATTCGGCTTCGTAGAAGGGAGTTTTGCCCTCAAGGTGGGCAAAGTAGCTGCCCATGGCATGCGCGCGATCGTCGGGATGGAGCTTGGCGCTCCACTGATCGAAATGAGGGGCCATGTCACCGGCCTGAAAGTTCTGCAGGTTGAAGACTCGCAGCTCACCGGTGGGAATGGTGCCCTGCCAGAGACAGATGCCGGTGCCATCGAGGGCGGCATTGAGCTTCTCCTGCAACAGGTCGTTTTCATGCTGCAAAGCGGCGATCTCTGCCTGCAAACGGGCCATTTCACCGCCATGAGGGGACGGGATCAGCGTTGCGACCCGCTCGACAGAGCCGGTCTCTCCCCTGTCATCCTCCGCAGATGCCCTGCCCTCTTCACTCAACACTGCGCCTCCTTGTGCTTGCTCTATGGATGCTCTTGTCAATCCCCCACAAAGATGCCATCAGCTAGGCTCGATTAGTAGCCACTCATAGCCAAAATATTGAAAAATAATGGGATAACGCCGCGATAATCCAACCATTCGGCACGATCAGGTAATGCGGGAGCCCTAAAAACAAAAGCCCCCGGCAAAACCGGGGGCTGCGTCATCCAAGCGGGGATCCCGTCAGATAAATTCGTAGGCGTCACCAAAGATGCGCTCCGGCTCGGCGCCGAGGATCTTGAACTCCTCACGCGCGGCACCCGCCATCTCGAAACGGCCGGCGACATAGATGTCGTAGTCGTGGAGGCTGACGAAGTCATCCATGATCGCCTTGTGTACCAGCCCGCTCTTGCCGGTCCAGTCAGCCTCAGGCTCCTGCACCACCGGAATAAAGGTGAGCGGCGCGTAGTCACGCTCCCACTGCTGCATCTGCTCCAGCTCATAGAGCCAGTGAGCCTGACGCACCCCCCAGTAGAAGAACACCGGGCGCTTGCTGCCTGTGTCGATCAGGTACTCCAGAATGGAGCGGGCGTAAGAGAAACCGGTGCCGCCCGCCATCAGGATCAGTGGACGGGGGGATTCATCGCGCAGGAACGCCTTGCCAGCCGGCAATTCGACCTCGATCTCCCCCTGCTCACGCATGCGGGCCAGCACCTGACCGGCGTAGGCGTTCTCGGGAGTGGCGCCGATCTGCAGCTCCAGCACGCCCGGGCGGGTCGGCGAGTTGGCGATGGAGAAGGGGCGCTTGTCCGAATCGCTCATCACCACCAGCAGATACTGGCCCGGCTTGAAGCTGATCGCTTGCTGCGGCGTCAGGGCCACATGCCAGATGGTGTCGACATATTCGCGCAGTTCCTCTACGCGGCATTTGATACGTTGCATTCTTGTCCTTGTGGCGGGCTCGCTCGGCCCGCTTCGCTCATTGTTTCACTATGGAGTGACGACCAGCAGCCCTGGCCCCGTCAGTCGAGAATACTCAAATCAGTGCGGATCGCATCACTTTTTGCAGCAAAGCTGTCATGTTTGCCTCATCCGAGGATATTGAGCTCATCCCAGATGGCATCGACCTTCTGCTTCACCGCCTCATCCTGCACGATGGGCTGACCCCACTCCCGATTGGTCTCGCCCGGCCACTTGTTGGTGGCATCCAGCCCCATTTTGGAGCCGAGGCCGGAGACCGGCGAGGCGAAGTCCAGATAGTCGATCGGGGTGTGCTCGATCAAGGTGGTGTCCCGTGCCGGGTCCATCCGGGTGGTGATGGCCCAGATCACATCCTTCCAGTCGCGAGCGTTGACGTCATCGTCACACACCACCACGAACTTGGTGTACATGAACTGGCGCAGGAAGGACCAGACCCCCAGCATCACCCGCTTGGCATGGCCCGGGTAACGCTTCTTGATGGTCACCACCGCCATCCGGTAGGAGCACCCCTCCGGCGGCAGATAGAAGTCCACAATCTCGGGGAACTGCTTCTGCAGCAGCGGCACGAACACCTCGTTCAGCGCCAGACCCAGCACCGCCGGTTCATCAGGCGGACGGCCGGTGTAGGTACTGTGATAGATGGCATCGCGCCGCTTGGTGATGTGAGTGATGGTGAAGACCGGGAACTCGTCCACCTCGTTGTAGTAACCGGTGTGATCGCCATAGGGCCCTTCCGGCGCCATCTCACCCGGCTCAAGATAGCCTTCCAACACGATCTCGGCGCTGGCGGGCACCTCCAGATCGCAGCTGATGGCCTTGATCACCTCGGTACGGCTGCCGCGCAGCAGACCGGCAAAGGCATATTCGGAGAGAGTATCCGGCACCGGCGTCACCGCGCCGAGAATGGTCGCGGGATCGGCACCGAGCGCCACCACCACCGGGAAGCGCTCACCGGGATGGGCCTCCTGCCACTCACGAAAATCGATGGCACCGCCACGGTGATCAAGCCAGCGCATGATCAGCTTGTTTTTGGCGATCTTCTGCTGGCGATAGATGCCGAGGTTCTGGCGTTTCTTGTAGGGGCCACGGGTGATGGTGAGGCCCCAGGTGACCAGCGGCGCCACATCGCCGGGCCAGCAGTGCTGGATCGGGATCTGGTCGAGATCGACCGCATCGCCCTCCTGCACCACCTGCTGGCAGGGGGCGGAAGAGAGGCGCTTGGTCGGCATGTTGAGCACCTGCTTGAAGATCGGCAGCTTCTCCATCAGCTCCTTGAATCCCTTGGGCGGCTCGGGCTCCTTGAGATAGGAGAGCCAGACCCCGACCTGACGCAGGGCGCCCACATCGGGCTGGCCCATGCCCATGGCAACCCGATCCGGGGTACCGAACAGGTTGGTCAGCACCGGCATGGTGTAGCCTTTGGGATTTTCGAACAGCAGAGCCGGGCCACCCGCACGCAGGGTGCGATCGCTGATCTCGGTCATCTCCAGATAGGGATCTATCTCGCGGGTGATCCGCTTGAGTTGTCCGTTTTGTTCCAGCTGCGCGATGAAATCACGCAAATCCTTGTATTTCATGCAAGTTCCCAACCGGGTTCAGGAGGTCACGCATTATAACCCTGGCTGCCCATCGGGTGTACCCGAATCGGGTAGCAGACTCGGTGCAATGGGTGGCACGTCACGCTGGCCGAGGCGTCTGGCCAGCGCAGAGAGCAGCTGGGGCTCGTCCACCTCCATCAACAGACCGGCCACCAGCGCCCCGTATTGACGGTTAGAGAGTTCCGCCAGCAGGTATTTCTGGGCTTGCGGCGGCAAGGGCGAGAGTGCGCTCAGTTGGCGCAGGGCGGCTCCCTTCAATCCCTCATTGCCACTGGCGGCAATCAGCAGATCGCTGGCAGCACTGCCGTGATGAAAGCGGCTGATGGTGGAGAGTGCGCGCAGCGCATCCTGATCTGCCGGCCGCCGCCACAGCATGCTATAGAGCGCCGGTTCGCCGGTGCGCTGCAACAGATGGAACAACAGATGATTGTCGGGCAGATAGATATTCTGGCTGGCCAGCGCTTGCGCCTCCCGCATCCAGATCGGTTGCGGCAAGGTGTCGAGGGCCAGCAACAGGGCTTGCTGCTGCATGGCGAGATCGGGGTTACTGCTGTAGTAGATGGACTTTAGCTGGAAGCTGCCCTGGGCAAGCTGCTGCCGATAGCGCTGCATCAGTGATTGCAGCTGCCACTCCCCCAGCAGCTGACGGGCCTGCGCGGCAAAATCATAGACAGGTTGCTGCACCAGAAAACCGTCGACCTGCTGCTCCATGAGCCACTCGGGTGCCTTGTCAGCCTGAGCCTCGACCCACTGTTGCAACGCAGGGGATGCAGGGGAGGTAGCGGGAATATCCCGCAGCAGCTGCAACAGCAGGAACTCCCGCCGCTCGCGACTCAGGGTCGCCAGCAGAGAGTCGATGGCTGCAAATTGCCCCTCCTGCAGACGGCCCGCCAGATAGCGCTGGTGCGTCTGCAACGTCTCGGCTGTCACCGCGACCGGAGCACTCTGCGCGCAGGCTGGCATTGCACTCAGCAACCCCAGCAATAACCAGAAAACAGGCTTCATGACGTCTCCATCCATGTGACATCGGGATCTCATACTACTAGGGCGACCGGAAAACAGATAAACAAAAACCGCGACCAGGGCCGCGGTTTCGTCATTTTCTGACCGGACTTACTTCTGCTGGCGCCGCATGGCGTCGAAGAACTCGTCGTTGGTCTTGGTCATCGCCAGCTTGTCGATGAGGAATTCGATACCGTCGATCTCGCCCATCGGGTGGACAATCTTGCGCAGGATCCACATCTTCTGCAGCTCGTCACCTGAGGTGAGCAGCTCTTCCTTACGGGTGCCTGAGCGGGTGATGTCGATGGCCGGGTAGACGCGCTTCTCGGCAATCTTGCGCGAGAGGTGCAGTTCCATGTTGCCGGTACCCTTGAACTCTTCGTAGATAACCTCGTCCATCTTGGAGCCGGTATCGATCAGCGCGGTGGCGATGATGGTCAGGCTGCCGCCCTCTTCAACATTACGCGCGGCGCCGAAGAAGCGCTTGGGACGGTGCAGGGCGTTGGCGTCCACACCACCGGTCAGTACCTTGCCGGATGACGGGATAACGGTGTTGTAGGCACGGGCCAGACGGGTGATGGAGTCCAGCAGGATCACCACGTCTTTCTTGTGCTCGACCAGACGCTTGGCCTTCTCGATCACCATTTCGGCAACCTGAACGTGACGGGAAGCAGGTTCGTCAAAGGTGGAAGCGATCACTTCACCTTTCACCATGCGCTGCATCTCGGTCACTTCTTCCGGACGCTCATCGATCAGCAGAACGATCAGTTCACAGTCCGGGTGGTTGTAGGCGATGCTCTGGGCGATGTTCTGCAGCAGCATGGTCTTACCGGCCTTGGGCGGCGCCACGATCAGGCCACGCTGGCCTTTACCGATGGGGGAAGCCAGGTCCAGTACACGGGCGGTGATATCTTCGGTAGAGCCATTACCCCGTTCCATACGCAGACGTTCGTTGGCATGCAGGGGGGTAAGGTTTTCAAACAGGATCTTGTTGCGGGAGTTTTCCGGACGGTCGTAGTTGACCTCATTGACCTTGAGCAGTGCGAAGTAGCGTTCGCCCTCTTTCGGTGGCCGGATCTTGCCGGAGATGGTATCGCCGGTACGCAGGTTGAAGCGGCGGATCTGGCTCGGGGAGACATAGATATCGTCAGGACCTGCCAGATAGGAGCCGTCTGCACTGCGCAGGAAGCCGAAACCATCGGTCAGGATTTCCAGCACACCGTCGCCAAAGATATCTTCACCACCCTTGGCATGCGCCTTGAGGATTGCAAAAATAATATCTTTCTTGTGCGCCCGAGCCAGATTTTCCAACCCCATGGATTCGCCAAGCTTGACCAGCTCGGACACAGGAGTGTTCTTTAATTCAGTCAGATTCATAGTGGTGAAAGTCTGTAAGCAAGGATTGAAATGAGGAGACAGTCTGCTGGATTGATGCTGATCGGATTTGATTGCCAGGCTGTGGTTAGCAAAGAGTCAGGCAAAAAGGTTAGCAAACGAGCGATAAACTAGCACCAATCGGGATGAGCGTCTAGGTGATAAAACACAAGGAGCGCATTATTGCAATGCGCTCCTCTTTAATTATTACAGGTTGCCGTCCAGGAACTCTTTCAGCTGAGTCTTGGACAGTGCACCGACCTTGGTCGCTGCCACTTCGCCATTCTTGAACAGCAAGAGGGTCGGGATACCACGAATGCCGTACTTGGGCGGAGTATCAGAGTTATGGTCGATGTTCAGTTTGGCTACGGTCACGCGACCTTCGTACTCTTGGGCAACTTCTTCCAGGATCGGGGCAATCATCTTGCACGGACCACACCACTCGGCCCAGAAGTCGACCAGAACGGCGCCATCGGCTTTGATTACATCTGCCTCGAAGCTGGCATCGCTCAGCTGAACAATCTTGTCACTCATCTCCAACTCCAGTCAGTAATTAAGGCTTTATTGACATATCAACAAAGGCAATAGTTGCCCTATTTGAAATGATCCTGTTTATTATTGCAAGCCTAACCTGATAACCTACCGCCATGAGCAAAACACACTTAACGACCGACAAATTCGCCCAAATGGGCCTCGAACCCGAAGTTCTGGCTGGTCTGGAATCAAAGGGATTTCACTATTGCACGCCCATCCAGGCACTGTCTCTGCCACTACTGGTAGAAGGTCATGACCTCGCCGGTCAGGCCCAGACAGGAACCGGCAAGACCATTGCCTTCCTGGCCGCGACATTCAACTATTTGCTGACTCACCCGCTGACCAAGCCCCGTCTGGTTAACCAACCCAGAGCCATCATCATGGCACCCACCCGGGAACTGGCAGTACAGATCTATAACGATGCCGACAGCATCGCCGCTTCTACCGGCCTGAAACTCGGCCTCGCCTACGGTGGCGAAGGTTACGACAAGCAGCTAGCCGTGCTGGAGCAGGGCGTCGACATCCTGATCGGCACCACCGGCCGCATCATCGACTACTTCAAATCCAAGGTGATCGATCTGAGCAACATTCAGGTCGTGGTACTGGACGAAGCTGATCGCATGTTCGATCTGGGCTTCATCAAGGACATCCGCTTCCTGTTCCGCCGCATGCCGCCCGCGACCGAGCGTCTGAGCATGCTGTTCTCAGCCACCCTCTCCCTGCGCGTGCAGGAGCTGGCCTACGAACACATGAACCATCCGGAACATGTGCAGGTAGAGCCTGAGCAGATGACCGGCGTGCGGATCAAGGAAGAGCTGTTCTACCCCTCCAACGAAGACAAGATGTTGCTGCTGCTCTCCCTGATGGAAGAGGAGTGGCCGGAAAAAGCCATCGTCTTCGCCAACACCAAGCATGTCTGTGAAGACGTGCATGCGTGGCTGGAGAATGACGGCCACCGCGTCGGCCTGCTGACCGGTGACGTGCCGCAGAAGAAGCGGATGAAGATCCTCGAGGATTTCACCAAGGGTGCGCTCGATATTCTGGTCGCCACCGACGTGGCCGCCCGTGGTCTGCACATCCCTGACGTGACCCACGTCTTCAACTATGACCTGCCCGACGACGCCGAAGACTATGTACACCGTATCGGTCGTACCGGTCGTGCCGGCAAGAGCGGTCACTCCATCAGCCTGGCCTGTGAAGACTATGCCTTCAACCTGCCAGCCATCGAGGAGTACATCCACCATGCCATTCCGGTCAGCAAATATGATCGCGAAGCGCTGCTGGATGACGTGACCCCGCCGAAACGGGTGTTCCGCAACCGTCAGCCGGTGAACCGCAACATGCGGGATCGTCAGGGCGGTGGCAACAGCAACAACCGTCATCGTCCGCCGCGCAAGAGCTAAGGACAGGCCCGTTGCACAACTCGCCTCTCTATGCCGCCATCGACCTCGGCTCCAACAGCTTTCATATGCTGGTGGTGCGCGAGGTCGCCGGTGCCCTGCGCACCGTCGCCAAGGTAAAGCGCAAGGTTCGCCTTGCCGCCGGGCTCGATCCGGAATTTCGTCTCAGCCGTGCCGCCATGGAGCGGGGCTGGGACTGTTTGCGTCTCTTCTCCGAACAGTTGCAGGACATCCCGGCCGACAATATACGAGTGGTGGGCACGGCCACACTGCGCCTTGCCACCAACGTCGACGAGTTCCTCAGCGAAGCGGAACGGGTACTCAACCACAGCATCGAGATCATCTCGGGCGAGGAAGAGGCCAAGACCATCTATGAAGGGGTCTCCTGGACCTCTGCCGGGGAAGGCAACCGGCTGGTGATCGACATCGGCGGTGCCAGTACCGAACTGGTGATCGGCGAACATAGCGAAGCAAAACTGCTCAACAGCCTGCACATGGGCTGCGTTACCTGGCTCAACAATCACTTCGGTGATGGCGAGCTCTCCGAAGCCCGTTTCGAGCAGGCGATTGCTGCCGCCAAGGCGGTGCTTGAGAAGGTGGCGGAAGATTACCGCGCCCTTGGCTGGCGTACCTGTGTCGGCGCCTCCGGCACGGTGCAGGCGCTGCAAGAGATCATGCTGGCACAAGGGAAGAGCGAACGGGTCACCCTGCCGAAACTGCAGGAGCTGATGGGTCAGGCCATCGCCTGCGGCAAGCTAGACCGGCTGCAACTGGAAGGGCTGGCGGCCGAGCGGCTGACCGTGTTCCCCTCCGGTCTCGCCATCCTGATCGCCATCTTCGAAACCCTCGATATCGAGAGCATGACCCTCGCGGGTGGCGCCCTGCGTGAAGGACTGATCTACGGTCTGCTGGGTAACAATCACGACTGTGATGCCCGGGATCGCACAGCCGACAGCCTGATCAGCCGCTATCAGCTGGATAAAGAGCACGCCGAACGGGTGCGCGATACCGCTGTCGAGGCGTTCAACCAGCTGCAACCGGCCTGGCGACTCTCCAAACGCTACGGTCGCCCAATCTTGCGTTATGCCGCCCTGCTGCACGAGATCGGCCTCTGTATCGAATACAAGAAGGCGCCGCAACACGCCGCCTACATCATCGACAACATCGACATGCCGGGCTTTACCCCTGCGCAAAAGAAGCTGTTGTCGGCCCTGCTGTTCAACCAGCGGGACGAATTCAAGCTGGAACCACTGGAGAAACAGGGTGCCGTCACCGGTCGTCAGGCGATCCGGCTGGCCCGTATCCTGCGCATCGCGCTGATCCTCTGCATGCGCCGTACCCAGGGCACAGTGCCCAGCTTCACCCTGCAGGCAGAAGAGGAGTCACTGACTCTGACCCTGCCCAAGGGCTGGATGGATGAACACTACCTGCGCGCCAGCGAGCTGCGCTTTGAAGTGGAACGCCAGCAGAAGATGGGCTGGCCGACCCGCGTACAGGAAGCCTGACTCAGCAACCTGGCTGTTTTGGAGCCGATCATGCCGGATTATCAACCCATCAGCTGCGATCTCTACGACTGGCTCGAAATTGCTGCCAGCTGGCAACTACCGGTGACCCTCACCAGCCGCGATGATCGCCAATGGGATGACAAGATCCGCACTATCGAAGCCAGCGAAGGGGTCGAGTATCTGCTGCTGCACAGTGGCGAGCGGCTCAGTCTGGCGGATCTGGCGACCCTGCGCCTGAACTGGCAAGGGGAAGAAAAGCTGATCCGCTTCGCGCCAACCAACTGAATCCAGTAAGACAAAAGAGGGCCAACATGACGTTGGCCCTCTTTTTTGCATCCGCAACTCGCACCGGCTTTTAACCCGCAGCCAGCGCCGCCATCACATAGACATCGAAGCGGTTGCTCTTGGTCTCGATAGCCATGCTGGGCTTCTGTTCGTTGAGCCAGCCGGCGTAATCCGGCCGCTTCACCACCACCCGTTTCTCTGCCATTTGAAGCGCAGCTGGCAGCAGAGCATCAGCATCAAGATCCGGCCCCACCAGCGACTGGAACACCCGCATCTCCTTTTTCACCAACGCTGACTTCTGCTTGTGGGGGAACATGGGGTCGAGGTAGATCACCTCGGGCCGCTCCGGCAGCGCCAGCAGATTGTCCACCGCCGGGCCTTGCAGCAGGTGCATCCGCTCACTGACCCAGGGGCCAATCTCGGGATCCTGTGCCGCCCGCGCCAGCCCATCCTGCAACAGAGCGGCCACCACAGGGCTTCGTTCGATCAGGGTCACCTTGCAACCAAGGGAAGCGAGCACGAAGGCATCGCGCCCCAGACCGGCAGTGGCATCCACCACGGTCGGTGTGGCACCGGCCTTGAGCCCCACCGCCTTGGCGATGGACTGGCCCCGACCGCCGCCAAACTTGCGGCGATGCGCCACCGCCCCTTCCACGAAGTCCACATAGACAGCACCCAGCTTGGGCTCATCCAGCTTGCGCAGTTCCAACCGTTCCGGGGTAAACACCAGGGCAAACTGGGGAAGGTCGAGCTGGGCAAGCTGGCTGGCCAGCGCGTCTGCCTGCGCGGCCTTGGCGGGGTCTTCGAGGAGGATTTGCATGGTCTTTGGATGCGTTCTAAGTTCAGTGAACCGAGTGTACCACAGCCCCTTCAAGTCGCTGTAGGGAGGAAATCCCATGAACCTGTTCATTGCCCTGCTCCTCGCCGCCCAGAGCGGCACAAACCTGAAGGTCTGCGGCGTAGACTGGCCTCCCTTTTCCTATGCAGAACAGGGCAACCTGAAAGAGGGCATTTCGGTGGAGATCCATCAAGAGGTGGCGCGCCGCCTTGGCATGAACCTCACTCTGCTTGAACTGCCTTGGGGACGCTGCGAGCAGTATGTCAGCACCCAGCTGGCGGATGGCATTCTCGACAATGCCCCTCTCCCCGGTTGCTATCACTCTGACCTTGCCACCGCCTTCTATCCTCTGGCCGCCTATGTGCGTACCGACAGTCCGTTACAGAACTTCTCGTGGGAGATGGCCAAGGGGCTGAAAGTAGGGATGGTCAGGGGGTATGACTACACGGCCAAGATCAGGAACTTCACCGGCTGGGAGCCCATCAAGGTTCACTCCGACAAACAGCTGCTACTGATGCTGGAAAAGAGCCGGGTCGATATGATCATCCTGGACTACTTCTCTGCCCCCATTCTGTCGAGGGAGCAGGACGTCAGGATCCGCGCCCTCACCCCCTTTATCGATTCCACGCCGCTCTACCTCTGTTTTGGCAAACAGAAGGCTGACCTGCTGCCTGCCTACAACAAGACGCTGCAACAGATGCAGGATGAGGGAGTACTGGATCGCATCTATTTGCGCTATCTCGGCGAGGATTACCGGACATTGAAAACCAAACAGGAACAGATGACATCGAAGGAGTAAGCGCCACTAGCTGATCTGCAGAAACATCCCTTTGTCATTGAGCTGCAGATATTCGGTGAGATCGTCATAGGCCAGCGGGCGGCTGAGCAGATAACCCTGAGTGAAGGCGCACCCTTTCTGGCAGAGGAAGTTGAGCTGCTCGCGGGTCTCAACCCCCTCGATCACCACCTGCATGCCCAGGTTGTGCACTATGTTGATGATGCCGTCGAGCAGCATCCGATCCTGCTCATTGAAGGGGATATGGCGCACGAAGGAGCGGTCGATCTTGACCAGATCGACCGGGAAGGTGCGCAGATAGTTGAGGGCCGAGTAGCCGGTACCGAAATCGTCGATGGCCAGCTTGCAGCCCGCCTCGCGCAGGGCATCAATCCGCACTCTGTGCTGATCGCTGCTCTCCATCAGCAGAGATTCGGTGATTTCGATGACGATGTCGGCAGGATCGAGCCCGAAGTGCTGGATCACCTTGAGCCACTCACTCGCCTCGGGGTCGATGGTCTGGAACTCCATGGTGGAGCGGTTGATCGACATCTGCAGATCCGGAAAACCGGACTGCTGCAACCGCGCCAGATCCCGGCACGACTGCCACAATACCAGCGCCCCCAGCCCCTGAATCAGACCTGCCTCTTCCGCCAGCGGAATAAACTCGGCAGGGGAGACCTGCCCCCAGTGGGGGTGATACCAGCGCACCAGCGCCTCCAGCTTGGCGACCCGTCCGCTGCGATTGTCCCAGATCGGCTGGTAGGCCATTGTCAGCTGCTCCAGCTTGATCGCTTCGGCCAAATCCTGCTGCATCTGGTGGCGCTGGCGCACCTCTTCCCGCATGGATGAGCAGTAGGCACCGAGCAACCTTCCCTGCCGCTTGGCCGCAAACAGCGCCTGTTCGGCATTGCGCAGCAGCTCGTCGCTCTCGCTGCCATCGACCGGGCAGAGGGTCATGCCGATGGTCGCGGTCACATAGAGATGCTGGTTGGCCAGCATAAAGGGGCGGGCGAAGCTGCCGATCACCTGCTTGGCAAACACCTCGGCCTGACGGCGGGTGACGATGCCGGGCACCAAGAACGCGAACTCGTCACCGCCGATGCGGGCCACCAGATCTTCGGTGCGCACCCGGCTCACCAGTCGATCCGAGACCTCCCGCAGCAGGGCATCGCCCGCATGGTGATCCATGCTGTTGTTGACCGCCTTGAAGTTGTTGAGGTCGAGCACCATGAGCGCGAAGCGCTCGCCCCGCTCGCAGAAGCGGGTGAGGCAGCGGCCAAACAGCCAGCGGTTGGGCAGGCTGGTAAGGTTGTCGTAGTTGGCCTGGGTAGCGATCTTCTGCTCGGCCACCTTGGTCTGGGAAAGATCGCTGAAAATGGCGATATATTGCTGAATTTTGCCGGCTTCGCGCAGGGTGCTGATCATCAGCTGCTGCGGATAGAGCTTGCCGTTCTTGCGCTTGTTCCACACCTCGCCACGCCACACCCCCACCCGCTCCAGCGCATGGTACATGTCGGCATAGAAGGTCTGATCGTGCAGCCCGGACTTGAGCATGCTGGGACGCTGGCCCCGCACCTCGTCGCTGCTGTAGCCGGTGATCTGCTCGAAGGCCGGGTTGACCGAGATGATGCGGCTGTCGGCATCGCACACCAGAATGGCCTCGGAGAGGTTGTCGTAGACCCGGTGAGAGAGCTTGAGCTGCTCCGCATGGCGCTTGAGGGGATCGATATTCTCCAGCAGCACCATCAGGTAGTCCGGCTGCTGCTGCTCGTCGCGGATCAGGGTGACAGTTACCCGCCCCCACAGGATCTCGCCCCCCTTGCAGAAGTAGCGCTTCTCCTGGGTGAAACTGCTGCGCTCGCCGCGCCGGATCTCTTCGTAGCACTCAAGGCTGCGCTGCCAATCCTCCGGGTGATTGATGTCGGAGATGGAGCGATGAAGCAGCTCGTCGAGGGGATAACCCAGCATCTTCTCGATGGCCGGGTTGGCCCAGAGAATGCGGCCGGTGAGATCGAGCTTGCCGATCCCCACCGGGGCCTGAAACAGCATGCTCTGCAGCACATGAGGGGTATCAGGCAAGAGTTGCGGCAGCTGGCGTTGCAGCATCAACGCCAGTTCGCGACCGGCCAGCGGCCCCAGCAACCGGAGCAGCCCCATCACCTTGGTCATATTGGCCTGCGGCTGACGATAGAGCAGGCAGCAGATGCCTATGGTCTCGCCATCCGCATCCTTGAGGGCGATCCCGGCGTAGGCCTGGGCTTGCCACGCATCGGCAAGTGGCATCGCGGGGAACAGCTGCAACAGACGATCGCTGAACCATGCTTCCCCCTCCTGCCAGGTAATGGCATCAGGAGAGTCAGTCAGTGGCAGCGTCAGGGTATCGGGGTCAAGAGAGGAGGGATGGGCAGCCTGAACCGTAAGATGGGAAGCATTTGATTCCCTGCTGGCGATAAGGACGACATCAGCCATCACAGCAGCGGCGATTTCACTCACAAAGGTATCGAAATATCCCTGGCCGCTCGAATGAGCCAGACTTGAGATGATTTGATAGACGGAATCGAGTGCTCGCCTCATGGCAAGTGGCTTTCTCTCCTTGAAGGTTAGAACACGACTCTACTGAAGAGCTGTGATCAGTGCAAATATGCAATCAGCAAGATATTAAAAAGCCTTGAAAAAAGGGACCAAAAGGTCCCTTTTTGTCGCAGAAATCACGACTCGATCCCACTATGCCGCAAAACAGTGTACCTGCTTGAAGCTCACACAGGCGGCGGGTCAGGAATCTCAGGCAGCGATCCCGCTGTGTCGCAACAGTGCATCCACCTTGGGCTCACGACCACGGAAGGCTCGGAACAGCTCCATCGGCTCCTTCGATCCCCCCTTCTCCAGAATATTCTTCAGGAAGGATTGGCCGGTCGCCGGGTTGAAGATCCCCTCCTCCTCGAAGCGGGAGAAGGCATCGGCAGAGAGCACCTCGGCCCACTTGTAGCTGTAGTAGCCCGCCGCATAGCCACCAGCGAAGATGTGGGAGAAGCTGTGCTGGAAGCGATTGAACGCCGGTGGCGTCATCACTGCTACCTGACTACGCACCTCATCCAGCAGCACCGGGAGCTGTGCCGGATTGGCCGGATCAAACTCCTGATGGAGGCGGAAGTCGAACAGGGCGAACTCCAGCTGGCGCAGCATCTGCATGGCGGCCTGGAAGTTGCGGGCGGTCAGCATCTTCTCCAGCAGATCGGCTGGCAGCGGTTCGCCGGTCTCGTAGTGGCCGGAGATAAAGGCCAGCGCCTCGGACTCCCAGCACCAGTTCTCCAGGAACTGGCTCGGCAGCTCGACCGCATCCCAGGCCACGCCGTTGATACCGGCCACGCCGGCCACATCGATGCGGGTCAGCATGTGGTGGATGCCGTGGCCAAACTCATGGAACAGGGTGACCACTTCGTTGTGGGTGAACAGCGCAGGCTTGCCATCCACCGGGCCGTTGAAGTTGCAGGTCAGGTAGGCCACCGGCTTTTGCAGCGAGCCATCCTGACGGTAGCGACGACCCAGACAGACATCCATCCAGGCCCCGCCCTGCTTGTGCTCGCGGGCGTAGAGGTCGAGGTAGAAGCTGCCGCGCAGCTCGTCGTCGGCATCGAAGATGTCGTAGAAGCGCACGTCCGGGTGCCAGGTGTCGATGCCGAGGCGCTCGCGCACCTTCATGCCGAACACCCGCTTCACCACCTCGAACAACCCCTTCACCACCTTGCTGGCGGGGAAGTAGGGGCGCAGCTGCTCATCGGAGATGGAGAACTTGTGCTGTTTGAGCTTCTCGGCGTAGTAGGCGAGATCCCAGGCGGCCAGCTCGCTCTGACCGTGCTGCTCGGCGGCGAAGGCGCGGATCTCCTCCAGCTCGGCCTTGCCTTGTGGCAGGGATTTGGCCGCCAGATCGGTGAGGAAGCTCACCACCTGTTCGGTCTTGTCCGCCATCTTGGTGGCCAGGGAGAGCTCGGCATAGTTGGCGAACCCCAGCAACTGAGCCAGTTCGCGGCGCAGGGTGAGCAGCTCGCTCATGATGGCGGAGTTGTCCCACTTGCCCGCATTGGGGCCCTGATCGGAGGCGCGAGTGGTGAAGGCCTCATACATCTCTGCCCGCAGCTCGCGGTTGTCGGCATACATCATCACCGGCAGATAAGAGGGGATATCCAGCGTGAACAGCCACCCCTCTTTGCCTTTAAGTTCAGCCATCTGACGGGCAGCGGCACGCACGCTATCGGGCAGACCGGCCAATTCGGCTTCATCGACCACCAGCTTGTGCCAGCCCTGGGTCGCATCCAGCACGTTGTTGCTGAAACGGGAGGCCAGCTCGGAGAGGCGGGCCTGAATCTCGCCGTAACGCTGCTGCGCCTCGGCAGGCAGACCGATGCCGGAGAGACGGAAGTCACGCAGGGTATTCTGGATCTCCTTGCGCTGGGCGCCGCTCAGCAGCGGGAAATCATCGCTCTGGGAGAGGGCCAGATAGGCCTGATAGAGCCCTTCATGCTGACCGACATAGGTCTGGAATTCGGAGAGCAGCGGCAGGCAGGCATCATGGGCCTCGCGCAGCGCTTCGCTGTTGAGTACGGAGTTGAGGTGGCTGACCGGTGACCAGATCCGTGACAGGCGGTCATTTACCTCTTCCAGCGGGGCAATCAGGCTATCCCAGGTATGGGGATCACGCTGGGCCAGCACATCGCTGATCTTCTGCTTGCAGTCAGCAATCGCCTGAATCACGGCAGGCTGAACCTGCTCCGGCTTGATCTGGCTGAAAGGGGGCAGCGAATCCATTGTCAGCAAAGGGTTATTCATCCCGGTTACCTCTTGTTTGGTCTTGAACAGACCGCTTTAGCAGCTCTGTATGGCTTTCTAACATGTGGCCAAGCCACGCAATAATCAAGCGGGAATCCGCCGCAACCCTGTACTTTTCCAGCCATTGCGACCCGGATCTCTGCCGTTGCTGCAGTTTTGCCATCAACAGCCAGTAACAGAATGAATCTGTGGGCCTTTTTTGGCTCTTACCGCTACTTTCAAGGGGCAAAAAGTCGCCATTTACCGGCGCCACAGCTGCCAGCCAAGTACCGTCATGCTCAATCATGGAAACTGACAAAATGTGGTAGCTGTAACAAATTATCAATATTTTTCAGTTAATTAGAATCAAAACCAACTATTGATTAATTTATTTTCAAGCATCTATCATAGGCAACCTGCCATGCAGGTCACTTGATTCTCTGTGCTGCACAGAAATCGGGTGAAAAAGGCAAAGTGACCCGAAAGGGCGCGACGCAAAGCCACCGGTCTAAGGGAAAACACCTATGACAGCGGGGCTGCCCCCGGGGACGTCCGGTCACAACCGACGCCCCATTTGCACCGTACGGAGAGACGATGAACAAACTCAAATTATCCCTGCTTGGCTGCCTGCTCGGCATGGGCGCCCCCATGGCATATGCCACCAGTGCCGGTCAGGCGATGGTCAACCCCCAGTCCGGCGTAGTGGTCGGCTATTGGCACAACTGGTGTGACGGCTCGGGCTACAAGGGCGGTATCGCCCCCTGCGTCAAGCTCGATCAGGTCAACCCGCAATACAACGTGGTCGATGTCTCCTTCATGAAGGTCTATGGCAGCGATCCCATCCCCACCTTCAAACTCGACCCGGCCATCGGCATGAGCGAAAGCCAGTTTATCGAGCAGATCGCCGAACTGAACCGTCAGGGCCGTGCCGTGCTGCTGGCGCTGGGCGGTGCCGATGCGCACATCGAGCTGCGCAAGGGTCAGGAGCAGGCCTTTGCCGACGAGATCATCCGTCTGGTGGAGACCTATGGCTTCGACGGGCTGGATATCGATCTGGAACAGGCCGCCATCACTGCCGCCGACAACCAGACCGTGATCCCGGCGGCCCTGCGTCTGGTCAAGGATCACTACCGCGCCCAGGGGAAAAACTTCCTCATCACCATGGCGCCGGAGTTCCCCTATCTGACCCAGACTGGCGCCTACATCCCCTATATCCGCAATCTGGAAGGATACTACGACTGGATCAACCCCCAGTTCTACAACCAGGGTGGCGATGGTATCTACATCGATGGGATCGGCTGGATTGCCCAGAACAACGATGCCCTGAAAGAAGAGTTCATCTACTACATGGCGGATTCGCTGAGCAACGGCACCCGCGGCTTCTACAAGATCCCCCATGACAAGCTGGTGTTCGGCATTCCGACCAACATCGACGCCGCCGCCACCGGCTATGTGCAGGATCCGCAGAAGCTCTACAACGCCTTCAACCGCCTGAAGAGCGAGGGGCAACCGCTGCGTGGCGTGATGACCTGGTCCATCAACTGGGACATGGGCCGCAACGCCGCCGGTCAGTCCTACAACGAATCCTTCATCAAGAGCTACGGCCCCTTCATCCACGATCAGGAGATCACGCCCCCGGTCGACAACGGCAAGCCGGTGTTCAGCGGCCTGAGCGATACCCGCATCAAGCAGGGCACCGCCTTTGATCCGCTGGCCGGTGTCAGCGCCAACGACAAGGAAGATGGCGACCTGACTGGCCAAATCCAGGTGGAAGGCTCGGTAGACAGCCAGCGCATCGGCCTCTACCCCCTCACCTACAAGGTGAGCGATCGCGACAACAACGTCACCGAGCAGGTACGTACCATCGAGGTCTACAGCATGAAGCCGGTGTTCAGCGGCGTCACCGACACCACGCTGGAACTGGGTACCCCCTTCGATCCGATGACAGGCGTCAGCGCCCATGATGAAGAAGATGGCGACCTGACCGCCCAAATCAAGGTCAACGGCAGCGTCGACAGCAGCAAGGTCGGCCGCTACACCCTCACCTATCAGGTGAGCGACAGCGCCGGTCAGCAGGTAACCCAGCAGCGCAACGTGACTGTCAGGGAGCAGGGCGCCGTCTGTGAAAACAGCTGGGATGCCAAGAAGGTCTACGTGGGCGGCGACATCGTCAGCCACAACGGCAAGAACTGGCTGGCAGGCTGGTGGACCCAGAACGAAGAGCCGGGCACCACGGGTGACTGGGGCGTCTGGCGCGTACAGGGCGACAGCGACTGCGGCGGCACAACGCCACCCGCGGAAGGCAGCAGCGACTTCACCGTCAGCGCCATGGGCTCCGACTACACAATAGTAAACGGTCAGGTCAGCATCCGTTTCAACGTGACGACCGCCAACCCGGTCCAAATCACCGCGACTCTGGAGCAGAGCGGCCACAGCCACGGTACCAGCAGCAGCCAGGTGAACGGCTCCAGCACCCTGGTACTACAGGGCAGCAATGTGACCGATGGCAGCTACGACGTGGTCATCACCGGTCTGGCAGATGGCCAGCAGCCGGTGGTGCAACGCTTCCCGGTCACCCTGACCGAAGAGAGCGACAACGGCGGCAGCGATGGCGACTACCCGGCCTATGCCCCTAACACCGGCTATCAGGCCGGTGATCGGGTCAGCAATGCCGGTGGCAACTATGAGTGCAAACCCTGGCCATACAGCGGCTGGTGTGGCGGCTCGACCAGCCACTATGCACCGGGTACCGGCAGCGCCTGGAGCGATGCCTGGATCAAGCTCTGACCTTGCCCCAACCACTAACGGGGGCCGACAGGCCCCCGCCCATATCCTGCCCGTCGGCCACGCTGCCGATGGGCAGGATGCACTGACCCGGACGGGTTAGCCCCTCTCTTTTACATGCTTGCCAACCACCAAAAAAACATCCAACAACAACCAAGATAAGGAAATCACCATGCCAAGAACCACCAAGCTTGCCACCCTGCTCGGTTTGCTGCTGTCGGCCCATGTCGTGGCCGATGAGCGCGAACAAGCCTATTTCAAACAAACCTATCAGGAGCACTACGAGCAGATGACGGCGCGCCTCGCCGCGCTGCATCAGAGTGCGGCTGACGAGCAGAACGTGATCATCAAGGATGGCAAGCGCCACCTTGCCATCAACGGCCTGCTCTACCCGCTGACGGCGGATAACCACATCCTGTTTGATCTGCCCAAACCCCACTTTTTCGACGAAACAGCCATTCGTAACGTCTTTGATTTCTTTGATGAGGAGTGGGAGCTGACCTGGTACGACGGTGGGGTCGTAGCGGTCAACAAACGCTTTGGCAACTATGACTACGGCAACGGCTGTCTGCTGGAGTACTTCCCCCACGGCCAGATCCAGAATGGCGAACGCACCCGGGTGGTGATGGAGACCAGCTCCTGCAGCGTCAACTCGTTTGCCACCTCGCTGCAATATCTGGACAAAGGCGAGGAGCTGACGGCCGACCAGCTGGGGCTGGACGCCAGCCTGATCACGGCGGTCGAGCGCTATCAGGATCGGCTCTATGTCAGCCAGAACGGCAATCCGGGCCATGTGGCCATTATCGATATCCCGAGCCGCCAGCAGATTGGCGAGATCCGCGGCACCGAAACCGGCAGTGCCACGGCCTACAACCAGGTCAGCGAACTGTTTGTCCGCAACAACCTGCTCTACGTGGTCTCGCGCTACTCGCACCGGGTCGATATCTTCGATCTGGCCGACGAGCATCGCTATGTCACCACCCTGGGAACCGGTCGGGATTCCGGCAGCAACAGCCTGCACCGCGCCCAGGCCATCTTTGCCAATCAGGATTACGTGCTGGTGGCCGATGCGCTGAGCGAGATCAAGGTCTACCGCCAGCAGGATGTGACGCCGGAGAACAGCCTCAAGACCCCCATCGCCGGTCGGCTCGCCTTTGAAGGAAAATACAGCCACCGTCTGGTGCAACTCCATCAGGTGGGTGACTATCTGCTGGCCCACACCGCCGGCAAAAACTACTACATCTATGACCTGCGCAAACTGGCTGATGCCATCGCCAGCAACACCCCGCTGGCGCCTGAGCAGGTGATCGCCGACAGCAATCTGCAAAAAATCGACATGGATGGCGATCGACTGGTGGTGAACTTCAAGGACCGCATCGAATGGCATGATGTCGATACCCTGATCGCCAACGACTTTCAGTTCAAGAACCCGACCTTTACTGTCCGGGAGATCAACCAGCAGCCTGTGGCGGCGCTGAAAGATCTCCAGCTGGCGGGCTCGGCGCTTGTCACCGCCAACGAACGCGGCCTGGGTTTCAACCAGCTGCTGAGCAAGGAGATCAGCTTCACGGCCGACGAGCAGTTGCCGGCTCGCCCGCTGATCTTCGATCAGCTGATGCCGGCCGCAGTCAGCTACATACTGCGCAATGACGAACCCTACGAGGTGCTGATCGATCGCGCCCAGCGTTCGGTCAACATCAATTCGCTGGTCAAGACCGAGCTGCTTGATAACGACACGGTGCGCATCACCAACTATGCCGCCAGAGAGCTGCATGACATCAATATCGAGTCACGCCTGAACGGTATCAACAAGTGGCTGATCCTGGGCCAGCTCGATCGCCTGCCCGCCTATGCCCAAATCACCCTGCCACTGAGCGCCTTTAGCGAGCAGGGACGCTTCAACAGCGCCAGCCGCGACGGAGTGTTTGATCTCAACAACCTGCTCGACAACAGCATCAATCTGCCTGCCCAGTTCGAGCACAGGTTCAGCTCCAACTCGGATCCGTTTGCCCAGAAGCTGGCACGCCTCAAGCCAAGCTGGAACGTGCGCTTCGCCACCAACACCAGCGGCTCCTAGCGCCCCATCAATGCCCTCTACGCACGCGAGTGGCTGATCATCGCCACCAACCTGGCCTACATGGTCTCGACCGAGGAGTTCAAACACGTCTGGTACAACTTCAAGGCGGTGAACGGCTACGAGATGTTCGGCAATGGCGGCAACAGCTATGTGCCGAACGGGATCTTTACGGCCGCCGATTATGACTACTACTACCACAGCCTGATGAAGCGCCCCTACCTCAACCTGGGGATCACCGCCATGGGGGGCGGGCTGGGGAGTGGTGGCATCACCGGGGTCGATACCTTTAACTTTGTCAGCCACTACTACGGCAGTTGGGGCATCATTGCCCACGAATTTGGCCACGGCTTCGATGGGAAGTCCTACAGCCATGAGAGCGCGTTTGCCCGTGGCAGCCATGGCTGGCATCCCCTGATGACGGGCATGGCCAACTACCATATCCGCAAGGGCGACCTGCCCTATCTGGACGATGATCTCAACGGTTTCCACAAGCCGGAAAACGACATCTATCGCTACAACTCGGTCAGCCAGGGGGCTCGCAAGCACCGCGCTGACAGCCACATGTACTATACCGACCACTACTTCATGCAATTCTCCACCATGCCGCAAGGCTGGGTAGCCAACGGCAGCGACTTCAGTGCCGGGCAGCTGGCAGCCCTGAACAATCAGGAGCGACTGCTGATGGGCTGGATCCCCAAGGAGTCGGAGAAAGGCAATCTCTGCCGGTTCACCTTCCAGGATGGCGAGCAGTACTACGGCTACGTCGAACAGCAGGCTGATGGTCTGCTCTGTGATGCCGGATCCCTGATCCGTTATCGTCAGCCCGATGGCCAGTTTGTGCCGCTGGTCTCGGCCATCAACCAGTTTGACTGGCTGTCACTCCACCACAAGGGCAAGCTGGATCAGCCAGTGCTGCACCAGAATGGTCGCCAGCTCTGCTACAAGAATGTGGCGGGCTTTTACGGTATCGGCTTCGTCAATGACAACAAACAGTGCACCCAGTTGCCCAACGTCTATCAGACCAATGGCAAGCACTGGCTGACCAGCTCCGGCTGGACCGGTCTGACCTACCTGAGCGGAGACTTCATTCTGCCCACGACCGGTAGCAGCAGTGACTTCACCGTCACCGATCTGGCGGCCGAATATCTCATCGTCAACGGCGCGATCGACTTCAGCCTGACGCTGACCACCGCCAACCCGGTGACCGTCACCGCGACCCTGTTGCAGGATGGCAATCCGGTCGCCACCGGCAGCGCCCTGATCGATGGTCAGGGTTCCCTGCAGCTGGCACAGTCGGGCCTAGCGGCCGGCAGTTACGAGCTGCTGCTGGCGGGCATGGCTGAGGGGAGCAAGCAGGGCTTCGAGCGCCGCTTCACCCTGGCATTGGTGGAACAGGCTCCGGGTGGTGACAGTGACGGTGGTAACGGCAGCTACCCGGCCTATGTTGCGGGCACCGCTTATCAGAGTGGCGAACGGGTCAGCAATGCCGGTGGCAACTACGAGTGCAAACCCTGGCCCTACAGCGGCTGGTGTAGCGGCTCGACCAGCCACTATGCACCGGGTACCGGCAGCGCCTGGAGCGATGCCTGGATCAAGCTGTAATCAGCCGCTCGTTACCAAAAGAGAGCCATAACGACAGAGGGGGAGCCATCGGCTCCCCCTCTCGTTTTTCTCTTCAACCCGGCTTAACGGGCATCTTCCTTCAACCACTGCGCTACGCGCTTGGCGAAGTAGGTGAGGATGCCATCGGCCCCGGCCCGCTTGAAGCAGAGCAGAGACTCCATGATGGTCTCCTTCTCTTTCAGCCAGCCATTCTGGATCGCCGCCATGTGCATGGCGTACTCGCCGCTGACCTGATAGGCAAAGGTCGGCACACCGAACTGATCCTTCACCTGACGAACCACGTCCAGATAGGGCATGCCCGGCTTGACCATCACGCTGTCGGCTCCTTCCTGAATATCCAGCGCCACTTCATGCAGGGCTTCGTTACTGTTGGCCGGATCCATCTGATAGGTGGCCTTGTTGCTCTTGCCGAGGTTGCCGGCAGAGCCAACCGCATCGCGGAATGGGCCGTAGTAGCAGGAAGCGTACTTGGCCGAGTAGGCCATGATCTGAGTGTTGATGAAGCCATTCTCTTCCAGCGCCGCGCGGATGGCGCCGATGCGGCCATCCATCATGTCGGACGGCGCGACGATATCGACCCCGGCCTCGGCGTGGGAGAGCGCCTGCTTGATCAGGATCTCGGTGGTGATGTCGTTCAGCACATAGCCTTCATCATCGATGATGCCGTCCTGACCGTGGGTGGTGAACGGATCGAGCGCCACGTCGGTGATGACCCCCAGCTCCGGGAAGCGGGCCTTGAGGGCACGTACGGTTCGCTGGGCCAGCCCGTTCGGGTTGTAGGCCTCCTCCGCCATCAGGCTCTTGCTCTCCAGCGGAGTGACCGGGAACAGGGCAATAGCAGGTACGCCCAGCGCCACCAGCTCGGCGGCTTCCTCCAGCAGCAGATCGATGGAAAGACGCTCCACCCCCGGCATGGAGGGAACGGCTTCCCGACGGTTCTCCCCCTCCAGCACGAACACCGGATAGATGAGATCGTTGACGGTCAGTACGTTCTCGCGCACCAGACGACGGCTGAAATCATGTTTGCGCAGACGGCGCAGGCGGCGGCCCGGAAAGGCGCCCGGAAGAGTTGTAGCCATGAATCACTCCTGGAGAGGAAGTTGGAAGAACGCGGCGGAGGTGGCCCGGGTATGGGCCAGCAAGGCCTCGGGCGCTTCACCACGACAGGCCGCCACCACCTGGGCGATGTGCGGCAAAAAAGCGGGTTCATTGCGTTTCGGGCGCGGTTTCAGATCCCGCGGCACCAGATAGGGGGCATCGGTCTCGATCATCAGCCGACCGGCCGGAATGCGGGCCACCTGTTCGCGCAGCAGCTGACCACGGCGCTCGTCGCAGAGCCAGCCAGTCACCCCGATATGCAGCCCCAGCGCCAGACACTCGTCCAGCTCCTCATCGGAGCCGGTGAAGCAGTGCAGCACGGCTCCCGGTAGTTTCGGCAACCAGGGACGGAGGATCTCGATAAAACGGGCGTGTGCATCGCGGCAGTGGAGAAACACCGGCATCCCAAGCTCGGCGGCCAGTGCCAGCTGGGCGTCGAATACCGCATCCTGCACCGGACGGGGTGAGAAGTCGCGGTTGTAGTCGAGGCCGCACTCGCCAATAGCCACCACCTGCGGCAAGGCTGCCAGCTCGCGCAAGGCGGGTAGGGTCGCCGCATCGACACTCTTGGCATCGTGAGGGTGTACCCCGGCGGTGGAGAAGCAGTAGCCCGGCCAGCGGGCGGCCAACTCGGCGCTCTCGCGGCTACCAGCCAGATCGGTACCGGTGAGGATCAGCGCGTCCACTCCGGCGGCGCGGGCACGGGCCACCAGCTCAGGCTGTTCACCGGCGAACTGGCTGCTGGTCAGATTTAAGCCGATATCGATCATGGGATGAGACGTTCCGAACAAAAGGAATGCATATCAGGTATTTGAAAACCATCTACCGAATGGGGTCTTACCATACGCCTCGAACGGGAGCATGAAAAGAGGAAGGGAGCCTCAGCTCCCCTCGTTCTGCTATTCCTGCGGACTTCGTCATCTTCTCGCCGTCCGGCAAACAGGTGACGAACAGA
Source organism: Aeromonas sp. S12(2024) (assembly GCF_041402305.1). Classification (NCBI taxonomy): domain Bacteria; kingdom Pseudomonadati; phylum Pseudomonadota; class Gammaproteobacteria; order Aeromonadales; family Aeromonadaceae; genus Aeromonas; species Aeromonas sp. S12(2024). The sequence goes on from NZ_JBGLRB010000025.1 coordinate 42,872, forward strand.
GCCTCAGCTCTCCACATCCGGTTGTTCCTGTTGCTCTTCATCCTCTTTCTTCACGTAGAAGCGGGCGAAGAACAGACCAATCTCCCACAGCGCCCACATCGGGATGGCGAGCAGGGTCTGGGAGAAGACATCAGGCGGCGTCAGCAGCATGCCGACCACAAACACCCCGACGACGACGTAGGGACGTTTCTCCTTCAGGTTTTGCGGTGTGGTCACGCCGGTCCAGCAGAGCAGTATGGTCGCCACCGGAATTTCGAACGCCACCCCGAACGCGAAGAACAGGGTCAGTACGAAGTCCAGATAGCTGGCGATGTCGGTCGCCACCGTCACCCCGGCAGGGGCGGTACTGGTGAAGAAACCGAACACCAGCGGGAACACCACGTAGTAGGCAAACGCCATCCCCGCATAGAACAGCAGGGCACTGGAGACCACCAGCGGCATGATCAGGCGCCGTTCGTGCTGGTACAGACCGGGGGCGATAAAGGCCCAGGCCTGATAGAGCAGATAGGGGATCGCCACGAAGAAGGAGACCACCAGGGTCAGCTTGATCGGCGTCAGGAAGGGGGTCGCCACATCCGTCGCGATCATGCTGGTCCCTTCCGGCAGCTGGCTGAGCAGCGGCTGGGCCACGAAGTCGTAGATGTTGTTGGAGAAGTAGATCAGCGCCAGAAACACCACGAGGATGGCGGTAATGGAGCGCAGCAAACGGGTTCTCAGCTCAACCAGATGGCTGATCAAGGGTTGTTCGGCCTGACTCATGGCTTCACCTCCCCTTTTACTGCGGAGTCGCTGACCGGCACCGGCTCGCTCTCCCGCTGGCTGTTGACCGGCGGCACGTCGTGGCTCAGCTGCACCGCAGGCTCAACCGGCGTGGCAGGCTCAGCCTGGGCGACCGGATCGGGGCGCGGCGGACGGATCTCGTTCTCCACCTGATAAGGGCGATTGACCGACTGGGCCGCCGCCTTGAGCTGTTCGATGGACTCCTGCAGCTCTGGGCTCAGATTGCTCATCTGCAACTGCTCCGCCTTCTTGAGGTCGTTGTGCAGCTCTTGCAACTTGAGCTCCTGCTCCAGCTCGGACTTGACCGAGTTCGCGGTCGAACGAATGAGGCGGATCCAGTGGGTAGCCGTGCGGATGGCAACCGGCAGCCGCTCGGGCCCCAATACCACCAGTGCTACCACACCGATAACGACCAGCTCCCAAAAACCGATATCGAACATGGCTTAGGCCTGGTCTTTGTCTTTTTGTTTGGCGGTCTCACTGCTCTGAGTGGCCGCTTCGTTCAGCTGTTTCGGGGGAAACTCGGCATCTTTCTGCTCGGCCTTGGCATCAGCCGGCTCGTCGGAGAGGGCTTTCTTGAACCCTTTGACCGCCGCGCCCAGATCACCGCCAATGCCGCGCAGTTTCTTGGTACCGAACAGCAGCACGACGATGACTGCAATGATCAACAATTGCCAAATACTGATACCACCCATGATTTTCTCTCCAGAACAGGCGCCTGACGGCGCGGTTGTTGATTAATGGGAACGGGTTCGCAACCAGCCGACCAGCCAGCAGAGGGCTGCACCGGCGAGACTGGCTTGTCCCCACTCAATGTGTTGTTTTTGGGTCAGCAAGAATACACCCGCCAATAGCAGGCTGGCTCCAACCCCTAAGAGGTAGCGGGCCTGCCCCTGCCGACGACTGTGACGGCGGAACTCGGCAAACATCTGGTCGAAATGACGCTGCTGATGACGGGTCTGACGCAGGGTCTCATAGACCAGCTCCGGCAGCTCCGGCAGCTTCTCCGCCCAGAATGGCGCCTTCTCCTTGATGGCGTTCAATACCGACTTGGGCCCGACCTGTTCATGCATCCAGTTTTCGAGGAACGGCTTGGCGGTCTGCCACAAATCGAGCTGCGGGTAGAGCTGACGCCCCAACCCTTCCACATAGAGCAGGGTCTTTTGCAGCAGCACCAGCTGCGGCTGCACCGTCATATGGAAGCGACGCGCGGTGTTGAACAGGTTGAGCAGCACGTGACCGAACGAGATCTCGGAGAGCGGCTTCTCGAAGATGGGCTCCAGCACGGTGCGGATGGCAAACTCGAACTCGTCCACCTTGGTGTCTGCCGGTACCCAGCCCGACTCCACATGCAGCTCCGCCACCCGACGATAGTCTCGGTTGAAGAAGGCGAGGAAGTTCTCCGCCAGATAGCGTTTGTCTTCCCGATTGAGGGTACCGACGATGCCGCAGTCGATGCCGATCCAGAGCGGGTTTTCCGGATGTTCGTAAGAGACGAAGATGTTGCCCGGGTGCATATCGGCGTGGAAGAAGCTGTCGCGGAACACCTGAGTGAAGAAGACCTCGACCCCGCGCTCGGCCAGCAGCTTCATATTGGTGCCGTTGGCTTCCAGCGCTGGAATGTCGGAGACCGGAATACCGTAGATGCGCTCCATCACCAGCACCTGCTCGCGGCAGAGGTCGGTGATGATTTCAGGCACATAGAGCGCCTCGGAGCCGGTGAAATTGCGCCGTAGCTGGATGGCGTTGGCCGCTTCGCGCATCAGGTTGAGCTCGTCGAGGATGGTCTTGCGATACTCCTCCACCACCTCGATGGGGCGCAGTCGCGCGCTCTGGGGCACGAAGCGGGCCACCAGACGGGCCAGCGCCTGCATCAACCGCAGGTCAGCCTCGATGACAGGCTCGATGTCGGGACGGATCACCTTGATGACGATCTCGCGGCCACTCTCCTTCAGCCGGGCGGTATGCACCTGCGCGATGGAGGCCGATGCCAGCGGCGTCTCGTCGAAGTCGTCAAACAGGGTTTCGATGGGACAACCCAGGCTCAGCTCAATCTGCTGACGCGCCGCCTGACCACAGAAGGGGGGCACCCTGTCCTGCAGCAGGGCCAGCTCCTCGGCGATATCCGGCGGCAGCAGGTCGCGGCGGGTCGAGAGCATCTGGCCAAACTTGATGAAGATGGGGCCAAGGGCCTCGAAGGCGAGGCGGATGCGGGCACCGCGGCTGAGATCCGGTTGTTTGTTCTTGAGCCAGAACAGGGAGCGACGGGCCAGACGACCCGGCCAGGGTTGATAGCGGGCGGGCACCAGCTCGTCGATGCCCTGCTCCAGCAGGATGGTGATGATGCGATAGAGGCGTTTGAACTCCTTCGGGGTCATCAGGTCACCTGCTGTTCGAAGCGGGCCAGCCGCAGTTCGACGGCCTTGAGCTGCTGGGCCAGCACCTCGACATCATCATTGAAACTCGCCACTTCCAGCGGGCCGGGGGCGAGGCGGGCCTCTTCGGTCAGATATTCCGCCAGCTGGCTGCGGGTACGGCACAGCTCGCGGCCGACCAGACGACGCGCCTGACGGGCACCGCTGAACAGGGTGTGGGCAACGACATCGCCGGTATAGCGCGACAGCTCCTCTTCCCAGTCGATATCCAGCTCACCCAGCAGCACGCTGAATGCCTGTACCAGCTGGGGATCACCGCTCAGATCCAGTTTCTCCTCGCGGATATAACGGGTCAGGGCGGACGGGTCTTTCAGCAGACCGAGGGCGGTCAGCGACAGGCTAAGCACCGCATCGGCCTCCCCTTCATGCTGGGCCAGCACATCCAGCCGACGCTCGGAGAAGACAAACCAGAGCGGCTTGAGTTCACGTAGCTCCAGCTTGAGCACCTTGCCCACCAGTTTGCGCAGCCGCTCCGGGCTCTGTTTGTCCAGCGCCAGCAACTGGTTGAGGCTGGTTTCGATCACCGCGGTGACCATGGCATCCATCGGCATAGGCAACCTTAAAACTTGTAACCGCGGTGCAGGGCGACCACACCCTGAGTCAGATTAAAGTACTCCACCTGCTCGAACCCGACATTTTCCATCATGCCAGCCAGGGTCTGCTGATCCGGGTGCATGCGGATGGACTCTGCCAGATATTTGTAGCTTTCACTGTCGTTCGCGACGATTTCGCCCATTTTCGGCAGCAATTTGAAGGAGTAGAGATCATAGAGTTTGGCGATCACTTCGCTGACCGGCTTGGAGAACTCCAGCACCAGCAGACGGCCACCCGGCTTGAGCACCCGGAACATGGAGGCGAGCGCCTTGTCCTTGTCGGTGACGTTGCGCAGGCCGAAGCCGATGGTGATGACGTCGAAGTGGTTATCCGGGAAGGGGAGCGCCTCGGCATTGGCCTGCACGTAGGAGACGTTGTTGGCGACCCCCAGATTGCGCAGCTTGTCGCGGCCCACTTTCAGCATGGAGTCGTTGATATCCGCCAGCACCACCTGACCGGTCTCGCCGACGATGCGGGAGAACTTGGCGGTCAAGTCACCGGTACCACCGGCCAGATCCAGCACCTTCTGGCCCTTGCGTACACCGGAACAGTCGATGGTGAAGCGCTTCCACAGGCGGTGGATGCCGAACGACATCAGATCGTTCATCAGATCATACTTGGCTGCCACCGAATGGAAGACACCTGCTACCAGAGTTTCCTTCTCGGTCGCGGCCACGGTTTTAAAGCCAAAATGCGTTGTCGTTGCTTGTTCTGACATCCCTTAAACACCCATAGAGCAAAGAATGGCCGCCAGTTTACCAGAGCCACTGGCGTCCGGACACCTTAAACCCGGCTCGCAACCAACTGCATGCCCAGCACCACCATGGCCAGACAGAGGAAGAGATTGAGACCGATATTGAGCAGCGCTTTCAGATAGGCTCCATGTTGAGCCAGCACTACCGTATCGAGGGCAAAGGAAGAGAAAGTAGTCAGGGCACCGAGGATCCCCACCATCAGCAGCGGCTTCATCGGGTGTTCTACCACATGACCATGACTGATGAGGGCGAACGCCACCCCCATGATGAAAGAGCCCACCACGTTGACCACCAGAGTCCCGTAAGGAAAGTGGCGCCCCAGCAGCAAGGCCATCAGTTCGGCAATTCCAAAACGAAGGCAGGCGCCGATGGCGCCCCCTGCAGCAACATAGAACCAGGTTTGCATGGTGTCACTCCCTCAGGGTCAGGCCGCCATTATGTCGCAATGGCGGCCCTTGTGCCCAGAGGCGGAACTAATCGACATCCAGCCTGATTGAAATCTCAGCGGCGAAAATCGATGGGCTCGGGCTGACCCAGCACGATTTCGGTCTGGGCCGGGCGGGTCTGGGCAATCACCTTACCGTGACGAATTGAATAACGCACTGGCACCTGACGGCGCACCGCATCGAAGCCGTTCTCGGCAGGCAGGATCAACAGGTTGGCCGGTTTGCCCACCTCGATACCATAGCGATCCTGCACATTCAGGGTGCGGGCGCTGTGGCTGCTGATCAGCTTCAGACCGTCGTTGATCTGCTCGTAACCCATGATCTGGCAGACATGCAGCCCCATGTGCAGCACCTGCAACATGTTGGCAGTGCCCATGGGGTACCAGGGGTCGAACACGTCGTCGTGACCGAAGCAGACGTTGATGTTCGCCTCCAGCATCTCCTTCACCCGGGTAATGCCACGGCGTTTGGGATAGGTATCGAACCGCCCCTGCAGGTGAATGTTCACCAGCGGATTGGCCACGAAGTTGATGTCCGCCATCTTCAGCAGCCGGAACAGGCGGGAAGCATAAGCGCCGTTGTAAGAGTGCATGGCGGTGGTGTGACTGGCCGTCACCCGATGGCCGATACCCCGCTCGTAGGCCAGGGTTGCCAGCGTCTCGATAAAGCGGGACTGCTCGTCATCGATCTCGTCGCAGTGCACATCGACCAGAACCTGATACTTCTCGGCAAGATCGAAGATGTAGTGCAGACTTTCGACCCCATATTCCCGGGTAAACTCGAAGTGGGGGATCGCGCCAATCACGTCGGCACCCAGCTTGAGTGCCTCCTCCAGCAGTGCCTTGCCATTGGGGTAGGAGAGGATCCCCTCCTGCGGGAAGGCGACGATCTGCAGCTCCACCCACTCCTTCATCTCCTCCCGCACCTCCAGCATCGCCTTGAGCGCCACCAGATTGGGATCGGAGACATCGACGTGAGTACGGACGAACTGGATGCCGTTGGCGATCTGCCACTTCAGCGTCTGGATGGCGCGCTGTTTCACATCCTCATGGGTCAGCAGCGCCTTGCGCTCGGCCCAGCGCTCGATCCCCTCGAACAGAGTGCCGGAGAGATTCCAGCTCGGCTCACCCGCCGTCTGGGTGGTATCGAGGTGAATGTGGGGTTCGATAAAGGGGGCGATCGCCAGACCGCCCTCCCCGTCCAGCACCCGACCGGCGACGGCATGCTCGTCATCGGGTTCGATGGCGGTGATGACCCCATCCTGACAGCGGATCTGCCAAAACCCTTCCCGATCGGCCAAACGAATATGTTGAATCAGCATTTGCTAGCTTCCTGTACCAGAACCGGCCGCTGGGTGAGGCGAACCAGAATGAAATAGGTGAAGGCGGCGCCCAATACCGCGTTGAGTGGCACTATGCCCGGCAGCCACTTGCCGACAGCCACCCCGACTGCCGTGGCGACCAGCGCCTGCCAGCGCACCGTCTCGAACTGCTGATCGGCAAATTGACGGTAACGCTCACGATTGAGCAGGAAATCCATGATGATAATGCCACCGATCGGCGGAATTGCCGTACTCAAAAAGGCCAGCCAGCCGACAAAGTTGTTGTAAAGCCAGAGGGCGCAAGCCGTACCGATGAGGCCGTTGATCACGCTGAGTGGCTTGCTCTTGAGACCGGTAATGTTGGCAAAACCGAGGCCGGAGGCGTAGAGAGCGTTGTCGTTGGTAGTCCAGATATTGAGGCCCAGCACCAGAATGGCGGGGATCAACAGCCCCTGCATCAGCATCACTTCCGAGATATCGGCCTGACCGGTCACGGCCGCACCGGCAGCACCGAAGACGAACATTAGCGTGTTGCCCAAAAAAAACGCCACCATGGTAATCATGACGGCGCCCCAGGGTTTGCGACCAAAGCGAACAAAGTCGGCGGTCAGGGTTCCTGCACTGATAAAGGAACCGACCACCATGGTCAACGCCGTGGTGAACTCGATGGGATTGCTTGGTTGTACCTGCTGCAGTGCAGCCATGCCACCGGTCGAGGTCACCGCCAGCCAGACCGAGTAGCCACCGAGCAGGGCGATAGCTGGCACGGCCACAAAGCTCAGCACCATCAGGGCGGAGATGCCGAAGTAGACGGTCACCGTCATCAACATGCCCGAAATGGCGATCAGCCAGTTCACATCTATGCCGGTCGCCTTCTGCACCGGCAGGGCAAACATCGCCACGCCAACACCAAACCAGCCGACCTGAGTACCGCCGAGCAGCAGGGATGGCAGCCAGGAACCTTTCACCCCAAAGGAATAACGAGCCAGCAGATGGGTAGAGAGGCCGGTTGAGGCACCGATATAACCGAGACAAGCGGTGTAGATACCCAGCAACAAGTTGCCGATAAGTACTGCCTTGATGAAGTCATCGAATACCAGCCCGGTACCAAGCGCACCACCGGTCCACATGCTGGCAGAGAAGAAGGTCAGGCCGAGCATCACCAGCATCAGCGAAAGCACACCTTTGCGCCCTTTGGCGGGTACCGCCCCCAAACAGTATTCGTTATCCTGCGCCATGCTCTCTCTCCACGTAATAGGCAAAACGCGCCGGATTTTACATGTAAAACGTTTTACGTCAATCAATCATGGTTAAATCTCTGGATAAAACCATCAATAGCAGTCAAATGAGTAACACACAGGGACTCAAATAGCAGATAAACTGTGTCGACTGCAAGCAGAGGGGGGTTGCGGGAATAGGGAATGTAGGGGGATATAAGAAAACTGACAGATGCAAAAAAGCCTCCCTTTTCAGGGAGGCTTTCTATTTAATGGTGCTGATACCCAGAATCGAACTGGGGACCTCATCCTTACCAAGGATGCGCTCTACCGACTGAGCCATATCAGCACACTAACCGGTAAAGACCACGCTGGGCGTAATCTTGAAATTGGGTGCCTGGCAGTGTCCTACTCTCGCATGGCGAATGCCACACTACCATCGGCGCTACCGCGTTTCACTTCTGAGTTCGGCATGGGATCAGGTGGTTCCACGGCGCT
>NZ_JBGLRB010000026.1:0-42690 GCF_041402305.1 Aeromonas sp. S12(2024)
TGTGAGTGCCCACACAGATTGCTTGATTCAAATTGTTAAAGAGCGACGCAACAGTGTGTTGCTGCGGGAGTGGAATTCTACTCAACCGCCTTCTCGAGTCAAGCCTTATTTGCAAAGGCTTTTCGAGGTTACCGACCCGGTTGTTTGCGTTGCCGCTTGCCGTGTCGATGGAGGCGCATTATAGGGAGTGAATTCGTTCTGGCAACCCCTCTCCTGCAATAAAATTGCAAAAAAGGGCACTTTTTTAGTTATTCATCTCCAGCCACAGCTTTTATACAAACTTATCCACAGAAATAGCCTTCCGGTTGTTAGAATGGCCGAAAACAAGGAGGCCAAGATGGACTTACGACTGAGACCTTACAAGGGAAAACGCCCGCAATTGGGCAAGCGGGTATATGTAGACCCCTGCGCGACATTGGTGGGCGATATCGAGCTGGCTGACGATGCCAGCATCTGGCCCATGGTGGCGGCGCGGGGGGATGTAAACCATATCCGCATCGGTGCCCGCAGCAACATTCAGGACGGCACGATGCTACACCTGACCCGCAAGAGCGCCAGCAATCCGACCGGCTATCCACTGCTGATCGGTGAAGATGTCACGGTCGGCCATAAGGCGATGCTGCACGGCTGCACCATCGGCAACCGGGTGCTGGTCGGCATGGGTGCCATTCTGCTTGATGGCGTCGTGGTCGAAGATGATGTGATGATCGGAGCCGGCAGTCTGGTGCCGCCGGGCAAGCGACTCGAGTCAGGCTTTCTATATATAGGGAATCCCGTCAAACAGGCTCGCCCGCTCAAACCGGCCGAGCTCGCCTTCCTCAAAACCTCGGCGGACAACTATGTCCTGCTCAAGGATGAGTATCTGCAAGAGACGTTATAGGAACGGCAGAGATGAAGAAGCCCGGCATGATGCCGGGCTTCGCTTCTTATATAGCTATATAGCCGTGCAGAACGGCTGACCGGAAATCAGTGGGCCTGATCCCAGTTGTCACCGGTACCCGCTTCAACCAGCAGCGGCACATGCAGTTCGGCTGCGGCCGACATCTTCTCCTTGATGATGGCGGTGTACTCCTCCAGCTTCTCTTCGCGGATCTCGAACACCAGTTCATCGTGTACCTGCATCAGCATGCGGATCGACTCATCCTCGATACCGCGGATCCAGCTATCCACGTTGATCATGGCGCGCTTGATGATATCGGCGGCCGTGCCCTGCATCGGGGCGTTGATGGCGGCCCGTTCGGCAGCCTTGCGCAGACCGGCGTTGCGGGACTTGATATCCGGCAGATAGAGGCGACGACCAAACAGGGTCTCGACATACCCCTGGGCTTCCGCCTGCTGACGGGTGCGCTCCATATACTCCAGCACGCCCGGGTAGCGCTCGAAGTAGAGATCCATGTACTTCTGCGCTTCGGCACGACCGATCCCCAGCTGCTTGGCCAGACCGAAGGCACTCATGCCGTAGATGAGGCCGAAGTTGATCGCCTTGGCACTGCGGCGCATGTCGCTGGTCACCGCCTCGAGCGCCACCCCGAACACCTCGGCGGCGGTCGCCTTGTGGATGTCCTTGCCTTCGGCGAAAGCGGTCAGCAGACCCTTGTCGCCGGAGAGGTGCGCCATGATGCGCAGCTCGATCTGGGAGTAGTCCGCCGCCACCAGCTTGTAACCGGCGCACGGGATGAAGGCCTGCCGGATGCGGCGCCCCTGTTCGTTGCGCACCGGGATGTTCTGCAGGTTGGGATCAGATGATGACAAACGGCCCGTAGCCGCTACCGCCTGATGATAGGAGGTGTGCACCCGCCCGGTCTGCGGCTTGATCATCAGCGGCAACTTGTCGGTGTAGGTGGACTTGAGCTTGGCCAGACCGCGATGTTCCATCAGCAGTTGCGGCAGCTCATAGGTCTCCGCCAGCTCGGCCAGCACCTCTTCTGCGGTGGACGGTGCCCCCTTCGGAGTCTTTTTGATGATCGGCAGGCCCAACTTGGTGAAGAGGATCTCCCCCAGCTGCTTGGGCGAAGAGAGGTTGAACTCCTGCCCGGCCAGCTCATGGGCCTGCTTCTCCAGCTCCGCCAACCGCAGCTCGATCTCCTGGCTCTGCTGGTGCAGCAACTTGGGATCGATGGTGGTGCCGAGCAACTCCATCCGCGCCAGCACTGGCAGCAGCGGCAGTTCGATCTCGCTGAATACCCTGGCAAGGCCCGGTACGGCCTCCAGCTGACCCCAGAGGGTCTGGTGCAGACGCAGGGTAATATCGGCATCTTCCGCCGCATAGGGGGCCGCCTGCTCCAGCTCGATCTGGTTGAAGGTGAGCTGTTTCACTCCTTTGCCGGCGATATCTTCAAAGGAGGTAGTCTCGACCCCGAGGTAACGCTTGGCCAGCGAATCCATGTCGTGGCGGCTGGCGGTGGAGTTGAGCACGTAGGACTCGAGCATGGTGTCGTAGGCGATACCTTGCAAGTCGATGTCATGGTTGAGCAGCACGTTGCGGTCGTACTTGAGGTTCTGCCCCACCTTGAGACGGGTCGGATCTTCCAGCAGCGGTTTGAGCTTGCCGAGCACCACGGCCTCGCTCAGCTGTACCGGCGCCCCCAGATAGTCATGGCCAAACGGCACATAAGCAGCCTTGCCCGGCTCAACCGCGAAGGAGACGCCAACAATCCGTGCCTCCATATAATCGAGACTGGTGGTTTCGGTATCGAAGGCAAACAGCGGTGCCGCTTTCAACTGTTCCAGCCAGCCGTCAAACTCGGCTTCGTCCAGAATGCAGTGGTAGTCGGTTTCGATGGCGGCAACCGGAGTGGTGTTGTCATCGCCAGCGTCGCCCTGTCCGGCGCTCTCGCTCCCCTCTTCACCACCGGATTCCAGCTCCTTGATCAGGTTGCGCAGCTCGTATTCGCGATAGACCGCCAGCAGGGACTCCTTGTCGACCGGCTTGAGCAACAGCTCTTCCAGACTCTGTTCCAGCTCGACATCGGTCTTGATGGTCGCCAGTCTATAGGAGAGACGAACCTGCTCCTCCTGCTCGCGGAACTTGTCGGCGAACGCCTTGGAGCCACGGAAGCCGAGGGCAGCCACCTTGTCGAGGTTGGCGGCAATCTCGTCGATGCTGCCAATCCCCTGCAGCAGGGCCAGTGCGGTCTTCTCGCCGACACCGGTCATGCCGGGAATGTTGTCGACCTTGTCACCCATCAGGGCCAGGTAGTCGATGATGAGCTCGGGCGGTACGCCGAACTTCTCGATCACCCCTTCCCGATCAGTCTTCACATCTTTCATGGTGTCGATCAGGGTGACATGGTCGGAGACCAACTGCGCCATGTCCTTGTCACCGGTGCTGATCAGTACCGGCAGCTGCTTCTCGGTCGCCTGGCGGGCCAGGGTGCCGATCACGTCGTCTGCCTCGACGCCTTCGACCATCAAAAAGGGGAATCCCATCGCCTTGATCATCTGGTGGATAGGCGCAACCTGGCTGCGCAGATCGTCCGGCATGCTGGCGCGGGTCGCCTTGTACTCGGGATAGATGTCGTCGCGGAAGGTCTTGCCCTTGGCATCAAACACCACGGCCACATGACAGTCAGGATATTGCTTGCGCAGGCTGCGCATCATGTTGGCCATGACACGGACGGCGCCGCTCGGCAAACCGGTCGATGTGCGCAGATCGGCCTGCTGGGAGGCGAAGAAGGCGCGGTAAAGATAAGAGGAGCCGTCGACCAGAATAAGGGGGTTGCTAGGGGCCATGAAATCGTCCTGCCAGAGATAAACAGCCGCTAGGATGCCACAGGGCCCCCCTCACACCAAGGGGCGCAGCAACAGCACACAGCGCCCGATAAAGGGACTCAATCTGTGGATAACTCTGTGTTCAAAAATGGGGCGCATCAGAGCACACAGTGATAAAACTGTGCATAAGAATATAAAAAGCCATTAAAAACAATGTGTTGAGATCGCAAAAACCGATCGTGAGACAGTTAGAATGATCTCGATCAATGTGGAAAAAGATTTAAGGGAGTAGGTACGGCAGGATCCAAAACGAAACAATCCTAGCACAGCAAGATGACTTGACCAGCGGAGGGCGAGCGATAACCATACAAAAGTACAACAATCCATCCTGGCTCACATTTTCAACAACGAGGAGTTTGCCATGAAAAAAGTGGCCGTGATTTTGAGTGGCTGCGGTGTCTTTGACGGGGCCGAAATCCACGAGGCCGTCATCAGCCTGCTGGCGTTGGCCCGTCAGGGAGCCGCCGTCCAGTGCTTCGCCCCGAACGTGGCGCAGCTCCATGTCATCAACCACCTGACCGGTGAAGTGAGCGAGGGGGAGAGCCGCAATGTGCTGGTCGAAGCGGCCCGTATCTGCCGTGGCCAGATCAAGGATGTGGCCGAGCTGGATGCGGCCGACTACGACGCGCTGCTGGTGCCCGGCGGCTTTGGCGCGGCCAAGAACCTGTGTGACTTCGCTATCAAAGGAGCCGAGTGCCAGATCCAGCCCGATGTGCTGAAAGCGTGTCAGAGCTTTGCCAACGCCAACAAACCGGCCGCCTATATCTGCATCGCCCCCGCCATGATCCCGCTGATCTATGGCGCCGGGACGCTGGCGACCATCGGCCATGACGAAGGCACCGCCAACGCCATCGAGGCGATGGGTGGCAGCCATCTCAACTGCCCGGTCAACGAATTCGTGGTGGATCAGGAGCGCAAGGTGATCTCCACTCCGGCCTACATGCTGGCCAACAACATAGTCGAAGCGGCAGACGGCATCGAGAAGACAGTCAAGCAGCTGCTGGCGCTATAATCCTCACCCAGCCAAAAACAGACGGGCCGCTCATGGAGCGGCCCGTTTTCAATTCTGCCTGAAGGCGATGAGTTAGATGGTTTCGCCCATTTGATCCATTTTACCCAGCAGGGCACGCAGACGCTCCTGCCATGCAGTGTGCTCGTTGCGCAGCTGATGGTTCTCGTCTTGCAGCTTGCTGTTCTGCTCTTTCAGCTCGTCCAGCTCCATCTTCAGCAGGGAGATGTTGTCGACAGCGGATTGTACTTTGGATTCGAGTTGCTCAAGGACTTCTAGTGACATATGCATACCTGTTTGTTCAATTGCGATGCCCCACAGAGGGCGATTCAAGCGCGTGAAGCCAGCATACCCCGAGCGCATCGGCACAAACAAGCCAGTGCGCTGTAAAATGCGCCTTCCATAGATGTATTGTCTAAATATGCGTCTATTTTTCTCGCATCCTGCGCCCGAGCCGCGACAACACACTGAACCGTGCGTAAAAGACCCCGCCGCCCGCGCATCATTTGCCCCCTCCTGACGGCGCCGCCGTTATCCATGCAAGGCGATATAAGCCCCCAGCAACAGACAGGCGACGACATACATCAGCAGGCCATAAAGCAGGTTCCAGCGCAGGATCAGCCCGGCACTGAGGTTGTAGCGGGAGGCCAGCGCCAGATTGGAGCCGGAGAGCGGACTGGTGCCGGTGGCAAGCCCCCATCCCAGCAGGAAACACATACCTAGCAGGCTGGGATCCGGCGCCAGCGGCCAGAGCAGCGGCGCCAGCCCGGAGATACTGATGAGCGGATGCACCCCAACGATGGCCACCAGCAGGATCAGCAGCAGAGTGAGGGATGCCTCAAGCCAGCCAAAGTGGTTGAACAGTGGCAGGCCATGACCGGCACCGAGATCGATGACCGACAGCGCGCTGTTGATGCCTGCCGCCAACAAACCGGCCCCCAGAAACAGCACCAGCTGACCGCCGATGGCGGGAAAGCGTTCCACCACCTGCCGCTTGAGGGCCGCCTTGCGCCCGACCCTAGGCATAAAAAGCAGCGCCAGCAGCGGGGCCACCAGCGCGATCACCGCCAGAATGCCGAGCTGGGGCCAGACCTGCTTGATGAGCAGTACCAGCAGCGCCAGCGTGACCGGCAACCCCAGGGTCTGCAGCCGCAGCGGATAACCGGCAAAGTCGGCCACTCCGATCCTCTCCACCTGCCAGGCAGTCAGCCCCATCGCCAGCAAGGCGGCGAGGATCCCGAACGGCAGAATATGGGAGAGCTGCAAGCCCGGCGCATAGGTGAGCGCCACCGCCATGGCGACAAAGAAGGGTGACCAGAAGGCAGCGGCACAGAAGATCCGGCTCAGCACCATCACCTGACGCCGCTCCAGGGTGCCATTGCGCTCCAGCCGATCGCCGATGATGAACAGCACCGAGAGGTTGATGACCGCCCCCAGCAGATTGAGGCTGGCCATAGTGCTCCACAGCCCCTTGCGTCCGGTCCAGGAGGTGGTGCCGGTCAAGAGACCTGAGGTGGCGAGGTTGAGGGTGCTCACCGCGGCAAACATGGTGAGCATATTGATGTTGGGCAGCAGCCAGTCACCGGCGGTGAGGGTCGCTCCCTGCCACCAGGAGAAGAAGAGCAGCAGCAGGGCGGCACCATACAGGGCCAGCGCCTGCCGCCTGGCGGCCCCAACCAGCCAGGGCCAGGTGAGCAGTGATGCCCCCCAGGCCGCCATGGCCGCAGGCCAGGGGGAGAGTCCCAGATAGAGATGGAGCAGGTTGAGCAGCCACATCCCCAAAATCAGATAACCCGACCAGCGTTTGGCCATCGACTACTCCGGCCGGGAGATCAGAGACACTGATCCATATCCAGTGAAGGCTTGTCGCACTCCGGACGGCCGACGATCTTGGCGGGTACGCCAGCGACCGTGGTATGAGGCGGCACCGGGTTGATCACCACGCTGCCCGCGCCGATTTTGGCGCCCACGCCCACTTCGATATTGCCAAGCACCTTGGCGCCCGCCCCTATCATCACCCCTTCGCGGATCTTGGGATGGCGATCGCCGCTCTCCTTGCCGGTACCGCCGAGAGTCACGCTCTGCAGGATGGAGACATCATCCTCAATCACTGCCGTCTCGCCGACTACTATGCCGGTGGCGTGGTCGAACATGATCCCCTTGCCGATACGGGCGGCCGGGTGCACATCCACCCCGAACACCACCGAGATCTGGTTTTGCAGATAGAGGGCCAGCGAGCGGCGCCCTTGGCGCCACAGCCAGTTGGCGACCCGATAGCCCTGCAGGGCATGGAACCCCTTGAGATAGAGCAGCGGAGTGGAGAAGAGGTCGACCGCCGGATCGCGCTCCTGCACGGCGCAGATGTCGGCCGCCACTACCGTCAGCAGCTCGGGCTCGCTGCGCAGGGCCAGCTCGATCACCTCGCGCAGGGCGATGGCGGGCATGGTGGCGCTGTCGAGTTTGTTGGCCAGCTGGAAGCTGAGGGCCGAACGCAGATTCTTGTGATTGAGAATAGTGGAGTGGAAGAAGCTGGCCAGCATCGGCTCCTGGGCCGCCATGCACTGTGCTTCTTGCTGAATTTTGTGCCAGGTTTTGGCAACCAGTTCATCCATGTTGCAGCCTACTGTTGTTCTGGGTGAGGGCTCTGTTGTTCTTTTGTCAGCACCGAGATGGGGTCCATGTGGATGATGACATCCATCCGCTCGAATGCCTGGCGTACCGCCAGTTCGGCTTCATCGGCGATCTGATGGGCCTTGACCAGGGGGATCTGATCATCCAGTTCAAGATGCAACTGTACGAATCGGGTCGGCCCGGATTGACGGGTGCGCAGGTCATGTACGCCGTGTACACCTTCTACGGCACAGCAGAGCGCCATTATTCTCGCTTGTTCTTCCGCTGGCAACTGACGATCGAGCAGGGCCTGCACCGACTCGTAGCCAATGTGTCCCGCCCCCCACAACAGGAATAGCCCGATCAGGATGGCAAACAGGCCGTCGGCCCAATACCACCCCTGCCCCGCCAGCACCAACGCCAGCAAGACACCGGCATTGAGCAGCAGATCGGAACGGTAGTGCAGCATGTCGGCCTTGATGGCCACACTGTTGGTCTTGCGAATAACGAAACTCTGGAAGCTGACCAGCAGCAAGGTCAGCACGATGGAGCCGCCACTGACCCAGAGACCCGCCTCCAGCCGCAGAATAGGCGCCTGATTGAGCAGGGATGAAATTCCGTGCATCACCAGCAGCAGGGCGGAGCCGGAGATAAAGGCCGACTGGATGAGGCCCGCCAGCGACTCCGCCTTGCCGTGACCGAAACGGTGTTCGTCATCGGCCGGGGCAAGCGCATAGCGAATGGCCAGCAGGTTGATGATGGAGGCACTCACATCCATGAAGGAGTCGGTGAGCGACGCCAGCAGGGTCGACGAGTCGGTCATCAGCCAGGCGATCAGTTTGCCGATGATCAGCAAGGTAGCGGTGGTGACCGCCGCTATGCTGGCAAAGGTCACCCAACGGGAATATTGTTGATGGCTCAAAACCGGCTTTCCTCTGGCGATGAAAAACTTATTATACCCTGACCCCGGCGTCAGTTTGGCGCGAAAATCTGCGGAATAACACCAGATGAACAGAATACTCCTGGTCGACGACGATCTTGAATTGACCCAACTGCTCACCGAAATTCTGACCCTGGAGGGATTTCAGGTCACGGTCGCCGAGGATGGTGAAGAGGGGCTGCAACGGCTGGCGGAGCAGAGCTTCGATCTGGTGTTGCTGGATGTAATGATGCCCAAACTCAACGGCTTTGCCATGCTGACCAAGCTGCGCAAGACCCACGATACCCCGGTGCTGATGCTGACCGCCCGCGGTGACAGCCAGGATCGGGTCAACGGTCTGGAAGCAGGTGCCGACGACTATCTGGCCAAGCCATTCGATGACAGGGAGCTGCTGGCCCGGGTACGCGCCATCCTGCGCCGTACCCAGAGCGCCCCACCCCAGCGCGGCAACTCCTCCGACGAAGTGCACTTCATGGATATCGTGCTGCAACCCGGCCTGCAGCAGGCCCGCTGCGGCGAACAGCTGCTGGAGTTAACCGCCACCGAGTTTGGCCTGCTGGAGTGCCTGCTGCGCAATCCCGGCCAGATCGTCAGCAAGAGCCACCTCTCCGAGCAGGTGCTGGGCAAGAAGCTGGAACCCTTCGATCGGGCCATCGACATGCACCTGAGCAACCTGCGCAAGAAGCTGCCGGACCGCACCGATGGCCAGCCCCGCTTCAAAACCGTACGGGGGCGCGGGTACCTGTGGCTAGAGCAAGAATAGAGCGCATCAACTCCCTCAACGGGATCTCGACCCACATCTTCCTCTGGTTCTGGTTCATGCTGCTGGTGATGCTGGCCGCCGTGATCAGCCTGCCGACCCTGGATCCCCGCAACCAGATCCCGCTGCCGACCCACGAAGTCGCGCGGATGCAGAACAACGTGCAAGCCCTGCTCAACGCCGCTGAGCCGGATCAGGATTTCGATCTGGCCAAGGCGATGGACAAGATCGCCATGCTGCCGGTGGACAACGTCTACCTGCGCGACGAGAAGGGGCAGATCCAGTCCACCACCCATCCGCGCAAGTTTGTGGTGCGCTTTATGGTGGATGCCGATGACCCGGCCAATCCCATGCTGGGCAACGAGGATCGCAAGGCGATCGCCGGCCCCTTCCTGATGGAGCACCACGGCCATCGCTATCACGTCTATTTCGGCCTCAATGCCGAGAACCCCTACCTGTTCCTGTTTATTCAGGTGCTGGATCACCCGATCCGCATTCTGGGCATCTCGATGCTGGTCAGTACCCCGCTCTGCCTGCTGCTCGCCTGGCGGCTGACCCGGCCCATCCTGCAGTTGCAGAAATCGGTCTCCCAACTGGCGGCCGGCAATCTGGAGGTACAGATCCCCAACCTGGGACGGGGCGACGAGATCGGCCAGCTGGCGGATAACGTCAGCCGCATGGTGGAGACACTCAAGAGCATGATCCAGAAGCAGAAACAGCTGCTTTCCGATATCTCCCACGAGCTGCGCAGTCCTCTCACCCGGATGCAACTGGCGCAGGCGCTGATCCGCCGCAAGCAGGGTGACAGCGCCGAGCTGGCGCGGATCGAATCGGAGATCGGACGGCTGGACAAGCTGATCGGCGATCTGCTGGATCTGTCGCGGGTGCAGCAGCATGTGGAGGCACCGGTGGTGCACCCGCTGGCCGACCTGCTGGAGCCCATCCTCGAAGATGCCATGTTCGAGGCAAACCAGAGCGGCAAACAGCTCAGACTGCCGCCACTGCCCGCAGAGTCGATCCAGATGTGGCCCGAGCTGCTGGCCCGGGCGGTGGAGAACCCCCTGCGCAACGCCCTCAAATATGCCCGCGAGTTCATCAAGGTGGACTGGTATCGGGAGGGGCAGGAGTGGGTGATGACCATTCGGGATGACGGCCCCGGCGTGCCAGACGAGCAGCAGGCGCTGCTGTTCCAGCCCTTCTTCCGGGTCGATGACGCCCGCAACGCCAAAACTGGCGGCACCGGGCTGGGGCTGGCCATCGCCTCGGAGGCGATCCAGCGCCACGGCGGCACCATTGCGGCCAGCAACAATCACCCGACCGGGCTGACCATCACCATCCGCTTGCCCATCGCCTGATCCTTTTCATCCGGACGGGCGCTGGGTATGCTGACGCCCCTTCTTGGCTTTACATCTCTTTGCAGGAGCTCGTCATGCTCGATATCGTCCTCTACCAGCCGGAAATTCCGCCCAACACCGGCAATATCATCCGGCTCTGCGCCAATACCGGTTACCGGCTCCATCTGATCGAGCCGCTGGGATTTGAGTGGGATGACAAGCGGGTAAAGCGGGCGGGACTCGACTATCACGAATTTGCCGAGGTGAAGCGCTGGTCGAGCTATGAGGCTTTTCTGGCTGCCGTGGCACCCAAGCGGGTGTTTGCCTGCACCACCAAGGGGCGCACCGCGCACTCGGCAGCACAATATGCCCTTGGCGATGCCCTGCTGTTTGGCCCGGAGAGTCGCGGCCTGCCCATCGAGATCATCGAGAGTCTGCCATTCGAGCAGCGGCTACGCATCCCTATGGTGCCCCAGAGCCGCAGCATGAACCTCTCCAACGCGGTGTCTGTCTTTGTCTACGAGAGCTGGCGCCAGCTCGGCTACGACGGTGCCATGTAAGCGCCACCGATGATCAGTGGCGGGCGTCGAGCAGATGCCCGCTGCGCTCCAGCCGCCAGCAAGTGACCCCCAGCGACAGACCGCGCCCCACCATCAGCGCCGCCATCGCCGCCCATAACGCGGCCACGCCCCACGACTGACAGAGCCACCAGATCGGGAAGAAGCCGCCAAACGCGGCCAGCAACATGCTGTTGCGCATCTCCCGCGCCCGGGTCGCCCCGATAAATACGCCATCCAGCAGGAAGCACCAGACCGCCAGCAAGGGCATGGCGATCAGCCAGGGAAGCTGACGATGTGCCTCCGCCACCACGGCCGGAATGTCGGTGATATAGCCGATAAGATGGGCACCAAAGAGGGCAAACAGCAGGGTAAAACCACTGGCGATGAGGGCGGCCCAGCCCAGATTGAGCACAATGGCCTCCCGCAGTTTCTGCCGATCCCGCTGACCGATGGCTCGTCCTACCATGGCCTCCACCGCATAGGCAAAACCATCGAGCCCGTAGGAGATGAGCATCAGGAAGTTGAGCAGCACCGCATTGGCGGCCACCGCCACATCCCCCAGCCGCGCCCCTTGCAGAGTCATGAAGGCGAAGCAGAGCTGCAAACAGAGGGAGCGCAGGAAGATATCGCGGTTGAGGCCGAGCAGCCGCACCATGGGCGCGAGCTGCCGCCAGCGCTGCCAGCCATCCTGCCACACCGTCGGCGCCAGTTGCCCCAGCTGACGGCGTACCAGCCAGATACCGACTGCCAGCGCGCAGTAGTCCGCCATGACCGAGGCCGCCGCCACACCCCGCACCTGCCAGCCGAGTCCCAGCACAAACAGGGCATCGAGCGCCATATTGACCAGATTGGTGAGGATCAACATCACCATGGGGCTGCGGGCATCCTGCATCCCCAACAGCCACCCCATGATCACCAGATTGCAGAGCGCCGCCGGGGCGCTCCAGATCCGCACCGCCACATATTGGCCCGCATAGAGCTGCACCTCGGGCGAGCCGCCACTCAGGGCGATCAACCGTGGCAACAGGGGGAAGAGCAACAGCAGCAGCGCCAGGCCAAGAGCAATGGCCAGCCCCAGCGCCCGCAGCAGGGTATCGAGCTGGGCACGACCGTCGGCGGCGCCGTGCGCCTGCGCCGTCAGGCCGGTGGTCGACATCCGCAAGAAGCCGAGCAGCCAGAAAATGAGGTTGATCAGGGTTGCACCGACCGAAACGCCCCCCAGAAACCAGGCCTGACCGAGATGACCGATCACCCAGGTGTCCACCAGCCCCAGCAAGGGGGTGGTGATATTGGAGAAAACCATGGGCAGGGCGAGCGCAAAGACGGCGCGGTGGCGAGAGGGATCTCGCCACCAGGGGGCAACAGCTGGGGTCACGCTCAGTGGCCTGCCAGCTTCAGGATGCGGGCGAAGTCAGAGAGCATGGTGGCCATCTGCACCCTGGGCACCTGACCCGGCGCCACCTGCGGGCGGAATACCGCCTGCAGCTTGCCCTTGGGATTGATGAGCACGATGGAGGCGGAGTGATCGATCAGGTAATCCTTCTCCCCCTGATTGGCGATGGAGTAGATCAGCCCCAGATTGCGCACGAACGGAAACAGCTTGTCGTGGGGGGCAGTGGCCGCCTTGAATTCGGGATTGAAGAAGGCGGTATAGGTCTTGAGGCGTGGAATGTCGTCACGCTGGGGATCCGCCGAGATAAACACCACCTGACTGTCGGGCGCCATCTTCTTCAGTTGGTCATAGACGGAACGCATATCTGCCAGCGTGGTGGGGCAGATATCGGGGCAGAAGGTGTAACCGACAAACAGGAAGGTCCAGTGCCCCTTCAGGTTGGCAGGGGTGAACGGCTGGTTGTCCGCATCGGTAAAGGCGAAATCATTGATGTCCCGCCCCGCCGGATAATAATCGGCCTGTTCCGGCTGCTCTGGCTGCGTGGCGTAAAACACCAGGATCAGACAGGCTGTCAGCAGCAGAAAGAGCAGGGGATAGCGGAGCTTCATCATAACAAGAGACCCTTTCAGTTCGAGGCAGATGGCCAGCAGTGACCGGACAAGAGGGGGCATTGTACCCCAGCGAGCCGCCAAGGTGGTTCAACCTTGTGCAACGCCCTGTCAGGAGTCGACCATTTGGCATAATTAATCGCCAGTTGCGGCCATAAAAAAACCGGCCCCCTCGGGTGCCGGTTATGGATGGATTTGTTTGTCTCTTCTGCTCAGGGGCGAGCGTTGCGCCCCTGCTGCAACATCTTGCCGATGGCCCGCACGCCGATGGGAATCACGGGGGCCAGCCAGCCCTCTTCCCCCTGGCGATCGCCATGACCACGTTTGAACAGCAGCACCAGACGCACCACCTTCTCTTTCGGGCATCCCAGCCAGAGCGTCCAGTGCGAACCACGATGGTGCAGCCAGAGACCGTAAAACCAGGTCATCCGGCTACCTTTGACAAAACGGGTTATTGACGATTCCGCTGGCGCAACCCCAGCCTCTGAATCCCATGGCGATCTTGATGCCATACCAGTCCTCCTTGACCGACAGGTCATGTTGCTTCGTCGGCCTGAACTGGGAACAGGCCCGTCACGACTATCTGCAACCATTACGAGTGGTCCCCTTTGCCCGACAAGGCTCGGGATCTCACCACTCCCCCTTCATATCCCGTGAAGGTGTACTGCCCTATTCTCGTTGTTACCGGCCCTTCCGTACCGACGCATTGTGATGGTCAGAGGGAGGTGCCAAGCCCTGTCTCGGCGACAGGGCACTGATCTGAGCATATATCTGAAATGGATGATTGGTAGCCGGTCGCGCAGGACAAAAATGCCGCCGCCGATGATCTGTTTGATATGACAGGGAAAGTGTGCCAGAAACAGCACGGCCTCCCGAAGGAGGCCGTGTGGCAAACGCAGTTGGCGGGGATGATTACATCCAGTCGGCGTTGCGGATCACCCCGACAGCCAGCCCTTCGATGGTGAGCTGCTGGCAGGAGAGATCCACCTCGATGGGGGAGAGCTCTTCATTCTCCGGCAGCAGCCATACCTGACTGCCCTTGCGCTGGAAGCGCTTGACGGTGACATCCTCATCGAGACGGGCGACCACCACCTGACCGTTGCGCACCTCCTGGGTTTTGTGCACCGCCAGCAGATCGCCATCCAGAATGCCGATGTTCTTCATGCTCATCCCCTGCACCCGCAGCAGAAAATCAGCGCGCGGGTGGAACAGGGCGGGATCAACCTGATAGTGGCTCTCGATATGCTCCTGAGCCAAGATGGGTTCACCGGCAGCGACCTTGCCGATGAGCGGCAGGCCGCTCTCTTCCAGCACCTCTTCCTCTTCGAGCAACAGGCGAATGCCGCGGGACGTGCCCGGCATGATCTCGATGACCCCTTTTTTGGCCAGGGCCTTCAGATGTTCTTCGGCCGCATTGGCCGACTTGAAACCAAGCTTCTGGGCAATCTCGGCACGAGTCGGCGGCATACCGGTCTCGCTCATGTTCACCTTGATCAGCTCCAGCACTTCGGCCTGGCGGGGGGTAAGGGGTTTCATAGAATTGGCACCTGTCTTTTTATACAGCACACTGGCAGTATATACAGTGCAGTGGCCAAGGCAAGGCGCAGCTGACATTTGTCGCAACCAACCCCTCATTTACTGCTGTTTTGATCCTGCGCAGCCGACTCATCGTACCTCTCGGCGACAAGGGGCTGTCGATTTGCTATGCTCACGCCGCATTTTTTTGGAGAGCAGACGCACATGTCCCTAGGACAGAAGATTTCCAGAGCCATCTTGCAATGGCCGGTCAGCGGCTTGGTCAATCACAAGAGCCTGCCGGAAAATCCCATCACAGAACTCAATCTGGATCCGGCCAGACCCATCGTCTATGCCCTGAAAACCAGTTCGATCACCGACCTGATGACCCTGCAGCAGTGCTGCGAGGATCTCGGTCTGCCCGGCCCCTTCACGCCGCTGGAGCTCAACGGCCAGCTGCTGCCGCGCTATGTCTGTCTGGATCGTCCGCCTCCCCTGTTTGGCAAACGCAGCAAACCGCTCCCCTTCCTGCAGGAGTTCCACCAGCTGCTGGATCTGCACAAGCAGGATCCCGCGCTGGATATCCAGGTGGTGCCCGTCACCCTGTTCTGGGGCCGCGCTCCGGGTCGGGAAGGGGAAGAAGCCTCCGGCCTCAACATCATCAGCAGCCTGGCGCCGAACCGGCTGAAGAAGGCGCTCATCGTGATCCTCAAGGGTCGCGAGAATCTGGTGCGCTTCTCGCCCCCCCTCTCCCTGCGCTACATGGCGGACAAACACGGCACCGACGAGGCGATCGCCCACAAGCTGGCACGAGTGGCCCGTACCCACTTCAGCCGCCAGCAGCTGGCTGCCACCGGCCCGAAACTGCCGAACCGCAACCTGCTGTTCAAGCAGCTGCTCGACTCCGCGGTGATCCAGCAGGCGATTGAAGAGGAGGCCCAGCGCGAAGGGATCAGCCTCGAGAAGGCGCAAAAGCGTGCCCATGGCTACATGGACGAGATCGCCTCCAACTTCTCTTACCGGCTGATCCGCCTGGGCGAGAGCTTCCTCGGCTGGCTGTGGAACAAGCTCTACCGCGGTTTGTCGGTCAATGGCGCCGAGAAGGTACGCCAGCTGGCGCAGGAAGGGCACGAGATCGTCTACGTCCCCTGCCACCGCAGCCACATGGACTACCTGCTGCTCTCCTACGTCATCTACCACCAGGGGATGGTGCCGCCCCATATCGCGGCAGGCATCAACCTCAACTTCTGGCCGGCGGGCCCGATTTTCCGCCACGGCGGCGCCTTCTTCATTCGCCGCACCTTCAAGGGCAACCCGCTCTACAGCACGGTATTCCGGGAATACCTCAACCTGCTGTTTGCCAAGGGTTACTCGGTGGAGTTCTTCACCGAAGGCGGTCGCTCCCGTACCGGCCGTCTGCTACCGCCCAAGACCGGCATGCTGGCGATGACCCTGCAGGCAATGATGCGCGGGCTGGACAGGCCGGTCACTCTGGTGCCTGTCTATCTGGGTTACGAGCACGTGATGGAGGTGAACACCTACCACAACGAGCTCAAGGGGAGTCGCAAGGAGAAAGAGAGCTTCCTGCAGGTGCTCGGCATCCTGCGCAAGCTGCGCAACTACGGCCGTGGTTTCGTCAACTTCGGCGAGCCGCTGACCCTCAACAGTTACCTGAGCGAACATATCCCCGACTGGAAAAAGCACATCGGGGAAGAGGAGCGTCCGGAGTGGATGGCGGGCACCGTCAACAATCTGGCCGAACTGCTGATGACCCGCATCAACGGCGCTGCCGCGGTCAACGGCCTGACCCTGAGCGCGCTGGCGCTGCTGGCCGCCGAGCGCCACGCCCTGACCCGCGACGAGTTGCAGGCCCAGCTCAACACCTATCTGGATCTGCTCAAAGCAGTGCCTTACAGCCCGCAGAGCACCATTCCGGATGAGGATGCCAAGACCCTGCTGGATCAGGCGATGGAGCTCAACAAGTTCGAGGTGAGCGAGGACAAGCTGGGGCAGATCATCAGTCTCGACCGCTATCAGGCGATCCTGCTGACCTATTACCGCAACAACATCCTCCACTTGTTTGCCATGCCCTCTCTGGTGGCGGCACTGATCGAACGGTGTGAAGGGATCTCCCGCAGCGAGATCATGGCTCGTTGCATCGACATCTATCCGCTGCTCAAGACCGAGCTGTTCCTGCGTTATGAAGAGGAGGCGTTGCCGGCGCTGGTCGACAGCCTGCTCGACGCGCTGCAGACCCAGCAACTGATCGAGACCCGCGATGACGGCTACTGGGTCAATCCGGCCAACCAGATGCGCCTGCTGCTGCTGGCGGAGAGCATTCAGGAGACCCTGCAACGCTACGCCATCGTGCTGACCCGGGTGCTGGCCCAGCCTCATATCGAGGCGGAGCAGTTGGAGGCGGACGGCCTGATGATGGCAGAGCGCCTCGGCACCCTGCACGGCATCAACGCCCCCGAGTTCTTCGACCAGAAGCTGTTCAGCACCCTGATCCACACGCTGCGCAAGGAGGGCTACCTCTCTCCCGAGTGCAAGCCGGATCTCGGCCGCTTCCAGGCGCTGGCCGACAATATAGTGCCGCTGCTGAGCAACAAGATCCGCCGCACCATTCAGGCAGGCAATCAGCTCTGATCTGCAACGCAAACAAAGAAGGCCGCATGATGCGGCCTTCTTTTTTATCGGAGTCTGCGCGGGAACATGTCACGCCAGCAGGTAATCGAGCACCAGACCGGCAAACAACAGCCCCCCAACACGCGACCCTCTTTTTTATTCAACGTGACTCAGGGCGCTATCACGCCAACAGGTAATCGAGCACCAGACCGGTAAACACCAGCGCCCCCACATAGTTGTTGTTGAGAAACGCCTGGAAGCAGGCTTCCCGCTGCCGCTCGCGAATGAGCCGCTGCTGATAGACAAACAGCACCGCCGCTCCCAGCAATCCCCAGTAATACCAGCCCCCCAGCGTCATCAGCTGCCCGACCGCCAGCAACAGCAGCAGCGTCGAGAGTTGCAGTGCACCGATGATCCGCTTGTCATAACGACCAAACAGGATGGCGCTGGATTTGAGGCCGATCTTGAGGTCGTCATCCCGATCCACCATGGCGTACTGGGTGTCGTAAGCCACGGTCCAGAGCAGATTGGCGAAGAAGAGCAACCAGGCAACCAGCGGCAGGGCATCCGCCTGCGCCGCATAGGCCATCGGGATCGACCAGGAGAAGGCCATCCCGAGCACCAGCTGGGGATTGGAGATAAAGCGCTTCATGAAGGGGTAGCTCACCGCCAGCAGCAGGGCGACAAACGACAGACCGATGGTGAGCGGATTCATGGTCAGCACCAGACCAAACGAAATGAGCGCCAGCACGAAGAAGAGCGCCAGCACCTCCCACGGCTTGACTCTGCCCGTGGGCAAGGGGCGACCTGCGGTGCGTTTGACGTGGCCATCGAAGTTGCGATCCGCATAATCGTTGATCACGCACCCTGCCGAGCGCATCAGAAAGACGCCGACCACAAACACGGTCAGCACCCAGAGATTGGGCAGGCCACCGGCGGCCAGCCAGAGCGCCCACAGGGTTGGCCACAGCAGCAGCAGAGTGCCTATGGGTTTGTCGACGCGGGCCAACTGCATGTAGGCAAGTCCCCGCTCCTTGGTTAACAGATTCACTCCAGCTCCTTGTCACAGACGAGAGAGGGCAGAAACAGCTCGTGCACCAGCAGTGGCCACTGCCCCAGAAACAGACGGGAACGACGCCCCCAGACAGTGGCGGCCGGGCAACGGGGATTGGCGGCAATATCGAAACGGGCCAGTTGCAGATGATCGCGGCGGGCAGGCTCATGGCCAAATACCCGCTCACCCAGCGGCTGCTCGCCAAGCTCGGCAATGCCGCTCCCTTGCAGTGCGTCATCGGCAAACAAGGTCCAGCCCAGCACGGCGGGCCCACGATCCCCATGCAGGATCACCTCGCGGCAGGTACCGGCCGGCGAGGCCGAATCCACCAGCCACTGCTCATCGGCAGTAAGGGCGACCGGGTGATTGCCCAGCCACTCCACCGAAAAGTGGCGATTGTGCTGACGCAGCCGCCGGGTCATGGAGCCGGGCTCCAGCAGCCAGGGGCGCAAGCTGGCGGGCAATTCGCAACATTCGGGGGCCAGCCACCCGCTTAACGGCGTGAGGGGAACAGTCAACTCGGACTTCACAGCTTCACCATCCAGAGATTTCCGTGTTCAGGTTAAAATCCGGTTTATTATCCGTAAATCAATAGCGAAATGTAAGAACATCCGTGCTTGACGGCCCCGATGGCAACATCAAAAATGGGTTATCTCTTGCTGATGAGCCATCTATATGAAGATCTTCAAAATTCTGCTGGTGTTGTTACTGAGCTGTGGCGCCCTGCAGCAGCAAGCTCTTGCTGAAGATGAGCCGCCCGCCGAGGGCGCAGAGGGGGCTGCCAAGCCTGGTTTCTCCTACCACGCGCTCGATCCCGACATCATCACCAACTACCTGAGTGATAGCAAAACCCTCGGTTATATCCGGGTCACGGTAGAGCTGATGGCGGAAAACGAAGCCGACCTCAAGCTGCTGGAGCAGCATGACCCGCTGATCCGCGATGCCATCATCCGTCTGATTGGCAGCAAAAATGCCGATCAAGTGAAGTCCCTGACCAACCGAGAAGAGCTGCGCAAGGAGTGCGAGACAACCGTCAACGAACTGCTGGTGAAAGAGACCGGCAAGAAAGCGGTGCGCGAGCTTATCTTCACCAAGTTCCTCTACCAGTAATCCTTCCCGAAACAATCGCTTATTGGCATATCGGCCAATAAGCGAGCTTTGCCGGTTTATTCGAAATGAAAATCGATTACAATACGGCCGTCAAGTCGTAGAGGTAGTCGTTATGGGCAGCAAAACCCTGTGTGAATGGCGCCGTCACGAGATCCCCACCGATCTCAAGGCGCTGAGAAAAATCGTGCGCAAACCCAAGTTTGTCTGCAGCAAGTGCGCCCGCAGTGCCAATGACAAGGGTTACCTCTGCCAGCCGCTGCGTTTGAAAGAGGAGTAACGCCCCTCCCTGTCAGGGCGTTATTGATCGGTCCACCCCTGACGCCCCTGTTCGAACAATCTGCGTGCCTGGGTATCGTTCGGGCAAACGCCGCGATACTCCTCACCTGAGCGGCCAGCCAGATAGAGGTGCTCGGGACGGCAATACCATGCCAATCCATTCTGATGTCCCTGCTTCCACAGTTCGGCATCCACCTTCTTGCCACACTGGCCCTGATGGAACTCGATCCGCTCGGTGGTGAAGCCCAGCTTGCCATCCGCCTCCCCCACCTCACTCCACACCTTCTCGCAGGGATCATCGTTGGAGACACAGCCACCCAGCAGGGCAGCCAACAATATGATGGAGAGTCGCATAGTCATCCTTGAGCGTCATTTGGGCAGTTCATTCTACCCAGCGGCCCGCCCCTGACCAAGGACGAACGCTCAGCCATGTGAGCGCGGCAAAAAAATCAGGCGGGCCCAAAGCCCGCCTGTTCGTTCAATGCCGTGGTTCACTGGTCATCGAAAGTGTCATCATCCTGCCAGCTTTCATCTTCCCACTGATCCAGCTCTTCTTCCCAGGAATCCGGCTCCCAATCATCATCAGAGGAGTCGTAATCCGGCTTGTGTCCACCCATCTTCACTCTCCTTGGATAGTTCACCCGCACTCCAATTTTATCCGGAATTATCGGGCTCGCCAGTCAAGGGGAGTTCAAAGTTTGACCAGAGTCCGGCCGGCGATCTGGCCTTGCGTGATGGCCTCGGCGGCCTCCACTACCTGCTCCAGCCCAATCTCGGTAACCGCCTGTTCAAAGAAGCTGGCGGGAAGATCCCGTGCCAGTCGCTGCCATGCCAGTTGACGACGTTCAAACGGGCACATCACCGAATCGACCCCCTGCAACCGCACATTGCGCAGGATGAAGGGCATCACACTGGTCGGCAGATCGAAGCCACCCGCCAGCCCGCAGGCCGCCACGGCGCCGCCATAGTTCATCTGAGCCAGCAGCTTGGCCAGCACCTGACTGCCGACGGTATCGATGGCACCGGCCCACAGCTGCTTCTCCAGCGGTTTGGCAGGCACCAGCAGCTCGCTGCGCGGCACGATGCGGCTGGCACCCAACGCAGTGAGCATGGCGCCCTGCTCTTCCGGACGACCGGTCAGCGCAGCCACCTGATAGCCAAGGGCGGCCAGCAGGGCAACCGAGGTGGAGCCCACGCCGCCAGCCGCGCCGGTGACCAGCACCTCGCCGCTTTCGGGAGTAATGCCCGCCTCTTCCAGTGCCAGCACGCAGAGCATGGCGGTGAGACCGGCGGTACCGATGCACATGGCCTGCCGTTCATCCAGCCCGGCGGGCAACGGCACCAGCCAGTCCCCCTTGACCCGCGCCTGTTCGGCCATGCCGCCCCAGTGCCCTTCGCCCACACCCCAACCGGTCAGCACCACCTTGTCGCCGGTCTGATAGCGGCTGTCGGCAGATTCGAGCACGGTACCGGCGAAGTCGATACCGGGCACCAGCGGCCACTGGCGCACTATCTTGCCCTTGCCGGTGATGGCCAGCCCATCCTTGTAGTTGATCGAGCTGTAAGCGACCGCCACCCGCACTTCACCTTCCGGCAACTGGCTCTCGGCCAGCCGGGTCAGAGTCGGAACAGTCTTGCCGTCTTGGTTTTCCAGTAACAGAGCCTTGAACATGGTTGCCTCTTTGATGACGTGTGAAACGGGGATCAGCTGCTTTGACGCTTTTGCAGTTGAAAATCGAGAGCCAGAGCGGTGCTCATCATGGGTTCAGTCGTTCTCCAACGCAGTGAGGCAGTGCGAGAGAGTACGCGCCAGCGCCCCCTGATTGCGCAGCACCACGGCGCGGGCCTGCTCCCCCATCTCGCGGCGGGTGCTCTCGTCAGCAAACAGCTGGCTCACCCGCTCGCCCAGCTCGGCGGCATCGGCCACGATGGCAGCGCCACCCTGAGCCACCAGCTGGCGGGTGATGTCGCTGAAGTTGAAGTAGGCGGGGCCGGTCAGGCAGGGCTTGCCGAGCGCCGCCGGCTCCAGCAGGTTGTGACCGCCAATCTTCACCAGACTGCCGCCAACGAAGGCCACATCGGCCGCCGCCAGCATCAGCGGCAGCTCGCCCATGGTATCGCCGAGATAGACCTTATCCTCCGCACTCACCGCAGCACCATCAGTGCGCCGCACACAGCCATAAGGGGCACACAGTTCGGCCACCCGATCGAACCGCTCGGGGTGGCGCGGCACCAGAATGAGCAGCGCGTCGGGATGGCGTTTGAGCAGCAGATCGAAGGCGGCCAGCACCTGCTCGTCCTCACCCTGATGGGTGCTGGCGGCGATCCAGACCGGCCGCTCGGCGCCCAGCTGCTGGCGCAGGGCGCGCCCTTTGGCCTGCACCTCGTCACCAAACTGGATATCGAACTTGATGGAGCCGGTCACCGCCAGCCGCGAACGCTCGATGCCAAGGCGGGCGAAGCGGTCGGCGTCATCCTGATGCTGACAGAGCAGATGGGTCAGCGGCCGGCTCAGGACGTCGAAGGCACCGTGGAAACGGGCATAACGCTGGCAGGATCGCTCGGAAAGACGGGCGTTGATTATGGTCACCGGCAGGTGACGCGCCTCACAGGCGGCCAGCCAGTTCGGCCACAGCTCGGTCTCCATCACCCAGAGCGCGCGCGGCTTGAAGGTGTCGAGAAAGGCCGCAATGGCCCAGGGGTAGTCGAGCGGCGCGTAGCGATGGATCACCAGATCCCCCAGCTTGGCAGCCTGATCGGCGCCGGTGCGGGTGGTGGTGGTGAGCAGGATCGGCAAATCGGGCCGCTCCGCCTTGAGGGCGCGAATGAGCGGCGTGATGGCCAGCGTCTCCCCCACGCTCACCGCATGGATCCACAGTGGTGCATCCTGTCCGGTGGCGGGCAGTCGGCCGAGATGCTCGGCCCAGCGCTCGCCAAAGCCGGGCTTGCCCTTTTTCGGCTTGTAGAGGGCCAGCAGCGCCAGCGGCAATCCCAGATGGATCAGCAGGTTGTAGAGCAGACGGTAGGGCATCTTACTGGCTCTGCTCCAGCTTCTTGCAGGCATCGACCACCTGCTCCGGCGCCAGATCGATCAGGCACTTGAGATGGCCGAACTTGCAGGTGCGCTTGAAGCAGGGGCGACACTCGATGTCGGTGTGGACGATCTCGACCCGATCCGCCAGCGGCGGAGTATAGAGCGGCGAAGTGGAGCCATAGACACCCACCAGCGGCCGGTTGAGGGCGGCGGCGATGTGCATCAGGCCGGAGTCGTTGGAGATGACCCGGCTGGCCAGCGCCATCAGATCGATCGCTTCGTGCAGGCTGGTCTTGCCCGCCAGCACGTGGCAGTTGGGGCGAGTCAGCAGATTGACCCGATCCCGGATGGTGTTGGCCACCGGCACATCCTTGTTGGAGCCGAAGATCCACACCTGCCACCCCTCGTCCAAATGCTGTTGGGCCACCACGGCGTAGTGCCCCTCCGGCCAGCGCTTGGCCGGGCCAAACTCGGCACCGGGGCAGAGCACCAGCACCGGGCGGGCGCGATCCAGCCCCAGTCGCTCCAGCGCCTTGCTCTGGTTGACCAGATCGACGTGCAGAGAGGGGTGGGGAATGGTCGGAATATCGGCCCGGCTCTTCATCTGCTCCTTGGGATAGGCGAGCGCCAGATAGCCTTCCACCATCAGCGGGAAGGCGGACTTGTTGCTGCGCAGGTCGTTGAGCAGGCCGTAGCGGCTCTCACCCTTCCAGCCGGTACGGACCGGAATGCGGGCAAACCAGGGGATCAGCGCCGATTTCATGGAGTTGGGCTGGACGATGGCCTGATCGTACTTCTCCGCCGCCAGCTGCTTGCCGAGGCGGCGGCGCGCCACCAGCTTGAAGTCACCGTGGCCAAGGGGCATGGTGATCGCCTTGTCCACCTCCGGCATCCGCTCCAGCAGGGCGCAGCACCAGGCGGGGGCCATCACGTGCAGCTCGCACTCCGGATGGTTGGCCTTGATCGCCTTGTAGAGACTCTGGGACATCACCATATCGCCGACCCAGGAGGGGCCGATCACCAATATTTTCATCACGCGTCTTCTCTCGGGACTAGCCCGGCTGTTAATCATCACTGGGCGAGATTATGCCCCAAGAATGACTGGATAAATAACAGAAGATCCTTGGCAGACGCTGCCGTCACCCCATTTTTCCAGCGGTGCCCCGCTTCCAACCGGACGAGACGAGACAGGCAAACAGCTGATAGAAACGGGCAATGGCGGCTCTCTCTTTGGCCCGTTTTTCCGTTAGAATGGCCCATCAATACGCATTCGACCCGCCAGCCGGGCAATAACCGTGAGCCCACATTCGTGAAAAAACCGACTCTGGCTGCCGTTCTGATCGTCAAGAATGAAGCCGACAACCTGCGCAAGTGCCTCGCCTCCCTCGACGGACTGGTGGACGAGATCGTCATTCTGGACTCCGGCAGTCAGGACGAAACCCCGGCCATTGCCGCCGAGTTTGGCGCCCGCTTCTTCGTCAACGCCAAGTGGCCGGGCTTTGGCAAACAGCGCCGGCTGGCCCAGTCCCACGTGCAATCCGACTGGGTACTGTGGCTGGATGCCGACGAGCGGCTCACCCCCGAGCTGAAAGCCGCCATCGCCGAGGTGATGGCCAATCCGGCCAGCGATACCATCTACTCGCTGCCGCGCCTCTCCTGGGTGTTTGGCCGCTTTATCCGTCACAGCGGCTGGTATCCGGATCGGGTGCTGCGTCTCTATCCCAAGGCGCTCACCAGCTATAACGAGGCGCTGGTTCACGAAAAGGTAGAAGTGCGGGCCAACATGAAGATCGTTAACCTCTACGGCGATCTGCTCCACTTCACCTATCGGGATCTGGAGCACTATCTGGTGAAATCCGCCGGTTATGCCCGCGCCTGGGCCGATCAGCGCACCGCCCGCGGCAAGAAGGGCTCCCTCAGTCAGGGGCTGATCCATGCTGTTGGCTGCTTCCTCAAGATGTACCTGCTCAAAGCGGGCTTCCTCGACGGCAAGCAGGGGCTGCTGCTGGCGATCCTCTCCGCCCACTCCACCTTCGTCAAATACGCCGACCTCTGGGTGCGCCAGCAACCGCACCAGCCGGAATAACCGTCATACGAAACAGGGCCCCGCGGGGCCCTGTTTGCATTGCTGCATACGTTACTTGCGCCAGAAAGGCGCCGCCCAGCGGGCCATCACCGGCACCATGGTCTTGGGATCGAGCTGACTCATATCCTCCGGGTGGTCGCTATCCTCCGGCGGGCTGAAGGCGAGGTGACGCCCTTCGCTGTTGAGGGGCTTCCAGCGCAGCGGAGTCGCGGAGCGGCGCATCGGGAAGAAGCCGATGGTCGGCACATCGAGCGCGCCGGCGATATGGAGCGGGCCAGTACTGCCTGCCACGAACAGGGCGGCGTTGGCCAACACCTGACAGAACATCGGCAGACCATCGCTGGAGCGGTAGATCCAGCCGTTGCCGCCGTGGGCGAGCAGCTCGGCCGCCAGCTGTTCGGCCATCTTCTCCTCGCCTGGGCCTGCGGTCAGCACGCACTGCAGCTCGGGGCAGGCCTGATTGAGCTTGATGATGATGCGGGCGTACTGCTCGATGGAGAGGTTGTTGGCAGACCCACCGCTACCGGCATGCACCATCAACCAGGGGCGGCTGGCATCGAGCTTGAGCTTGGCCGCCAGCTGTTCGCGCACCTGTAGCAGGGTCTCGTCATCGAACCGCAGGAAGGGGGTCTTGGGCTCCACCACGACCACCTGCTGATCGGCCAGGAAGCGGCGGATCAGCTCCAGGTTATACTCGGACTCCGGCTTTTGGGAGCGGGAGCGGCGCTGTACCAGTCGCTGGTTGTAGAGCACCTGCGCCAGCTTGGTCGCCGGTGCCAGCCGGTAAGGGATGTGCGCCTTCCACACCAGCATGGCGTTGCGGGAGTTGGAGAAGAGGCAGATGGACGCATCGAACGCCGCCGCCTTGATCCGCGCCAGCAGCGCTCGCTGTTGCTCCTTGTCGGCCCGCACGCCCGGGTCGATGATCACCTCGTCAATCCAGGGGCAGAGCCGGGCCAGCGGTGCCGTGTAGGCCGGAACCAGGGCAGTCACATGACACTCCATGGAGCCTTTGAGCATGGCGAAGCTAGGCCACGCCAGCATGAAGTCACCAATCTTGTCATTGCGAACGACCAGAATACGTTTCATAAAAAATCCCTTTGCTCCCTGTCACCAATGCAAGGAGGCTTGATGCGCGATGGCGTATTCTTGCCTGATGCACTGCTATTCTCAAGCGACGACCTTATAATGCGACCAAATTTCCAGGTTGCAGGACCGCAAAGATGACTACCAGGGTAATTTATCCCGGGACTTTTGATCCCGTTACCAATGGCCACGCCGATCTCATCGGCCGCGCCGCCAAGCTGTTTGACGAGGTGGTGGTCGGGGTCGCCAACAGCCCGAGCAAGCGCCCGCTGTTCGATCTGGCAGAACGTGTCCAGCTTGTCCAGCAAGTGACCAGCACGCTTCCCAACGTCAAGGTGGTGGGCTTCTCCGGCCTGCTGGTCGATTTCGCCAAAGAGCATCAGGCCAACGTGCTTATCCGCGGCCTGCGCGCCGTCTCCGACTTCGAGTACGAGTTCCAGCTGGCCAACATGAACCGCCGCCTGATGCCTGAGCTGGAAAGCGTCTTCCTCACCCCGGCGGAGGAGAACTCCTTTATCTCCTCCACTCTGGTGAAAGAGGTGGCGCTGCACGGTGGCGACATTCGTCAGTTTGTCGATCCCGTGGTGGCCCAAGCCATCGCAGCCAAACAGCAACAGCGCTAATTCCTCCCCTGATGGCAGAAACGACAAGGGCTACCCACGGGTAGCCCTTGTCGTATCTCTATCGCATGGAGAGGTCAGCCTGCTTGCCGGTTACTGACGGGAAAACCGCTCATTCATCTCCTGCACCAGCAGATCGAGCCACTCGTAGCGGCGCCGATACATGGCCCGCTTCTTGGAGGCGATCTCCTCCAGCGGCTTGCGCGGCTGGGCTTGCAGAGCGACGAAGTTGGCATCCACATCCCGGGCGTCGAACTCCTGCCACAACTCGTCGTAATCGGCCTGCAGGTTGGCTTTCTGCTTGCTGCTGTAGCGCTTGGCCTGAAACACATGGGCCCGCTTGCGAACCGCCAGCACCTCTGCCGCCCCCATGCTCTGCGCCAGTTGCAGCACCAGTTGCACCAGCAGGGATTTGGGCCGCAGGCCATGTCCCTCTTTGGTCAGCTCGCGCACCCGATCCTGGGCATTGTCGACCGCAGGCTCCGGCCCCTGCATGGAGCCGATCATCAGAATCAAACGATCCACGCTGCCCGCCAGCGAAAAGGCGCAGCTGTAGAGGCGCTGTCCCTCGCCGTTGACGATGGAGAGCGCCAGCTCGGCCTCGCGGCGGAAGGTGCCATCGTGACGCAACAGAATGCGGCAGCCGCTCTGGGGATAGTGCCCAAGTTCGATCCCCTCGCCCAGATAGAGGGGGTCGATCATCTGCGGGTAGCACTCCAGCAGCAAACGGTAGTGATTTTCCAGCATCTCGGCCCGCTCACGGGCGCTGGCACAGGCGAAGCGATAGGGGCGCATCGGCTTGTCGAGCAGCTCGGGATAGACCGCTGGCAGCGCCTTGAGCGAGTCGCACTGAAACAGGCTGAAGACCCGGCTCAGCGACTTGCGATAGAGCAGGCTGCGCAGCACGAACTTGCCGCGATTGAAGGTTTTCCGGTCACATCCCTCGGGGTAGAGGAAGCGGGCCATGGATTTTGCGCAATAGCGCTCCTGCCGGGATAAATATTCCCAGTCTATTGATTTAACTGTCATTTTTATATTCTCAAACCGCCTGAACGGTCGGGATACTAGTGACAGCTGTGCAAATCTTCAACAGAGTGGAAATACGCTGTTACAACTTCCCCCGGATCGGGGCAAAAAGTGCGCTCAGCGCTGGCAATGACTGCAAAAAACCGTGGTGCGCTGGCCCATTCTTGTCTCGGTCAGCAGGGTGTGACAGTGGAAACAGGGCTGACCGCCACGGCCATAAACCTGCAACTGCTGCACGAAATAGCCCGGCTTGCCATCGGCACTGGTGAAATCCTTCAGAGTAGTGCCGCCCTGGCGAATTGCCTCGGCCAACACCCGCTTGATCTCGGCCACCAGGGTTCCCAGCCGCTCGGCGCTGATATTGCCCGCCGCCCGTTTGGGGTGAATGCCGGCGGCATAGAGCGCCTCGTTTGCGTAGATGTTGCCCACCCCGACCACCACCTGATTGTCCATCAGGAACTGTTTGATGGCGGTGCTGCGTCCCTTGGCGCGCTCACGCAGGTAATCAGCACTGAAGGCATCGGTGAGCGGCTCGGGCCCCAGCTTGGCGAGCAGCGCATGGGCTTCGGCCGGTTCCCGGGTCCAAAGCAGGGCGCCAAAGCGGCGCGGATCGTTGAGCCGCAGCAGCTTGCCATTCTCCAGCTCGATATCCACGTGGTCGTGCTTCTCGGCTGGCGTGCCGATATCCAGCACCCGCAGGCTGCCGGACATCCCCAGATGAAGGATGGCGGTGCCGAAATCGGTCTCCAGCAGCAGGTATTTGGCACGGCGACGCACCCGATGGATGGTGAGATCCACCAGCTCCTGAATTTCACCGGGGATCGGCCAGCGCAGGCGGCCATCCCGCACCACTACACGCGTCACCTTGATACCGGTGAGCCAGGGGGAGATCCCCTGACGGCTGACTTCAACTTCTGGCAATTCAGGCATGGGCACCTCGCAAGGAAAAGGAACTCAGGGGGCAGGACGCAGCAGATCGCGATACTGCTCGGCAGTGAGGGCGAGCCAGAGACCAGAGGGAAGCTGAGCGCCATATTGGCCGCTGTTCTGATAGAGGCCAATCTCGATCGGATCGTTCTGGCCGGC
The DNA here is from genome assembly GCF_041402305.1 of Aeromonas sp. S12(2024). Lineage (NCBI taxonomy): Bacteria > Pseudomonadati > Pseudomonadota > Gammaproteobacteria > Aeromonadales > Aeromonadaceae > Aeromonas > Aeromonas sp. S12(2024). The sequence goes on from NZ_JBGLRB010000026.1 coordinate 28,507, forward strand.
AATCCACACCTTGATGGTCACCGGGGTACCGCGCACCACCTCGCCGGGGGGCAGCAACCAGCCTTGCCAGCGTGCCAGACGGGCATCCAGCTGAGCCGTGTCGAGCCCCAGATCCGGCACGCTGCGCCAGCCCTGACCAATCCGCTCAATCTGCCAGCTCGGCCCCTGCCAGGTGAGCACCACGGCCGCATCCGGCAGCAAAGGGCGAGCGCGCTTGGCGCTGTTCTCCTGCTGGGCAGTCTCCATACGATGCAACAGGGTGATCACGATCAGCACCACCACAATGATCACGTTATTCCAGCCTTTGCGGCTCAATTTGAACATGGCAAGCCTCCCTTTGAACCGGCAGTGTACTGAATTCGGCGCATAAAAAAACCCGGCACGAAGCCGGGTTTTTGGGAATGCAGCATCAAGTAATTACTTGATTTTGCCTTCCTTGTAGATCACATGCTGACGAACAACGGGATCAAACTTTTTGATCTCCATTTTTTCGGGCATGGTGCGCTTGTTTTTGGTAGTGGTATAGAAGTGACCAGTACCGGCGCTGGAGTTCAGGCGAATTTTCTCGCGAATACCTTTAGCCATGATCTAATTCCTTATACCTTAACACCGCTGGCGCGCAGTTCAGCCAGAACCACTTCAACGCCACGCTTGTCGATGATACGCATGCCTTTTGCGGATACGCGCAGGCTTACGAAGCGTTTTTCACTCTCAACCCAGAAACGGTGAGTGTGCAGGTTCGGCAGGAAACGACGCTTGGTGGCGTTGTTAGCGTGCGAACGGTTGTTACCAACTGCCGGGCGCTTGCCGGTTACTTGGCATACTCTAGACATGTCAGTCTCTCCAAATCTTACTTCATTGCTCGAGCAAATATCTGCCCCGCTGGCCTTCGATTGCGGGGCAAACAGAAGGCGGCATTTTATACAGCATCCGTGATCAAAGATCAACTAATACGGTGCCAGAGCACAGTTATAGCCAACCGCGCTCGGCAAAAGAAACCGTGATGCCATCACCGATCACCAAGTGATCCAGCACTCTGATATCGATCAGGGCCAAAGCGGCCGTGATCCGATCCGTGATCTGGCGGTCGGCCCTACTGGGCTCGGCGACGCCGGACGGGTGATTATGCGCCAGAATCACCGCGGCTGCATTATGTTTGAGCGCGATCTGCACGATTTCTCTTGGCCAGACGCTTGCCGAATCGATGGTGCCGAAAAAAAGCTCAACAAATTGAATGACTCTGTGCTGGTTGTCGAGCAGCAGCAGGGCAAACACCTCGCGCGGCCGATCCCGCAGCTGGGCCTGCAGATAGTCCCGGGTCAGCTGGGGCGAGGTGAGTGCATCGCCCCGTTGCAGCTGCTCGGCCAGATAGCGCCTAGCCATCTCCAGCACCGCCTGCAACTGGGCATATTTGGCCGGGCCAAGGCCGTGCGCCTCGCAGAATGCCCGTTGATCCGCCCCCAGCAAACTGCGTAAAGAGCCGAATTGATTCAATAGATTACGTGAAAGATCCACTGCACTCAGGCCATTCACGCCGGTGCGCAAAAAGATGGCGAGCAGTTCGGCATCGGAGAGCGCCATGGGCCCCTGACGCAGCAACTTCTCTCTGGGGCGTTCATCTTCTGGCCACTCTTTGATGCTCATTTGTCTCTCCCTCATCCCTGTTGAGAAAAAACATAGCAAAAAATTGCGCGCGCCCGACTACACCCCTTGATGCCAACCCCTGTCGTCATCCATTGCCTGTGGTATCTTAGCCGACCAGTCAGAATGAGCCGGATAGAGAAACAGCAGATGAGATTGGCCGATAAACGCATCCTGTTGGGTGTCAGTGGCGGGATCGCCGCCTACAAGAGTGCCGAGCTGGTACGCCGCCTGAAAGATCAGGGCGCCGAAGTGCGGGTGGTGATGACCCGCTCCGCCAAGGAGTTCATCACCCCGCTGACCCTGCAGGCGGTCTCCGGTCATCCGGTGGCCTACAGCCTGCTGGACCCCTCTGCCGAGGCGGGCATGGGCCATATCGAGCTGGCCAAGTGGGCCGATCTGGTGCTGATCGCCCCCGCCAGCGCCAACCTGATGGCGCGGATGGCTGCAGGCATGGCCGACGAACTGCTGACCACCCTCTGTCTGGCCACTCCGGCGCCCATCGCGCTGGCACCAGCAATGAACCAGCAGATGTATCTCAACGCCGCGACCCAGGCCAACCTCAAGACCCTGGCCAGCCGCGGCATTCTGCTGTGGGGGCCGGATGCCGGCAGCCAGGCCTGTGGCGATGTGGGCCCGGGCCGGATGCTGGATCCCCTCGAACTGGTGGATCGCTGCTGCCAGCAGCTGGCCGCCGAGCCCTTGCTGGCGGGCGTCAAGCTGCTGCTCACCGCAGGGCCAACCCGCGAGGCACTGGATCCGGTGCGCTACATCAGCAACCACAGCTCCGGCAAGATGGGCTACGCCATCGCCCGAGCTGCCCGTGAAGCGGGTGCCGAAGTGACGCTGGTGAGTGGGCCGGTGACGCTGGCGACGCCTGCGGGCGTTACCCGCATCGATGTCGAGAGCGCCGAGCAGATGCATCAGGCTGTGATGAGCCGGGTGGGCGAGTGCGACCTCTTCATCGGTTGCGCCGCGGTAGCCGACTACCGTCCCGAACAGGTCGCCAGCCAGAAGATCAAGAAAACCGGCGACAACGACCAGATGGTGGTGAAGCTGGTGAAAAACCCCGACATCATCGCGGCCGTCGGTGCCCTTTCAGACAAACCCTTCACCGTCGGATTTGCCGCCGAAACCGTGGATGTGGAACAATACGCCCTCGACAAGTTGCAGCGTAAGCGGCTGGACATGATCGCCGCCAACGATGTGTCCCGCGAGGGGCAAGGCTTCAACGCCGATGACAACGCCCTGACCGTGTTCTGGCAAGGGGGCCAGGCCCCGCTGCCGCTGGCCGACAAGCTGACGCTGGCCCGTCACCTGATCGCCCTGATTGCACGCCACTACCGGCACTGAGCGTCCCGAAAGAACAAGACTCACGGCGCCCCGCCTGCCAAGAGGGACGCCAATACAAGATCCAACTGAAAAAGCGATTCATGACTACACAAATTGAACTGAAGATTCTGGATGCCCGTATCGGTACCGAGTACCCGCTGCCCGCCTACGCCACACCGGGCTCTGCCGGCATGGATCTGCGCGCTCTGCTGGATGCGCCGCTGACTCTGGCTCCGGGTGATACCACCCTGGTGCCGACCGGTCTGGCAATTCACATCCAGGATCCGGGTCTGTGTGCCACCATCCTGCCCCGCTCCGGCCTCGGCCATAAGCACGGCATCGTGCTGGGCAACCTGGTCGGTCTGATCGATTCCGATTACCAGGGTCAGCTGATGGTATCGGTCTGGAACCGCGGCAAAGATGAGTTCACCATGCAACCCGGCGAGCGCATCGCCCAGCTGGTGATCATGCCGGTGGTTCAGGCCAGCTTCCAACTGGTCGATGAGTTCAATCAGAGCGAACGGGGTGAAGGCGGTTTTGGTTCTTCTGGTCGCCAATAACAGACCACACCAGCCCGATGGGCGGTGCCTAATAATAGAATCAAGCCATTGTTTTTTTAGGGGAATCCATGGCAAGCAGTAATCAGAAACAGAGTCGGCGCGATCAGATCCTGCAGGCGCTCGCCCATATGCTGGAAACCAGTCCGGGTCAGCGCATCACCACGGCCCGTCTGGCGGCCGAGGTCGGCGTCTCTGAAGCAGCCCTCTATCGACATTTTCCCAGCAAGGCGCGGATGTTCGAGGGGCTGATCGACTTTATCGAGGATTCCCTGCTGTCACGGGTCAATCTGATCATGGCGGAAGAGAAGGACACCATGGCGCGCTGTCACCATATCCTGCAGCTGCTGCTGGTGTTCGCCGAGCGCAATCCCGGCATCACCCGCATCCTCAATGGCGACGCCCTGCTGGGTGAGCACGATCGGCTGCGGGATCGCATCAGCATCCTGTTCGACAAGCTGGAGACCCAGATCAAACAGGTGCTGCGCGAGAAGCGGCTGCGCGAGGGGCAAGGCTTCCAGCTCGACGAAACCATGCTGGCCAATCTGCTGCTGGCCTACACCGAAGGCCGCATCAGCCAGTTCGTGCGCTCCGAGTTCAAGCTCAAGCCGACCGCCGGTTTCGAAGATCAGTGGCAATTTATCCGCAGCCAACTGCTGCAGAGCTGATGGTTTTTTCGCATCATTCAGCAAAAAGAAGGGAGGCTTTGGCCTCCCTTCTTTTTTGTGTCAGGTTTTTATGGCAGAAAAGAAGTACCAGATGCGACCCGTACTGTCGCGCTGCGGTGTTAGATTTATCCACCATAAACCTTTTAGAACCTGACAGGACATCCTATGGAACCCGAAATCATTACCGAAGCGCAGACCTGGCTGGTCAATAATCAGGGACTGCTGATCGAATACGGCGTCAATATCGCCGCCGCCCTGCTGACCCTGCTGGTCGGCTATATCGCCGCCAACCTCATCAGCGGTGGCGTGGTCAAGGTGATGCAGGCCCGCAAGCTGGACACCACAGTCACCCACTTCGTCGGCAGCATCCTCAAGTACGCCATTCTGGTGTTCGTGGTGATCGCCGCGCTGGGCCGTGTCGGGGTGCAAACCGCCTCCTTCGTCGCCATTATCGGTGCCGCCGGTCTGGCCATCGGTCTGGCGCTGCAAGGCTCGCTCTCCAACTTCGCTGCCGGCTTCCTGCTGATCATCTTCCGCCCCATCAAAGCGGGCGAGTTTATCGAAGTGGCGGGCACCGCGGGTGTCGTGCAGTCCGTTCAGCTCTTTACCACCACCCTCACCTCAGGTGACAACAAGATGGTGGTAGTACCGAACTCCGCCATCCTCAACGGCACCATCGTCAACTACTCGCGTATGGATACCCGCCGCGTCGATATGACCTTTGGCATCGGCTACGGTTCTGACCTGCGCAAGGCCAAACAGATCCTCGAGCGTCTGGTAAGCGAAGAGCCGCGTATCCTGAAAGATCCGGCAGCCACCATCGCCGTTGCCGCGCTGGCCGACTCCTCGGTCAATATCGTGGTGCGCCCCTGGGTGAAAACCGCTGACTACTGGGGTGTCTGGTTCGACTTCCACGAGAAGGTGAAACTGACCTTTGATGCCGAAGGCATCGAGATCCCCTTCCCGCAGATGGTGATGCACATGCAAAAACCGCAGGCGTGATCGCGGTTCTGCTGCAACAGACAATGCCAGCCTTCGGGCTGGCATTGTCGTTTCTGGCCCCAGCCCATGGCCATGTCGGTGCATAACCACGCCAACAGGATGAAAACAATTTCAGGCTATCGGGGTGGCCCCAATCATGAGCAAGCGCAAGATCCGCCTTGCTTTCGTGACACATAATCCCAATGTTCTGGTTGTATGCTCCCGGCAGTGACCCATTGCGGTAAAAGACAATCGGTAAAAATCTGTTACACGGGCCGCCCGATCGGCTCGCTATAATGCTCGGATAATAAGGTTTGGCGGGACCTTGCCTGCAAGGTTCAAACACAACTTGGCATTTCAGGAATCCTATGAAAAATATCAATCCAACCCAAACCCAGGCCTGGCAGGCACTGGAAGCCCACTTTGCAGCAAACAAAGAGACCCGACTCAAGGATCTGTTCGCGCAGGACCCGAAGCGCTTTGACAAGTTTTCCCTTACCTTCGGCGGCGACATCCTGGTTGATTACTCGAAGAACCTGATCACCGAAGAAACCCTCAAGTTGCTGGTTGATCTGGCCAAAGAGACCGATCTTCGCAGCGCGATCGATGCCATGTTCAATGGCGACAAGATCAACATGACCGAAGGGCGCTCCGTACTGCACGTGGCCCTGCGCAACCGCTCCGACCGCCCCATCGAGTGCGACGGCAAGGATGTTATGCCGGAAGTGAACGCCGTGCTGGCCAAGATGAAGGGCTTCTGCGAGAAGGTAATCGGAGGCGAGTGGAAAGGCTACACCGGCAAAGCGATCCAGCATGTGGTCAACATCGGTATCGGTGGCTCTGATCTGGGTCCGGTGATGATCACCGAGGCGCTGCGTCCCTACAAAAACCACCTGCAGATGCACTTCGTCTCCAACGTCGATGGCACTCACATCGCCGAGACCCTGAAGAAGATCGATCCGGAAACCACCCTGTTCCTGGTGGCCTCCAAGACCTTCACCACCCAGGAGACCATGACCAACGCCCTGACCGCCCGCGACTGGTTCATCAATATCGCCGGTGACAAGGCCCACGTTGCCAAGCACTTCGCAGCCCTCTCCACCAACGGCAAGGCCGTGGCCGAGTTCGGCATCGACACCAACAATATGTTCGAGTTCTGGGACTGGGTTGGCGGCCGCTACTCCTCCTGGTCTGCCATCGGCATGCCCATCGCCCTGTCTGTCGGTTTCGAGAACTTCGAAGCCCTGCTGCAAGGCGCCTTCGAGATGGACATGCACTTCGCCACTGCCTCCTATGAGCAGAACGTGCCGGTGCTGCTGGCGCTGATCGGCCTGTGGTACAACAACTTCTACGGTGCCGAGTCCGAAGCCATTCTGCCGTACGACCAGTACATGCACCGCTTCCCTGCCTACTTCCAGCAGGGCAACATGGAGTCCAACGGCAAGTACGTGGATCGCAACGGCAAGCCGGTTGACTACCAGACTGGCCCCATCATCTGGGGTGAGCCGGGCACCAACGGCCAGCACGCCTTCTACCAGCTGATCCACCAAGGCACCAAGCTGATCCCCTGTGATTTCCTGGCACCGGCCATCAGCCACAACCCGATCGGTGACCACCACCCGAAACTGCTGGCCAACTTCTTCGCCCAGACCGAGGCACTGGCCTTCGGCAAGAGCAAGGAAGAGGTTGAAGCCGAGTTCCTGGCTGCTGGCAAAACCCTGGAGCAGGTCAAGGATCTGGTGCCGTTCAAGGTGTTCGAAGGCAACCGCCCGACCAACTCCATCCTGTTCAAGAGCCTGACCCCGAAAACCCTGGGTGCCCTGATCGCCATGTACGAGCACAAGATTTTCGTACAGGGCGCAATCTGGAACATCTTCAGCTTCGACCAGTGGGGTGTGGAGCTGGGCAAACAGCTGGCCAACAAAATCCTGCCGGAGCTGGGCAACAACGAGGCTGTCACCAGCCACGACTGCTCCACCAACGGTCTGATCAACACCTGGAAAGCGTGGAAAGCCTGATTTATCCAGCCTTTCTGAATGCAAAAGCCCCGCTCGATGAGCGGGGCTTTTTTATGACTGTCAGGCTGATTTTTCTGGCTGGCCGGTCGGGTGTCCACCGACCAGCGACGGGGATCGTCATCCCCGCCCCTTCATCATCCAGCCCGATGCGGGCTTAACCGCCAACGGCGATGCGTTTCATGTCTTTCATATAACCGCGTAATACCTGGCCGATTTTTTCGATCGGGTGGTTGCGGGTCGCTTCGTTGGCCGCCAGCAGCGCCAGGTTGTCGACGCTCTGCCCTTCCGCCTTGCTGGCACCCAGATCGCCCGCTTTCAGGGTCGGCATGAAGTGCTCGCGCAGCAACGGCACGGCGGCGTTGGCGAACAGGTAGTTACCGTACTCAGCGGTATCGGAGATGACCACGTTCATCTCGTACAGGCGCTTGCGGGCAACGGTGTTGGCGATCAGCGGCAACTCGTGCAGGGATTCGTAGTAGGCGGACTCCTCGTAGATACCGGAAGCCACCATGGTCTCGAACGCCAGCTCGACACCCGCCTTGACCATGGCCACCATCACCACGCCATTGTCGAAGTACTCCTGCTCGGCAATCTTGCCTGCAAACGCCGGCGCATTTTCGAAGGCAGATTTGCCGGTCTCTTCGCGCCAGCCGAACAGCTTGGCATCGTCTTCGGCCCAGTCGGCCATCATGCCGCGGGAGAACTCACCGGCGATGATATCGTCCATGTGCTTCTCGAACAGCGGGCGCATCAGGGTCTTGAGCTGCTCGGAGAGCTCGAAGGCGCGCAGCTTGGCCGGGTTGGAGAGGCGGTCCATCATCAGGCTGATGCCACCCTGCTTCAGGGCTTCGGTGATAGTCTCCCAGCCGAACTGGATCAGCTTGCCGGCGTAAGCCGGGTCTGTGCCTTCGGCAACCAGCTTGTCGTAGCAGAGCAGGGAACCGGCCTGCAGCATGCCGCAGAGGATGGTCTGCTCGCCCATCAGGTCGGATTTCACTTCCGCCACGAAGGAGGACTCCAGCACGCCGGCACGGTCGCCACCGGTGGCAGAGGCCCACGCCTTGGCGATGGCCATGCCTTCGCCCTTGGGATCGTTCTCCGGGTGAACAGCGATCAGGGTCGGCACGCCGAAACCGCGCTTGTACTCCTCACGCACTTCGGTACCCGGGCACTTGGGCGCCACCATCACGACAGTGATGTCGGAGCGGATCTGCTGACCCTCTTCCACCACGTTGAAGCCGTGGGAGTAGCCCAATGCGGCGCCCTGCTTCATCAGCGGCATCACGGTTTTCACGACGTCGGAGTGCTGTTTGTCTGGAGTCAAGTTCAGCACCAGATCGGCGGTCGGGATCAGCTCTTCATAGGTGCCGACCGCGAAGCCGTTGTCGGTAGCCTTCTGCCAGGAGGCGCGCTTCTCGGTGATGGCGGCCTTGCGCAGGGCGTAGGAAATATCCAGCCCGGAGTCGCGCATGTTCAGACCCTGGTTCAGACCCTGGGCACCACAGCCCACAATCACCACCTTCTTGCCCTTCAGCACGTTGCAGCCGTCCGCGAACTCTTCGCGCTGCATGAAACGACACTTGCCCAGTTGGGCCAACTGCTGACGCAGGTTCAAGGTGTTGAAATAGTTAGCCATGGTGATTGCTCCGTTCGATTGATTCCATGCCGGATAGCGGCGTTGTCTGAACCACTATAGCGCGGGACACTTATTGCCTGAACTGATATATTCGAAATAGTACGTTGCAATAACTGAAACGTTCACCCTTTATAATTGCCTGCTGAATGTACCGCGAGATGGCAGAAACAAGCCGCCAACCGCTGGATATCGGGCACACCAGCCGCGCCAGGAGCTGAAAGATGGACCTTCGCAATCTCGAGCTGTTTCTCCACCTCGCCGACTCCCTTCATTTCGGCAAGAGTGCCGATGCCATGGCGGTCAGCCCCTCCACCCTGAGTCGCGCCATCCAGCGGCTGGAGCAGGAGACCGGCTGCATCCTGTTCGAACGGGACAACCGCTCGGTACGGCTCACCCCCGCCGGCGAGAAACTGCGCGAATTCGGCGGCGGCCTGTTGCAGGAGTGGCGCCAGCTCAAGCAGGAGCTCAAACGCAGCGACGAGCCGCTGCAAGGTCGGCTGCGGGTCTTCTGCTCGGTCACCGCCAGCTACTTTCTGCTGCCCGAGGTACTGGAGCGCTTTCGCCGCCGCTACCCCCAGCTGGAGATCAAGCTGGAGACCGGTGACCCGGCGCTGGCGGTGGACAAGATCCTGGCCGATGAGGCCGATCTCGCCATCGCCGCCCGCCCCGATGCCCTGCCCGCCAAGCTGGAGTTCGCCAGCCTGCAGCTGGTACCGCTGGTCTTTATCGCACCGCGCAACGCCCCGCAACTGAACCAGTGGTTCCGTCAGGGAGAACCTGATTGGGAGCAACTGCCAGTCATCCTCTCCGAGCAGGGGCTGGCCCGCAAACGCAGCGACCAATGGTTTCGCAACAAGGGGATCGCCCCCAACATCTATGCCGAAGTGGCGGGTAACGAGGGAATCGTCGCCATGGTGGCGCTCGGCTGTGGCGTGGGACTGGTGCCAGCGGCGGTGATCGACCACAGCCCGCTCGGCGACAAGGTACGGATCATCGACCTCAAACCCGCCTTCAAGCCATTTGATGTGGGGATCGGGGTGCTCAAGAAGCGGCTGGAGGAGCCGCTGATCCGCGCCTTCTGGGATACCGCGCAGAATCAGGGCTCACTGCGCTGACACCGGATTATAGATAAGGGCCGGATCGACCATCATGACGCGACTGGGCTGCGGCAAGTCGGGGTTGTGCAACTCGAGGCGCACCCGCTCATCCAGTTTCAACCGCCGAATGGTGCTGCCAAATCCCTCTTCAAAGACCCGGTCAAAAGCACCAGACTGCCGCGCTCGCAGCAGGCCAAGCTCGATGCGCTGGGCCAGCTCCGGATATTTTGGCGAGACAAAGAAGAGCAGCGCCAGCGGATAGCGAAACACCAGACGGGGCTCGATGGCGAGATCGGGATGCTGCCTTAGCTCATCCTCGACCTCGATGACCGAGCGCAGGAAGCAGTCAAAGCGCTTCTTGCGCAGCATGTTGAAGAGCGCCTCATAAAGATTGCCCACCGTCACCTTGAGGCCGTTAGCCCGCAGCAACTGGGTGTCTGGCCAGGATCTGTGCTGGCCGATGGAGAGCCCGGCGCGATGCCAGTCCGCCAACGATCCGATCGCGGCAAAACGCCCCTCATCCCCCTGCCGAACCAGACACACCCGCCATCCCAGCAACCCCTTGGCCAGCGGAATGTGGATTGCCAGCAACTCCCGCTCTCGCTCACCATCGGGGGCAAAGACACCCACCTGAACCAGCTCGCCGCTACGCAGCTCCTTCACCGCCCGCCCCTGCTCCATCTGCGAGCTGGATACCAGCTGATAGGGGCCATATTCGGGCACGGTGAGATCGAGGGAGAGGCGCAGCAACTGGACGACGGCGGGGTTGGGGTGATCCAGCAGCAGATTCCAGGCGCGGATAGGCTGCTCGGTTGCCGTTGCGCCAACCGTCCACAGTGCCATGCACCACCACCAGACTCTGATCATCCTGCGCACCATCCGTGCCTTATGCTCCTCGCCATACTATAACGTCAGCCAGCACCTCAACGACGCCCTCTTTGAAAGATGTGTGAGCGCTCTCGTGTCAAATCTCGTGTCAAAAGTGACAATAGGCAAACCCGGCAGGTCATCGCAGACTGGGCGTTCATCAACAAACGCCAAGGCGCAGGGAGGAGAGCCATGAAACAGCATCTGGTAGAGATCAAGGGTTCAACCCTGTTTGACGAGTATCTGCAAAGCATGGGCGTACCCAGCACGGCGCTCGATCGGGAGCAGGATATCTATCTGCAGGAACGCCACCTGGGAGCCATTCGCCGGGTGCAGGGCGAACTGCGCTTTTATCTGCGTGCCAATGCCCTCAACAAACGGTGATCAGGATCCGGTCACAGAACCCGCAGCAAAGGCGTATTAGACTGGTATCTTCCCCCTTTTGTCGGGAGTGCCCATGAAAGCAAGCGGTCTGGATCGGCTGTTCAAACCCCACTCAATCGCCGTGATCGGCGCCTCGACCGACCCGCTCAAGGCGGGTCATGTGATCGTGCGCCACCTGCTGGCGGGCCAGTTCAAAGGGCCCATCCTCCCTGTCACCCCGCGCAACAAGTCCATCGCCGGCGTGCTGGCCTATCCCGATATTGCCAGCTTGCCGCTGACCCCGGATCTCGCCATCATCTGCACCAGGCGGGAGCGAGTCTTGCCATTGCTGGAAGCGCTCGGCCAGAAGGGCGCAGGGGCGGCCATCATACTGGCCGCCGACTTTTCCCCCGAGGAGCGGCTGGAGCTGAAACGGGTCTGCCAGCAATATGGCATTCGCCTGCTCGGCCCCAACAGCATGGGGATGCTGCTGCCCGGCCAGGGGATCAACGCCAGCTTTTCCCCCATTGCTGCCAAGCCGGGGCAGGTCGCCTTTCTCTCGCAATCCGCCGCCGTCAGCACCACCATTCTGGATTGGGCCAAGCAGCATGAACTGGGCTTTTCCGCCTTCATCTCCCTTGGTGATCACTGCGACATCGACTTCGGCCAGCTGCTGGATCAACTCTCCCGCGACAGCGTCACCCGCGCCATTTTGATCTATATGGACAAGTTGCACGACGCCCGCCACTTTCTCTCGGCGGCGCGGGCAGCCTCGCGCAACAAGCCGATCCTGGTACTGAAAAGCGGGCGCCACGAACCGGCCCACGGTCTCGACAACGTCTATGATGCCGCCATCCGCCGCGCCGGCATGCTGCGGGTACGGGATACCCACGAACTGTTTGCCGCGGTGGAAACCCTGAGCCACTCCATGACCCTCAAGGGGGAGCGGCTTGCCATCATCTCCAACGGTCGCGGGCTGGCCAATATGGCAGTGGATGTACTGCTGGAGCGGGGCGGCAAGCTGGCTCGTCCGCCGCTCGATATCGGCAGCGATGCCACCATCACCACCTATCAGGAGGCGCTGGACAGCGTGTTGCAGGAAGATGGCATCGACGCCATCCTGATCATCCATGCCCCCTCGCTCACGGCACCGAGCGCGCCGCTGGCCAGCCATCTTATCGCCCATCTGAAACAGCATCCCAGAGCGCGCCGTTTCAATATCCTCACCAACTGGGCGGGTGAATACTCGGCGCAGGAGGGGCGCAAACTCTTTACCGAGGCGGGCTTCCCGACCTACCGCACGCCGGAAAGCGCAATGGCCGCCTTCATGCACATGGTGGAATACCGCCGCAACCAGAAGCAGTTGATGGAGACACCGGCATCCCTGCATGGCAACCAGCTCAATGTCGATCTGTGCCAGCAGCTGATCCGCCAAGCGCAGGAGCGCAAACAGCTAAGATTGGATACCCATCTGGTGCACCCGATTTTACAAGCCGCCGGTCTCTCGACTCTGCCAACCTGGATCGTCACCGACGCCATCGAGGCGACCCTCACCGCCGAGCAGATCGGCTACCCGGTGGCGGTAAAACTGCGCTCGCCCGATATCCTGCACAAGTCTGCCGTACACGGCGTGGTGCTCAATCTGCGCACCTCGGCCGAAGTGGCGCAAGCTGCAGATGCCATTCTGGACAGGGTCAAACAGCATGATCCGGGCGCCCGTATCGAAGGGCTGCTGGTGCAGCGCATGGCTCGCCGCAGCGGCGGCCTCGAACTACGGGTTCGCATCCAGCAAGACGCCATCTTTGGCCCCGTCATCCTGCTGGGCGAGTCGGGCGCCGAACCGCAGGAGATGGTAGCAGCCTTGCCACCGCTCAATCAGGCGCTGGCTCGTTACCAGATCATCGGAGCCCTCAAGAGCCGCAAGATCCGTGAGCAGGCCACACCGGAACGACTGGATATCGATGCCCTCGGTCAAGTGCTCTGCCAACTATCCGAACTATTGCTCGCCTTTCCTGAGATTCAGGAACTGGACCTACACCCGCTGCAAGCGTGCGGCGCAGAGATGGTGGTGCTGGATGCCAGCCTCACACTGGCTGACCCCACCATCCCGACCAGCAACCGACTGGCGATCCGCCCCTATCCTACCGAGCTGGAGGAGGGGGCCTGGCTTAAAGATCAGCGCCATATCCTGCTGCGCCCAATCCGGCCGGAAGATGAACCGGCTCACAAGCAGTTCGTGCTGCGGGTCTCCGATGAAGACAGGTACAAACGCTTCTTCGCCGATGTGGGCGAGCTGGGTCATGAAGAGCTGGCTCGCATGACCCAGATCGATTACGACCGGGAGATGGCCTTCGTAGCGGTAGGGCAAGATGGCGAGCTGCAGGATCAAATCCTCGGCGTGGTACGCGCCATTTCGACCCCGGACCAGAGCGATGCCGAGTTTGCCATTCTGGTGCGATCGGACTTGAAAGGGGTGGGTCTCGGCAAATTGATGATGGAGAAGATCATCCGTTACGCCAAAGAGCAGGGGATTGGCCAGCTATCCGGCATGACCATGCCCAGCAATCGCGGCATGGTCAACCTCGCCAAACGACTTGGCTTCAAGATCGATGTGCAAATGGAAGAGGGGGTGGTCAATATGGAACTTCCCTGCAACCAGCAGGCGGCAGAAGGCTGATTTGGCCGCCTGTAAACTCGCTCAAATGGCTGATAAGGCTCGGATATAGCCAGAAAATGGTGGAAATAACCGGCTATCTGGCACTCTTACTTGGCAGGGAAAAGCCAGATATTGGTGGTTTAAGGCGCTAAAAATACAAAAGCCCAGTCGAGAGACCGGGCTTTGTGTTGGTTCTTGCGTACAAATCTGTGGGACTTATGGGCAAGATCGCACATAGCAAAAAGGCCTTCCCAATCGGGAAGGCCTTCAAATTAGTGGCGGAGCGGACGGGACTCGAACCCGCGACCCCCGGCGTGACAGGCCGGTATTCTAACCGACTGAACTACCGCTCCGCATTCGGTTAGCTT
>NZ_JBGLRB010000027.1:0-42515 GCF_041402305.1 Aeromonas sp. S12(2024)
AGTCGAGAGCTTGAGCGATACGCATAAAAAATCCGAAACCAATCAACAGGTTTCGGATTTTCACACAACAGAAGGATCGGTCAATGGATCCTTAACTGATCGGCATTAGGCCATCGGCCTCCTTTTTCACATTTCGACAAGACGTCTGCTTACTCGCAGGCGTAACCAGCGGGGCCCAGCAGGGCGCCATCCAGTTGCACGGCGCCATCTACCATCTGCAGCCTACCTTCGCAGAACCAGCGAACCACCAGCGGGTAGATGCTGTGCTCCTGCGTCTGCACCCGTGCTGCTACCTCGTCCGCAGTGTCCCCTTCAAAGATGGGCACGCGGGCCTGCAGGATCACCGGGCCCCCGTCCAGCTCTTCGGTCACGAAGTGGACGCTGGCGCCGTGTTCACTGTCACCGGCATCTATGGCGCGTTGGTGAGTGTGCAGGCCCTGATACTTGGGCAGCAGGGAGGGGTGGATATTGATCATCCTGCCGGCGAAATGGCGCACCAGATCGCCGCTCAATATCCGCATAAACCCGGCCAGCACCACCAGATCCGGCTGATAGTCTGCCATCAGCGCCAGCAGGGCGGCGTCATACTCCTCCCGGCTGGCAAACTGCTGCTGGGCCAGAATGGAGGTCGCCACGTCTGCTTCTTTGGCGCGAACCAGACCATAGGCATCGGCCTTGTTGCTGATAACGCCGACCACTTCACCGGCAATCTTGCCGCTGGCGCAGTGGTCGAGGATCGCCTGCAGGTTGCTGCCGCTGCCAGAGATTAGGACGAGGATCCGCATCATTTGATGACGACCTGCTCCTCACCGTCTGCTGCCTTGGCGATATGACCGATGTGCCATGCGTTCTCGCCTTCCGCCTTGAGCAGGGTCAGCGCCTTCTCCAGCTGGTTGGCGGGCAGGGCGATGATCATGCCGACACCGCAGTTGAAGGTGCGATACATCTCGTGACGGGTGACGTTGCCAGCCTGCTGCAGCCAGCTGAACACCGCCGGCCACTGCCAGCTCTGCTCGTCGATCACCGCTTGAGTATTGGCAGGCAATACGCGGGGGATGTTCTCCCAGAAGCCGCCACCTGTGATGTGGGACAGGGCGTGGATCTCGCACTCCTTGATGAGCTTGAGCACAGGTTTCACATAGATGCGGGTCGGCTCCAGCAAGGCATCTGCGAGGGTGCGGTCACCCAGCGGCTGATGCACGTCGGCTTTGGAGACTTCCAGAATTTTACGGATCAGGGAGAAGCCGTTGGAGTGAGGGCCGCTGGCGGCCAGGGCGATCAGGGCATCCCCTTCACCGACCTTGCTGCCGTCGATGATTTCGCTCTTCTCCACCACACCGACGCAGAAACCGGCGATGTCGTAGTCTTCCCCTTCATACATACCCGGCATCTCGGCGGTCTCGCCGCCCACCAGGGCACAGCCTGACTGCTCGCAACCGGCACCGATCCCGGTGACCACCGCGGCCGCGGTGTCCACGTCCAGCTTGCCGGTTGCATAGTAGTCGAGGAAGAATAGCGGCTCGGCGCCCTGTACGATCAGGTCATTGACGCACATGGCCACCAGATCGATGCCCACGGTGTCGTGCTTCTTCAGGTCGATGGCCAGCCGCAGCTTGGTGCCCACACCATCGGTACCGGAGACCAGTACCGGCTCCTTGTAGCCCGCAGGGATTTGACACAAGGCCCCAAAGCCGCCAAGACCACCAAGGACTTCAGGACGACGAGTGCGCTTTGACACGCCCTTGATACGTTCAACCAGTGCATTGCCGGCATCGATATCTACGCCAGCATCCTTGTAGCTCAGTGAGGTTTTGTCAGTCACGAGTATTCCCCGTCATGTAAAGAAGTGGAGGGTAAAATTCGGGGCGTATTCTAACAGTGGCGGTGAAAAACCAGAAAGGAAATCGTTTGCGCGTTTTTGCGCGGAAATGCTCTACAAGCGGCGGCTTTTGTTGTATGATTCCGCGATTTTTTTGCGGCAGGTTAGAGGAGATAATAATGAAAGTCGTTGAAGTCAAACACCCCCTGGTCAAACACAAGATCGGTCTGATGCGTGAAGGCGATATCAGCACCAAGCGTTTCCGTGAACTGGCCAAAGAAGTGGGCAGTTTGTTGACCTATGAAGCGACCTCTGACTTCGAAACCGAGAAGGTTATCATCGATGGCTGGAATGGGCCAGTAGAAGTTGACCAGATCAAAGGCAAGAAGGTAACCGTCGTACCCATCCTGCGTGCTGGCCTTGGCATGATGGATGGCGTGCTGGAGCACATGCCGAGCGCCCGCGTCAGCGTGGTCGGTATCTACCGCGATGAAGAGACCCTGCAACCGGTTCCCTATTTCGAGAAGATCGTCAGCAACATCGAAGAGCGTCTGGCGCTGGTCATCGATCCGATGCTGGCCACCGGCGGCTCCATGATCGCCACTATCGATCTGCTGAAAAAGAAAGGCTGCCAATCCATCAAGGTGCTGGTACTGGTTGCCGCGCCGGAAGGCATCAAGGCGCTGGAAGCCGCTCACCCTGACGTAGAGCTCTATTGCGCTTCTGTCGACCAGGGGCTGAACGAGAAAGGCTACATCGTGCCGGGTCTGGGCGATGCAGGCGACAAGATCTTCGGTACCAAATAAGTTAATGCCTTGACCCGCTTCCCATGTGGAAGGGTGATCGGAGCCGGCGCATCGCCGGCTCTGCTGTTTGTGGCCGCTTGTGCCAGCCTTGCCGCAGGATGCGCCTTGCCGCTACCATAAGCACACTCTCCCATTTCGAGACTCTGTTCATGTTCAAACGTGTTGTGACCGCCCTCTGCTGCGGCTTGTCATTTATGGCCTCGGCCGCTCAGGTGACCGACCTCTATCAGGGCAAGGCCCCGACCAGTGGTGACATGGTGGCTGCTCAGGGGCAGGCACTGGGTCAGGTGCTGATCAAGGTGACCGGCAAGCGCGACATCCTCACCCAGCCGGTGGTTGTCAAGGCGCTGGCGGCTCCGGGCGACTATGTCAAAAGCTATGGCTATCAGGATCAGGGCTCCGTCAAGTATCTGAAAGCCGAGTTCAAGAGTGACAAGGTCAACAGCCTGGTCTCCGAGAGCCAGTTTGCCCTGCTTGGCCCGGCTCGTCCCCAAATGGCCATCTGGCTGGTGGTGGATCAGGGGGAGCGTCGCCTGCTGGCGGATCAATCCAGCGATGGTTGGGCGCAAGCCTTGCGCGAGCAGGCCCAGACGCTGGGGCTGCCCATCAGCATTCCGCTGATGGATCTCGATGACAACATGGCGGTCAGTGCCACCGACGTCTGGGGACGCTTTGCCGACCCGATTTTGCAGGCAAGCCAGCGCTATGGCGCCGAGATGGTGGTGTTGGGCAAGTTGACACCGGAAGGTGACAAATGGAGCATCGATTGGGGACTCTACGGCCCCAAAGCGGCCGGTGAAGTGACCGAGCTGACCCGTGGCAATAGCACCGGCACTCAGGCCGAAGTGGCGCAAGGGTTTGCTGATACCCTGGCGGCCTGGCTGGTGAAAAACTACGGTGCCCGTATCTCGGGTCCGGCAACCAGCCAGACCCTGGTGGTGGATGGCCTCTCCGAAGTGGACAGCATGATCGCCGTGCAGAAGATGCTGCAGGGGATGGCCAACGTCAGCAAGGTGGCGATCGGCAAGCTGGAGGGGGACCAGGTCACCTTCAACTTTACCCTGCAAGGGGATCAGGCCGAACTGGTGCGGGCGCTGCAACTTGAGAGTCGTTTGCGCAAGGTTGACGATAATGGCAGCGGTTTGCGTTACCAATGGTCGCAGCCCTGATTTTATAAGGCTTTTGTAGACCGCCCGGCCTGTCCGGGCGGTTCTCTATCTGCCTTTGCGATGATACACTTAGCCACAAATGTCACAGTCAAAGCCCAACGAGTGAAGCAACCGGCCCAACTGTCTTTAGCCGTACAACTACCGGATGATGAAACCTTCGTCAGTTTTTATCCCGGCAACAATGCTCATCTGATCACCGCCCTCAAGAATGCGGCCATCGGTCAGGGGTCGCCTTTCCTCTATTTCTGGGGAGCCAAGGGCTCCGGGCGCTCCCACCTGCTCCACGCCACCTGTGCCGAGGTCAACGCCCGCGATGCGGCGGCGGCCTATCTCTCCCTCGACCAATTTGAACAACTCGATCCCAGCATGCTCGATGCCCTCGAAAGCCTGCCGCTGGTCTGTCTCGACAGCCTTGAGGCGATCGCCGGCAATGCCGTGTGGGAGCGGGCCCTGTTCGACTTTTACAATCGCTGGCAGGAGAAGGGCGAGGGGACGCTGGTGGTCACTGGCTGCAGCGCGCCGCGCAAACTGGGGCTGCAACTGCCGGATCTCGCCTCGCGCCTTGACTGGGGGGTGAGTTTCCATCTCGAAGAGCTGGATGACGAAGGCAAGCTCAGTGCCCTGCAGCTGCGTGCCGAGCTGCGGGGCTTCAAACTGCCCATCGATGTGGGCCGCTTCCTGCTCAACCGACTATCCCGCGATATGCGCACCCTGCTCACCACCCTCAATCAGCTCGACAACGCCTCATTTCGCGCCAAGCGCAAGCTCACTATCCCCTTTGTCAAAGAGATCCTCGAGCTCTGATCCTCTCGGTGGTATGCGGTTGTGGCCTGACTTTCGTTTGAATGGCAGATAAAAAGAAACCCCGGCTTCAGGCCGGGGTTTTGCTATTTCAAGGCAGCTCTCTTATTAGTGGAACTGATCTTCTTCGGTGGAGCCGGTCAGCGCGGTGACCGATGATTGGCCACCCTGAATGACGGTGGTCACCTTGTCGAAGTAACCGGTACCGACCTCCTGCTGGTGGGCCACGAAGGTGTAGCCACGGCTGGCTGCGGCAAATTCCGGCTCCTGCACCATCTCGACGTAGTGCTTCATCCCTTCGCCACGGGCGTACTGGTAGGCCAGCTCGTACATGTGGAACCACATGTTGTGGATACCCGCGAGGGTGATGAATTGATACTTGTAGCCCATGTCGGAGAGCTCCTGCTGGAAGCGGGCGATGGTGGCATCGTCCAGATTCTTCTTCCAGTTGAAGCTCGGGGAGCAGTTGTAGGCTAGGATGCGATCCGGGAACTTGGCCTTGATCGCTTCGGCAAATTTACGTGCTTCGTCCAGATCAGGCTTGGCGGTTTCACACCACACCATGTCGGCGTAGGGTGCGTAAGCCAGACCGCGAGCGATGGCCTGATCGATACCGGCACGTACCTTGTAGAACCCTTCGGCAGTGCGCTCGCCAGTCAGGAAGTCTGCATCGTACGGGTCGGCGTCGGTGGTCAACAGGTCAGCGGCGTTGGCGTCGGTACGGGCGATCACCAGAGTGGTGGTGCCGCACACATCGGCTGCCAGACGGGCGGCAACCAGCTTTTGCACCGCTTCCTGAGTCGGTACCAGCACCTTGCCACCCATATGGCCGCACTTCTTGACGGAAGCGAGCTGATCTTCGAAGTGCACGCCGGCGGCGCCCGCTTCAATCATCCCCTTCATCAGTTCGAAGGCGTTCAGCACGCCGCCGAAACCGGCTTCCGCATCGGCCACGATCGGCAGGAAGTAGTCGATAAAGCCCTCATCCTGCGGCCCTACCTTGTTGGCCCACTGGATCTGGTCGGCACGGGCGAAGGAGTTGTTGATGCGCTCCACCACGGACGGTACCGAGTTGGCCGGGTAGAGGGACTGATCCGGATACATGGTGGAGGACAAGTTGTTGTCCGCCGCCACCTGCCAGCCGGAGAGGTAGATCGCCTCGATCCCCGCCTTGGCCTGCTGCACCGCCTGACCACCGGTCAGGGCGCCGAGGCAGTTGACATAGCCTTTCTTGGCGTCGCCGTGGATCAGGCCCCACAGCTTGTCGGCACCGCGCTGAGCCAGGGTGTGCACCGGCTGCAAGCTGCCGCGCAGGTTCACCACATCTTCGGCGCTGTAGCCGCGCTTGATCCCTTTCCAGCGGGGGTTTTCCGCCCAGTCTTTCTCGATAGCCTGGATCTGTTGCTCACGGGTCAGTGCCATATCAGTTCCCTCTTTCATTGATTTCACGTTTCCATTGACTTGTTATTGGCGAGCCCCGCTGGGGGCCCGTGATTCAGAGCCGCTCGTAACCGGGCAGCGTCAGAAAATCGATCAGGGTATCGGCGCAGGTGATCTCTTCCATCAGCTCGCTTGCCTCGGCAAAGCGTCCTGCCTGCCAGCGCGCAGTACCCACCTCGGCTTTGACCACCTCCAACTCCTCGGCCAGCATCTGGCGGAACAGCTCTTTGGTCACCACCTTGCCATTCGACAGACTCTTGCCGTGGCGGATCCACTGCCAGATGGAGGTGCGGGAGATCTCGGCGGTGGCGGCATCTTCCATCAGACCGTAGATGGGCACGCAGCCGTTGCCGTTGATCCAGGCCTCCAGATATTGCAGGGCGACCCGGATATTTGTACGCATGCCTGCTTCGGTGCGCTCGCCCTCACAGGGGGCCAGCAGGTCGGCGGCAGTGATGGGGGCATCCTGCTCGCGCAGTACGCCGATCTGGTTCTTGGCGCCAGCCGCAATGGTGGCATTGAACACCGCCATGGCGGTATCAGCGAGGCCAGGGTGGGCGACCCAGGTACCGTCGTGGCCGTTGTTGGCTTCGCGTTCTTTGTCGGCCTTGACCTTGGCAAACACCTGTTCGTTGACGGTCGCGTCCTTGGCCGGAATAAAGGCGGCCATACCCCCCATCGCCAGCGCACCGCGCTTGTGACAGGTTTTGATCAGCAGCCGCGAGTAGGCGGAGAGGAACGGTTTGTCCATGGTCACCACCTGACGATCAGGCAGTACCCGATCCGGATGGTTCTTCAAGGTTTTGATATAGCTGAAGATGTAGTCCCAGCGGCCGCAGTTCAGCGCGACGATGTGATCCTTCATTTGATAGAGCAGCTCATCCATCTCGAACACGGCCGGCAGGGTTTCGATCAGCACGGTGGCCTTGATGGTGCCGCGGGGCAGACCGAACTTGTCCTCGGTCCAGGCGAACACTTCGCTCCACCAACGCCCTTCCAGATGGCTCTGCAACTTGGGCACGTAGAAGTAGGGGCCCGAGCCTTTGGACAGCAGCGCTTGGTAGTTGTGCAGGAAATAGAGGGCAAAATCGAACAGACCGCCGGGGATCGGCTCGCCATCAAAGGTGACATGTTTTTCCGGCAAGTGCAGACCGCGTACCCGGCAGATGAGTACCGCCGGATTGGGGGTCAGGGTGTAGGCCTTTCCTTCCGGACTGGTGTAAGAGATGGTGCCGTTGACCGCATCGCGCAGGTTGATTTGGCCCTCGATCACCTTATTCCAGGCGGGGGCCAGTGAATCCTCGAAATCCGCCATGAACACTTTGACGTTGGCGTTGAGGGCGTTGATCACCATCTTGCGCTCGACCGGGCCTGTGATCTCCACACGGCGGTCTTGCAGGTCGGCGGGAATGCCGCGAATGGTCCAGTCACCTTCACGGATGTGGGCGGTTTCCGGCAGGAAGTCCGGCAGCTCGCCGCCATCGATACGGGCCTGACGTGCCACACGTTGTTTCAGCAATTCCCCTCTTTGGGGAGCAAAACGTTCCACCAGTTCGGAGACCAGAGCCACCGCGTCCGGCGTCAGAATTTGCGCGTATTCGGGTAGCATCTCGCCCTGGATGCGAAGGCGGGCGCTGCAGTGGGTCTGAGCCGGTGCCGACATAAGGTTCACTCCTTTGAGAATTACATTTTGAACTTACTAACTACGACTAAAGTCGAATCCCTGTTCCTGAAACGTTCCCGCAACAACGGGATAACACGATTGATAAGGTGCGAAATATTGTTGAGTACGTCAACAGTTTTTTTTAAACGCTTGTTTTTTGGATATGGTTAAGTTGATGTTTTTTATTGCTTTATTTGGTTGGTGTAAAAGCTCTACGCAGATGGTTATGCTCCTGCTTTTTCCCATCGGACAACGGCTAATTTGGTCCGTTACCCTGCCCCTCGCTTTGTAAGTTATTACGTAATAAAATTACAAATGCAAAAACAAATCCCGACCTAACTCCAGGCTTTGCCAAAACAGCCGTATAAAGCGCGTTTGAATGTGGCAATGAATGTTTTGCTAATGCTAGACCTGATTGGTGAACGTGCGTTTTAAACTTGGTGTGGTGATGCAGGCTCTGTTGGTACCAGCGGTTGCAGCGATGGAAAGTGAAGTGCAATAACGTAGGTTTGTATCAGTTGTCGGGGGGAATGCCGGGGAGGAAAGGGGGAGATACATCAGTCAATAATACTGCCATCCTTGATAGAATTAGCAGTTTGTCGTTTTTTGCAGATTTCTCGCCAAGGGCCTGAAACGGAGAGCGTTGAACAGGCGATGTGCTGGTGATGAGCGGCCATCTGGAAGGGCTCAATAGTCATCATCCGGTTCGGCCAGATCGATCACATCCAGCTGGATGACCTGTTCATTTTCGCTTTCGGTGTGGCAAGGGGTGTCGTGAGGAACGGAATAAAGCGTAATGGCGGGTGCGAAATCGGTGTTCTGGTTCATGCCTGGTCCTGTGTTGCACGCAAGCCGGACAGTGATCCCTTAACTCGTGTTTCCACCTCCCTGTGTTGTCTACCGGCGGAAAGTTGCGCATCTTAATGAGTTCGGCAAAAAGATTCAAGTGGTTCTGAGTGTTTTTTGTTCTTGGTAGGCTGGCGTTGTCAGGAGGATAAATCGGAGGCAAAAAAATAGCCCAGTCGTTTGACTGGGCTATTCTCGGGGAAAATGGTCGGTGTGAGAGGATTCGAACCTCCGACCCTCTACACCCCATGCAGATGCGCTACCTGGCTGCGCTACACACCGACGGAGTCAGACTCGGCTGACGGGGAGGAAGTCTAATAGCATGGCCAAACGGGTGCAACTCCTTTTTTATCATAGAGATGCCGATTGCTTCTTTATTGCTCAGTCGGGATGCGGCTTGGGTCTGACGTGCAGATTTGGCATAATCGCCGCCCTGTCACTGCGAGCTATCATGCCTGCTATCTATGGATTCATCTGACAGGTATGGATAGCTGGAATGTAAACAGCACAATTGAACAATATAAAGAGGGGATGGGCGTGAAACCATCAGAGGTCCCAGAAATACCGAGTCAGGCACAGAGCCAAACCGAGCAGGACGAACAGTGGATGCGCCATGCCATGGCATTGGCCGCCCGGGCCGAAGGGATTGGCGAGATCCCGGTCGGTGCCGTACTGGTGCTGGATGGTCAGGTGGTGGGAGAGGGGTGGAACCGCTCCATCAGCGAACACGATGCCTGTGCCCATGCCGAGGTGATGGCAATCCGGGCGGCGGGCAAGCAGCTGGCGAACTACCGCCTGCTCGACACCACTCTTTATGTGACGCTGGAGCCCTGCTGTATGTGTGCCGGTGCGCTGATCCATAGCCGGGTCAAGCGGGTGGTTTACGGCGCCCGAGATCTCAAGACCGGTGCCGCGGGGTCGGTGTTCGAGATCTTGCAGGACCCGCGCCACAATCATAGAGTCGAGCTGACCGGCGGCGTGCTGGCCGATGCCTGCTCGGCTCAGTTGTCGGCCTTCTTCAAGCGCCGCCGCGCCGAGAAAAAGGCGGCCAAACTGGCGCTGCAACAATCAAACGATACCCTTTCCTGAATCATTCGGGGGCAGCGCAGGCTGCCCTTGCTGATTATCCTCATAAATATCCCTTTATAAACAACATGTTGCGTCCATCTTCCTTCGAAAGGATCCCCGCCCATTTTTCCGTTAACAACCTCTGTTAAAGCGCTCTCGATGTAACAAAACTGTCATGCAACCGCCATATAATGCCGCGAAGCCTAGCTTACATTGAGGTCTTGCATGTCATCGGAATCGTTAAACCTGGTCATGGCGGGCAGTAGAAAACGCCGGATCAAGGATAAATTGGCCAAATATGGCGTCACCACAGGCGGAGCCCTGGTACTGGTGGCGCTGCTGCTTATCTTCTTTTATCTGCTCTATGTGGTGAAACCCATCTTCAATGGCGCCTCCATGGAGCCGGCCACCTCGTTTACCCTGCCCGTCGCAGGGAAGACAGCCTGGCTCGGCATGGAAGAGCAGAACGAGATCGGCTATCGCTTCAGCGATAAAGGTCAGGTCAACTTCTTCGCGCTACAAGGAGATGACAAGATCAAGGTTGGCCAGTCACTGGGCCAAGCCCAGGTTGCTGGCGACATCAGCACGGCCACAACGCCGGCGCCGGGCCAAAAGCTGATTGCCTACGGCTTTGCCGATGGCAAGGCACTGGTTGTCCAGCCTGCGTTCAAGGTCTCCTATCCCAACGATGTGCGGGTGATTGAACCCAGCCTGAAATATCCCTTCGGCGAAGAGCCGGTGGTGATCGACCCGCAAGGGAAGGCGCTGCAACGGATGGTGTTCGAAGCCACCAAGGACAAGATGGCGACCGCTGCCGTGACCGAAGATGGTCGTGGCGTGATGACTGTGATGAGCGGCGAGGAGAACTTCATCTCCGGGGAGATTGAGTGGAGCAGTGAAAACTACACGATTCCCTCCCTGCCGCGCCATGTGGATCAGATGTTGCTGACCCCCAATCTGCGGATCCTCTTTGTACGTCAGGGTAATCGTCTCTCCGTCTATGACATTCATAACCTGAGCGAGATCTCCTTGCGCAACGTGCTGGAGATCAATGCCACCAACGCCAACGTGACCCGGGTCGAGCTGCTGGCAGGCGCTTCTTCGTTGCTGGTAGGTAATGACAACGGCGTCATCTCCCAGTGGTTTGAAGTGGCAAAGGATGGCAAACGTCAGTTCACCCAGATCCGTGATTTCAAGGGTGATGGCGCTGTGGATCTGTTGACTCCCGAGCACTTTCGCAAAGGCTTCATCAGTGCCGACAAGGACGGCATCATCAGCTTCTTCCACGCCACCGGCGAGACCAAGCTGTTGACCGAGACAGTAGAAGGGGGGGAACTTTCTGCCCTGGCCATCTCTCCACGCCACAATGCACTGTTGATGCAGCAAGGCGACACCTTCAAGTTGTTTACGGTTGAGAATGATCACCCCGAAGTGACCTGGTCTGCCCTGTGGCAAAAGGTATGGTACGAAGGGTATCCGGAGCCCCAGTATGTATGGCAATCCACCTCCGCCAGCAACGACTTTGAAGCCAAGCTGAGTCTGGTACCCCTTTCGTTTGGTACTCTCAAAGCCGCTTTTTATGCGCTGTTGTTTGCTGTACCACTCGGGATTGCCGGTGCCATCTATACCGCCTACTTCATGTCTCCGGGGATGCGCAAGTTTGTTAAACCGACCATCGAGATCATGGAGGCATTGCCAACCGTCATCCTCGGCTTCCTGGCTGGTTTGTGGCTTGCTCCCATTGTGGAAGATTACCTGCCGGGCATTTTTATGATGCTGGTGATGTTGCCGATGGGGATGCTGCTTGCAGCTCTGCTATGGCATCTGTTGCCTGACACTCTCAAGCAAAGTGTGCCTGAGGGCAGTCAAGCCGTCTTGCTGATCCCTGTCGTTATTCTGATTGGCTGGATGGCTCTTACTCTCAGTCCTGTCGTCGAAAATGCGTTTTTCGGTGGTGATACCCGTAGCTGGCTCACCAATGTAATGGGGATCAAATTTGACCAGCGCAACTCGCTGGTGGTCGGTATCGCCATGGGCTTTGCGGTCATCCCCACCATCTTCTCCATCGCTGAAGATGCGGTCTTCTCGGTGCCCAAGCATCTGACTCAGGGCTCGCTGGCGCTGGGGGCCACCCCGTGGCAGACCCTGAGCCGGGTGGTGATCCTCACCGCCAGCCCGGGCATCTTCTCTGCGGTGATGATGGGCCTTGGCCGCGCCGTGGGCGAGACCATGATCGTGCTGATGGCTACCGGCAACACCCCCATCATGGATTTCTCCATGTTCCAGGGGCTGCGTACCCTAGCCGCCAACATCGCGGTGGAGATGCCGGAATCGGAAGTGGGCAGTTCCCACTATCGAGTGCTGTTCCTCGCGGCCTTCGTACTGTTTGTGTTCACCTTTTTCTTCAACACCCTGGCCGAGTTTGTCCGCCAGCGGTTGCGTGAAAAATACAGCTCCATGTAACGGGCAAGGAATCGACAATGGGTAAGTGGTTTAAATCAGGGGCCCCCTGGATCTGGATGACAGGCGGTGCCGTCAGCCTGAGCCTGGTGGCGGTACTGGGTCTGTTGTTGCTGATCGGCTGGCGTGGTCTGGTCTACTTCTGGCCCCACCCTATCTATGAGTGGCAGCTGGAAGACGCCAGCGGTAACAAGAGTGTGTTGGTTGGTGAAATCAATGACAGTGAGCTGGTGCCGGTTGAACGCCTGCGAGCCGCAGGATTGCCATTGGCAGGTGAAGAACGTGAGGTGTTGACCCGTTATCTGGTCAAGACCGGCAACCGCGAGTTCGTTGACCTCGATTTTCGCTGGGTTCTGGAGACTGATATCAAGTCTCAGGCTCTTCCTGTCGAGATGGCAATGATAGAGCGTACTACCAACGGCAACTTCTATGGCTATGTGGTAGAGGCCAAGGAAGATGGCGTCGTGCATGAGCAAGATTTGCACAAAGTGCTCAAGCGGATGCTGGCTCGAAGCAACGGTTTGTCTGAACAAGCCAACGAGTTGCAAAAAGGCCCCATTGGCGCCATCAACTACCAATTAGAGAAGCTGCGCCTCAAGGAACGTAAAGCAGAGCTCGAAAATGAGCTGACCGATCAGCTCAAAGCGGAGCTGGCCAGTGAGCGTCAGGCCCTCAACGATCGTTATCAGGTGCTGGAAAAAGAGCTCTTCTCTCTGCGTAGCCAAGCCGATCGCGACGCCATCACCGTCAAGGATATGCGTGGCGAGCTGGTAACCATGCCGATGTCCAAGGTACTGGACGTGGTATGGCCCAACGACATGAGCCTGCTGGCCAAGGTGGGTCACTGGTTCCATCAGATTGGCAAGTTTGTTTCCGGTGAGCCTCGCGAAGCCAACACCGAGGGCGGGGTGTTCCCGGCCATCTTCGGTACCGTCTTCATGGTTATCCTGATGGCGATCATCGTGACCCCGCTGGGGGTGGTAGCAGCGGTTTATCTGCACGAATACGCGGGCAAGAACAGTCTGACCAAGCTTATCCGCATTGCGGTGATCAACCTGGCGGGCGTGCCCTCCATCGTTTACGGCGTGTTTGGTCTTGGCTTCTTCGTCTACACACTCGGTGGCTCGCTGGATCAGCTGTTCTACCCGGAAGCGCTGCCGAGCCCGACCTTTGGCTCACCCGGCGTGATCTGGTCGGCGCTGACCCTGGCCATCCTGACCCTGCCGGTGGTGATCGTCTCTACCGAAGAGGGTCTGGCGCGGATCCCGAGCACCATCCGTCAGGGCTCGTTGGCACTGGGCGCCACCCAGGCCGAGACCCTGTGGCGCATCGTGCTGCCGATGGCGAGCCCAGCCATCATGACCGGCCTTATTCTGGCGATTGCCCGTGCAGCTGGTGAAGTGGCGCCGCTGATGCTGGTGGGGGTGGTAAAACTGGCACCGACCCTGCCGATGGATGGCAACTTCCCGTATCTGCATGTGGAGCGCAAGTTCATGCACCTGGGCTTCCACATTTATGACGTCGGCTTCCAGAGCCCCAACGTCGAGGCTGCCCGCCCGCTGGTCTACGCCACCTCCTTCCTGCTGGTGACGGTGATCGTGGGCCTTAACCTGACCGCAATCGGCATTCGTAACCACTTACGCGAGAAATTCCGGTCGCTGGAGCATTAATCCGGCGCCGCATGAGTGATACAAGAGTGAGATAACAGAGGAGCGGCCGAGCGCGAGCCGCCATCTCTCTGCACCAATACGTGAGGGGCGCCGGCAGCTGTCCGGCCACTCCAGATAGATTTTGAGGTAACAGATGATCAACGTAACGACCACGTCTACCCAGCACACTGCGCTGGACCTGCTCAACCTGACCCCGGAGCAGACCGCGCTGGAGGTGAAGGATCTCAACCTGTACTACGGCAGCAAGCAGGCGTTGTTCAACGTCAACATGAAGATCCCCAAAGGGCAGGTGACCGCCTTTATCGGCCCGTCAGGCTGTGGTAAATCGACCCTGCTGCGCTGCATCAACCGGATGAACGATCTGGTGGAGATCTGCCGCATCGAGGGGGAAATCCAGCTGCACGGCCACAACATCTATGACAAGAACGTCGATGTTTCCGCCCTGCGCCGTCAGGTGGGCATGGTGTTCCAGCGTCCGAACCCGTTCCCCAAGTCCATCTACGAGAACGTGGTCTATGGTCTGCGCCTGCAGGGGATCAACGATCGTCGCACTCTGGATGAAGCGGCCGAGCGCTCCCTGCGCGGTGCGGCCTTGTGGGACGAGGTGAAGGATCGTCTGCATGACAACGCCTTCGGTCTCTCCGGTGGTCAGCAGCAGCGTCTGGTGATCGCCCGTGCCATCGCCATCGAGCCGGAAGTGTTGCTGCTCGATGAACCGACCTCGGCGCTCGACCCCATCTCCACCCTCACCATCGAGGAGCTGATCAACGAGCTCAAGAGCCAGTTCACCGTGGTGATCGTGACCCACAACATGCAACAGGCTGCGCGAGTGTCGGATCAGACTGCCTTCATGTATATGGGCGAGCTTATCGAGTACTCGGATACCAACACCATTTTCACCACCCCGGCCAAGAAAAAGACCGAAGATTACATTACCGGTCGTTACGGCTAAGGAGAGGAGAGGATGAATCTCAGCAAACAGATTGGCAGTCGGTTCAACGGCTAAGGCATAATCGGAGCAATCAAGGATTATTTGTATGGACAATATGAACCTCAATAAACACATCTCCGGTCAGTTCAATGCCGAGCTAGAGAGCGTGCGCAACCAGGTGCTGGTGATGGGCGGTCTGGTGGAGCAGCAGCTCACCGACGCCATCGCGGCGATCCACGATCAGGATCTCGATGCGGCCCGCAAAATCGTGGCCAACGACCACAAGGTCAACGCGATGGAAGTGGCGATCGACGAGGAGTGCACCCGCATCATCGCCAAGCGTCAGCCGACTGCCTCCGACCTGCGACTGGTGATGGCCATCATCAAGACCATCACCGATTTGGAGCGCATTGGCGACGTGGCCGACAAGATCGCCCGCATGCTGACCGACAACGCCAACAAGCCGCAGCCGCCGCTGGTGTCGCTGGAGAACATGGGCCGTCGTACCATCAAGATGCTGCACGATGTACTCGACGCTTTCGCCCGCATGGATCTGGATGCGGCGCTGGCGGTCTACAAGGAAGATGACAAGGTAGACCGGGAGTACGAGTCCATCATCCGTGAGCTGATGACCTATATGATGGAAGATCCCCGCACCATCCCCCAGGTGCTCAACGTCCTGTGGGCGGCGCGGGCCATCGAGCGGGTCGGCGATCGTTGCCAGCACATCTGCGAGTACATCGTCTACTACGTGAAAGGCAAGGATGTGCGCCACACCAAGGCGGACGATCTGGGCACCTTGCTGGGCAAGGGCTAACCGGAAGTGAATAAAAAGGCGCGTGAAGCGCCTTTTTTGTTGCATAACTGGTCGGAGTAAGATAAAGCCCCCATCTGGCTGTTTTCTGATAGAATACTCCCCCTGTGTGAGTCGCGGATGGGCTCACGGTCCGGTCTCCCGGGCCCAGTTTGCCGTCTTGTGCTAAGGCGGGTGTAGCAATAGGTTAATCATGAGTTTTGCCGATAGTTTGTTCTTTTTAATGCTGCTGGTTGGCGGCAGTGTGTTCTTCTCCCTCTCCGAGATCTCTCTCGCCGCGTCTCGCAAAATCAAATTGCAGGTGATGGCGGATGAAGGTAATCGCCAGGCCGAAAAGGTGCTGGCCCTGCAGGCCCAGCCGGGCAACTTTTTCACCGTGGTGCAGATTGGCCTCAATACCGTCGCCATTCTGGGCGGTATCCTGGGTGAGTCTGCCCTCAACCCCGCCATCAAGGGGATTGTCTCCCAGTTCTACCAAGGGCCCTGGCTTGGCGAGATCAGCTCCGGTGCCTCCTTCGTGTTCGTCACCGGCATGTTTATCCTGATCGCTGATCTGATGCCCAAGCGTCTGGCAATGACCATGCCCGAGCAGATTGCAGTGGTGGTGGTGCGCCCCATGCTCTTCTTCGTCACCGTGCTGATGCCGCTGGTGTGGGTCTTCAACGGATTGGCCAACTCCCTGTTCCGTCTGATGCGCGTATCCACGGTGCGTAATGACGAGATCACCTCCGACGATATCTATGCGGTGATGGATGCCGGTGCCGAGGCGGGGGTTATCCAGCGCGAGGAGCATCAGCTCATCGAGAACGTGTTCGAGTTGCAGTCCCTTGGTGTCACCTCTGCCATGACGGCCCGCGAGAGCCTCATCTACTTCACCCTGCAAGAGAGTGAAGAGAGCATCAAGGCGAAGATCGCCGAACATCCCCACAACAAGTTTCTGGTCTGTGACCACAACCTCGACAGCATCAAGGGCTTTGTCGATGCAAAAGAGCTGCTGATCCGCGTTATCGGCGGCCAGAGCATCGACCTGATCGGTGGCAACCTGGTGCAGAACGTCATCATCATCCCCGATACCCTGAACCTCTATGAGGCGATGGAGTACTTCAAGAATCATCGTGGCGACTTTGCCGTGGTGATGAACGAGTACGCGTTGGTGGTGGGGATTGTCACCATGAACGACCTGATGAGTACCGTCATGGGCGAGTGGGCCACCCACGTGGTGGAAGAGCAGATCGTCCAGCGCGACGAGAACTCCTGGCTGGTGGACGGGGTCACCCCCATCTCCGACGTGATGCGCGCCTTCGATATCGAAGAGTTCCCCGAGAACCAGAACTACGAGACCATCGCCGGCTTTATCATGTATATGCTGCGCAAGATCCCCAAGCGCACTGACTCGGTCAAATACGCCGGTTACAAGTTCGAAGTGGTCGATATCGACAGTTACAAGATTGATCAGCTGCTGGTTACCCGGGTCGAACCGGCTATGGCCGAGAAGCCAGCTCAGGAATCGTAAAAGGAGCGACATAAGAGTCATGAAGATGCAGTCTCATTCCCGTGCGCTGGCCTGTGTCGCGCTCGCCCTGGCACTGGGTGCCTGTAGCCAGAGTGCGCCGCGCAAAGCCACAGTGGCAGCCAAGCCGGTTGCCCCCAAGCCTGCCGTGGTGGTGCCGCAGCCGGATCCCGACGCGGTGGTGCAAAGCGGCATGGTCGAGCCGAGCCCGGTCTTTGATGAGCAGTACCACGGCCCGGATCAGGGGTCGCTGGAGTCGGTGACCGCCCTGTTTGCCCGTGGTTACATCGAGTCCGCCATGCGCGAGACCATGCTGGCAGCGGTGCACAACGACTATCCGCTGCTCGGCATGCGGGATGTGCGGTTGACCGATCCGGTCTCCAAATTCCTCACCTCCGAGCATGCGGTCACCACGGCCCATGACTACCTCTATGCGGGTGTGCAGCGTCGCCTCGGTCGTCCGCTCAGCCCTGCCCAGTGGGAGCAGATCTGGCGCGGTTTGCCACAGCAGGGTCGGGTCTCCGACTGGGTCAAGCAGATCAAGCGAGTGCTGGCCGGGCGTTAAGCCACCAGCGGCTCAGGATTGTGATGAGGCCACCTTCGGGTGGCCTCTTGCATTTCTGCGTTTGCCTCGCCGTTTGCACGCTGATTTCTGCTGATACTGATTGCCGCCCGTGGCACTTTGTTTTATCTTGCTTTGGCCATCTGGGCATCTATATGTTTTTATGGCTGTGTAATAGAAGGGCTTCCCAGGATGAAGCGGGACGATCTGCAGCGATTCGATGCGAAACCGCAGATCAACAAAACAAACAGATAAATACGCACATAACTAAGAGACACGACAGATGAAAACCAGGGAATTGTGGGTGCTGGATGGGGGCATGGGGCGCGAGTTGGCACGGCGGGGGGCACCGTTTCGTCAACCCGAGTGGTCGGCGCTGGCCTTGATGGAGGCGCCAGAGACGGTGCGTGATGTGCATCAGGCCTATGTGGCGAGCGGTGCCCGGGTCATCACCACCAACAGCTATGCGCTGGTGCCGTTTCATATCGGCGATGAGCGTTTCTTTGCCGACGGGGAGGGGTTGGCAGCACTGGCTGGTCAGCTGGCCCGTGAGGTGGCTGACGCGCAGAAGGGCGCCGTGCAGGTGGCGGGTTCTCTGCCACCGCTCTTTGGCTCCTACCGTGCCGACCTGTTCAAGGCGGACCGGGTGAGCGAGCTGGCGACGCCGCTTATCCGGGCGCTATCCCCCTATGTGGATATCTGGTTGGCCGAGACCATGAGCCTGATTGCCGAGCCACTGGCCCTGAAAGCGCTGTTGCCTGACGATGGCAAGCCGTTCTGGGTCTCCTTCACGCTGGAAGATGAGGCGCCGGGCAACGAACCGCGACTGCGTTCCGGCGAGCAGGTGGCTGATGCGGTGACCACGTTAGTGGCGGCCGGGGTCGATGCCATCCTGTTCAACTGCTGTCAGCCCGAGGTGATCGAGGGGGCCCTCGAGGTTGCTCGCGCCCGATTGCAGGCGCTGGGCCGCGCTGACATTCGCCTCGGTGCCTATGCCAACGCCTTCCCGCCGCAACCCAAGGAGGCCACCGCCAACGACGGGCTGGACGAGATCCGCGCCGATCTGGGGCCGCTGGATTATCTCGGCTGGGCCGAGCGCTGGCGTGCGGCCGGGGCGAATTTGATCGGCGGTTGCTGCGGTATCGGCCCCGAGCATATTCAGGCGCTGAGCAGCCGGCTGCGCTAAGGAGTCCCCATGAAAGAGAACAAGATTGGGCTCTGGTCTCTCACCGCGCTGGTGTTCAGCTCCATGGTGGGGGCGGGGATTTTTAGCCTGCCCCAGAACATGGCCGAGGTGGCAGGCGCCCGCGCCGTGCTGATCGGCTGGGGCGTGACGGGGGTGGGCATCCTGGCGCTCGCCATGAGTTTTCTCTATCTGTCGCGACTCAGACCGGATCTCGACGGCGGCATCTACAGCTACGCCCGCGCCGGTTTTGGCGATCTGGTGGGCTTCTTCTCCGCATGGGGCTACTGGCTCTGCGCCACCATCGGCGTGGTGGGTTATCTGGTGATCGCCTTTGCGGCGCTGGGCAGCTTTATCGACACCCCCGAGCAGGTCTGGTTTGGTGAGGGCAACACTTTGGCGGCGTTTGTCGGCGAGTCCTGCATCCTCTGGGCGGTGCACCTGCTGGTGGCCCGCGGCGTGCAGCAGGCGGCGCTATTCAATCTGGTGGCGACCCTGGCCAAGAGCCTGCCGCTGCTGCTGTTTATTCTGTTTGCCTGCTACTTGTTCGATCCGGTCACCTTCGCGGCGGATCAGCAGGGCAGTAGCCTGGCGGAGCCGGTTTCCGAGCAGGTGCGCAATACCATGCTGATCACTCTCTGGGTCTTCACCGGTATCGAGGGGGCAGCGGTGCTGTCGGCCCGCGCCCGAAACCGGCGGGATGTGGGCACGGCCACCGTACTTGGGGTCGTGCTGGCGTTGCTGCTCTATGTGCTCATCTCGGTGCTGGCGCTGGGGATATTGAGTCGGCCCGAGCTGGCGGCGCTGCCCAACCCCTCCATGGCAGGGCTGATGGCCCAGATGACCGGCTCATGGGGCAAACTGCTCATCAGCGTCGGCCTGATCGTCTCGGTGCTCGCCTCCTACGTGAGCTGGACCCTCTTCTCGGCGGAGGTGCCGTTCAGCGCGGCCCGCCACGGTGCGTTTCCCGCCATCTTCCGGCGCCAGAACCGCAATGGGACGCCTATCGCCTCGCTCTGGCTCACCAGCCTGACGGTGCAGACTTGCCTGCTGCTGGTATGGCTGCTCGGCAAGGGCTACACCAGTTTGCTGCTTATATCGACCTCTATGATTTTGGTGCCTTACCTGCTGATCGGGCTGTTTTTGCTCAAGCTTTCGTTCAGCAAGGAGGGAGAGAGTGGGCAGGGCCGAGGCCTGATGCGGGCAGTGGCACTGGTGTCGAGCGGTTACGGATTCTGGCTGCTCTATGCCGCCGGGGTGGAGTATCTGCTGCTGTCGTTGTTGCTCTACGGGCCGGGTCTGCTGCTGTTTCTCTACAGCCGTCGTCAGCTGGGCGCAGATCTTTGCCTGAGTGACCGCGAGCGGCTGTTGGCCGGAGTGACCTTGCTGAGCCTGATCCCCGCCGTCTGGTCGTTCGCCCATCTCTGACATCGAAGAGGTGACTGACCATAAGAGAGCGCCACTGTGGCGCTCTCTTGTTATCAGGGACTGGTTATCAGGGGCTTACTATCCGGGAGTTGCTATTTGATGCGAAGGCTCAGCGGCTGGCAGGCCCAGCCGGTTTGCCAAACAGCACCGCGAGTTTTTGTCGCCAGGGTAGGCCACGGGCGTCATGCAGCATGTCGCGCCACTCGTGGAAGGTGAGGGTGAGGGGGTTGAAGCTGTGGATCGGCTTGGTGATGCCGAAGCGGCATGGCTCGGCCGGATCTTCTTCGACAAAGGTGCCGAACAGCCGATCCCAGATGATCAGCACCCCGGCGAAGTTGCGGTCTATGTACTTGGCGTTGCTGGCGTGGTGCACCCTGTGGTGGGAGGGGGTGTTGAAGATCCACTCCAGCCAGCCGAGCTTGCCCACCACCTGGGTGTGGACGAAAAACTGAAAACCCAGGCTCAGCAGCACGGTGGCGACCACCGCCTCGGGCGGGAAGCCGATGACAATCATCGGGATCCAGAACAGCCACATGCCGGAGATGGGATACATCAGGCTCTGGCGAAAGGCGGTGGAGAGATTGAGTCGCTCCGAGCTGTGGTGCACCACGTGGGAGGCCCACAGCCAGCGCACATGGTGGCTGGTGAAGTGGAACAGCCAATAGCAGAGATCCTGCAGCAGGAACAGCAGCAATACGCTCCAGAAGGTGAGGTCGATGTCGAACAGTCGCCAGCCCCAGAGGGTGTCATACAGATAAGCAATGGCGATGGCCGCCAGCGCATCGCCCCCTTGGTGCATCAGGGCCAGGGCTGCGTTGGCGAACAGATCCCGCCACTGGTAGGTGGCGGTTGGAAAGGCCGCGCCATGTTTGCGCAGGTAGAGCATCTCCCAGCCGATAAAGGCCAGAAAAATCGGGGAGAGGTAGAGCAAAAGCAGTTGCACATCCATATGCGGCCATCCATTCAGAGCAATTGCTCTCCAGCATAAAGGATGGGTTTAATAATTCATTAACATTTTTCTGCCAACGAAGAGATGGCATGAAATATGGCGCGCCAGCAGAGGAAGGTGCGCTGGATGGCTATGCTTGATGCAGGCTTTTTCAGGAGGTGCTGGCTTATGCGCGTCTGGTGTTGCTTGTTGCTGGGGTTGTGCATGATGGCGCACGCCAAGACCCGGGTCGAGATCCTGGCGGATGCCGCCTATCCTCCCTACTCCTGGCAGGAAGGGGAGGAGGTCAGGGGGATCTATGCCGACATCATCCGCGAGGTGACCTCTGCCATGCCTGACTATGAGGTGGTGCTCAAGCCTATGCCGTGGCGGCGCGGTCTGAGCATGGTGGAGCAGGGGGCTGCCTTCGCCATTTTTCCACCCTACTACATGCCCGACACCCGCCCTTACATGTGGCCCTACTCCCAGCCGATGCTGGATGAAGAGCTGGTGGTGATGTGCGGCGCCAGTGTGGCGGCCAATACCCCGCAGGCCAGCTTTCCGCTCGACTATCACGGTTTGCGCTTTGGTATGAACGCCGGTTTTGCCGTCGGCGGCGATGCCTTCTGGCAGGCGGTAAAAGAGAAGCAGATCGACGTGGAGGAGGTGAAAAGCAATCGGGAGAACCTGCTCAAGATTGTCCGCGGCCGGGTCGATTGCACCATCAATGATCGCCTCTCCCTGCTCTATGAGTTGCTCAACATGATAAAGGCCGATCAGCTGGCGGTGGCCGATATGTCCCTGCTCAAACAGGGGCCGGTGCTCAGCAAGGAGCAGGGGTTTCTCGGCTATAGCCGCAAGGGGGAGTACCCCTACAAACAGGCCTTTATCGACCAGTTTGACAAGGAGCTCTATCAGCTCAAAAAACGTGACGGGGTGAAAGTGATCGTGGAGCGCTATCTGGGAAAGTCCCCGCGCTGAGCCGATGAGATGGGCACTCGGGTTCAGCTGGGTTAAGCCTGCCAGCGTGACACACAAGAAGAGGGACCTTGCGGTCCCTCTTCGTTTATCCAGCAGAGCATGTTGGCTACAGCACCTGACTCAAGAACTGGCGCAGACGCGGCGAGGGGGGATTGTCGAAGAAATCGGCCGGTTTTTCATCCACCAGCAGTTCGCCACTCTCCATAAAGAGCACCCGATCCGCTACCTCGCGGGCAAAGCCCATCTCGTGGGTCACCACCACCATGGTCATCCCTTCGCGGGCGAGTCCCTTCATCACATCCAGCACTTCCCCCACCATCTCGGGGTCCAGCGCACTGGTGGGCTCGTCAAACAGCATGATGCGCGGCTGCATGGCGAGTGCCCGGGCAATGGCCACCCGCTGTTGCTGACCGCCGGAGAGCTGGGAGGGATAGCTGGCCGCTTTCACCGACAGCCCCACTTTCAGCAGCAGCGCCTTGGCTCTGTCTTCGGCCTCACGGCGCGACAGGCCACGCACCTTCTGCGGAGCGAGGCAGATATTATCCAGCACCGTCAGGTGGGGAAAGAGGTTGAAGGACTGGAACACCATGCCCACCTCTTCCCGCAGCTTGTTGACATCGCCCGGCTCGGTCAGGCAGATACCGTCGACCACGATATTGCCGTCGTTGATGGTCTCCAGCTGGTTGAGAGTGCGCAGGAAGGTGGATTTGCCCGAGCCGCTGGGGCCGACGATCACCACCACTTCCCCTTCGGCGACCTGGGTGCTGACCTTTTTCAAGGCGTGCACTTCGCTGCCGTAGAACTTCTCTACGCCGGTCGCTTTGATGATGGGATCAGTTGCTACGCGCATATTTCACCTCCAGAAAACGAACCGGGAAGGCGAAGGGGGTGTCGGTGATGGCTGCACTTCTCGACACCTGTGGCACCTTGATGATGGGATCAGTTGCTACGTGCATATTTCACCTCCAGAAAACGAACCGGGAAGGCGAAGAGGGTGTCGGTGATGGCTGCACTTCTCGACGCCTGTTGCACCTTGATGATGGGATCAGTTGCTGCGTGCATATTTCACCTCGAGACGGCGTACCAGGAAAGAGAGGGTGCCGGTGAGCACCAGATAGAGCAGGGCCACGGTGAACCATACCTCGAACGGGCTGAAGGTGGAGCTCACCACCTCGCGCCCCGCCTTGGTCAGATCGGTGATGGAGATAACCGAGACCAGCGAGGAGTCCTTGATGAGGTTGATGAACTGGCCCGCCAGCGGTGGCAGCACCCGCTTGAACGCTTGCGGCAGGATGACGTAGCGCATGGTCTGGGCGGAGGTCATACCCAGGCTGCGGCCTGCCTCCATCTGCCCCTTGTGGATGGAGCTGATACCGGCACGGACGATCTCCGCCACATAGGCCCCGGTAAAGACGGCCAGCGCGACGACCCCGGCGGTGAAGCGGTCGAGGTTCAGCACGGTGCCGATAAAGAAGTAGACGATAAAAATCTGCACCAGCAGCGGCGTGCCGCGGATGAGCTCAACGTAGGTGACCGCCAGATTGCGCAGGGCGGGATTGGGGGAGAGGCGCGCCAGCCCGGCCAGGGTGCCGAGCAGGATGGCGAAGATGCCTGCTACCAGCGAGAGCTTGACGGTGACCCAGACGCCCCAGGCGATGGGGCCTGCGGTCCAGCTCAGTTGGGTGTCGAGGGTATCGCCACGAAAAACGGTATCCCCTTCGGCGACTTGTACGCCGGTGCTGGCGATGGCTTGCCGCACATTGGGATCGAGATCGTCTTGCAGGAACAGCTTGCCTTTCTCGGCCTCGCTGGTGCCCGCCATCACGGTGCCGTCAAATTCGGCCAGATTCTTCTGCTCCGCCTGATAGGCGATGTATTGGGGAATGCGTTCCCAGCGCCAGGTGTAATCCACTGACTGGACAGCCTTGTAGATGCCGAATACGGCAACCAGCAGCATCAGCAGGAAAACCCCATGCCAGAGTAGCTGATTGGGCTGTTTTTCCATCTGTCTTGTCGGTTTGGGTGTGTGCACAGTCACAACCTCTTCTCGTTATTGTGTGGGGAGCTGCGTGGTGCAGGGGCGGCATGTGCCGCCCCCCGGAGGTTATTTGAGCTGGTTCAGCCAGGCGTTGGATTCGAACCACTTCTTGTAGAGACGGTCGTAGCTGCCATCGCCCTTGATCTGGCGCAGGTAGTTGTTGAACCAGTTGAGGGTGTCCTGATCTCCTTTGCGGATAGCCCAGGCTAGCGGTTCGAAGGTGAACGGCTTGTCGAGGTGCACCACGGCGCCCTGATTCTGGGAGGCGAAAATAGCGTTGTAGGGCAGGTCATAGACGAACGCATCGACCTTGCCGTTGATCACTTCCAGCTTGGCGTCATCCTGAGTTTCAAACTGCAGCAGGGTGGCTTTGGGGATCAGGCGCTTGACTGCCTGCTCGCCGGTGGTGCCGAGCTTGACCGCGATCTTGTATTTCGGGTCGTTGAGGTCGGTGAAGGATTTGATTTCGCCCGCCTTCTCTTTGCGCAGGACTATGGTCTGGCCGACCACGATGTAAGGATCGGCGAAGTTGACTCGCAGGTTGCGCTGGGGAGTGACGGTCATGCCGCCCATGATGACGTCGAACTTGTTGGTCAGCAGCGCCGGAATGATGCCATCCCAGGCGGTGTTGACGAACTCGACCTTCACGCCCATCTCTTTGGCGACCATCTTGGCGAGATCCACGTCAAAGCCAATGTATTGGCCCTGCTTGTTGGTCATCTCGAAGGGTTGATAGCCGGCATCGAAACCGACTCGCAGCACGCCGCGTTCGAGCACGGCATCCAGGGTGGAGGTGGGGGCAGGGGTCGGGGCCGCCGTGGCGATCCCGCAAAACAGCAGGGTAGAAAGAATCAGTTTTTTGATCATAAGTGACGTCTCTGTCGGTGGTGTGTTCGGCCTTGAACCTGATCCCGTGCGACTCCGTGGCACAAGAGACTGCTGCATCCGGCAACAGGCAAGACAGGATGAATGTCTTGAGCGGGACAAAAGCCCCATATGAGATGCTATGAATAGTGGTTGAGTGAAAAATGTACCAAAAACAGATTGTGTCAGAAGACTCAACAGGTTAGAGACATTTATTGCTCATGGCTTCATTCATAAAATCACACGAAAACAACATATCTATCTAATTGAGTGGGTTCAAGCCCAAATTATCCCCAAGACATTTTGTTACAAAGTCAGGGCGCCGCTTGCGGCTCTTATTGAGTTGACGGGCTCCGTAAGAGGCTTTTTATGGGGTTGATGCGTATACGTATTGGTGGGATATCACACGCATTGCTCTGTTTGTCAGCAAACGAACGGGCTTTATTGTGAAAACCATCAAGTCGCACTGGGTCTTGGCAAACGCTTCTCATATACTCAGTTACCCTCTCTGCATGGCTTTGGTATGGACGCCTCACTACTGCTTAAGCTGGATATTTTTACCTTGATGGTCATGGCCTTGTGTGGCTATTGTCTCGGTTTCCTCACTCTTACCATCATTCGCGTTACCCACAACGATATTCCCGGCGTCGGGGTCTGGTGGTGGTCCAGTCTGTTTGCCATGCTGGGTCAGGCGGGATTTGCCAGTCTGCTGCTGACACCCACCCTCTATGGCTCCTGGGTTGGCAATGTCTTCCTGATTTTTCATGTGTCGTTATTGCTGGTCGCCCAGCGCTGTTTCTTCCGGCAATCGCCGGGCTGGCCTGTCTGCTGGGGATTCATCCTGCTGTTTGCCGCCGTCATGACCTGGTCGGTCGCCATCGATGGCCGGATTGCGGTGCGGGTGATGATCAGCAGCGCCACCTTCCTCATGCTCAGTTCGCTCATCATCTGGCAGCTCTGGCGTCACGGCCGCCCTGATTATCAGGTGGCGGTATGGGTGCTGATTGGCCTCAATCTGGTGCTGATCGCTATGACCCTGATGCGGATGTTTACCGTGTGGGGCGAGGTGATCGAAAGCCCGTTCCAGCGTCAGTTGTTCAACGTGTTGCCCTATGTCTCCATGCTGGTGGGTAGCTCCATGCTCACCTTCGGGGTACTGCTGCTCTGCAACCAGCACCGGGCGCTGGAGCTGCGCTATCAGGCCAGTCATGATCCGTTGACCGGCTTGTTCAATCGCCGTGGTTTTATGGAACGTCTGGCCCGTGGACGCCCTGCACAGCAGGGGGCGCTGGCGGTGCTCGATCTGGATGACTTCAAGCAGATCAACGATCGGCATGGTCATGAGGTGGGGGATCGGGTGCTGGAGCGGGTCGGGTTGGCACTGCGCGAGCTGGAAGGAGTATTGGCCAGTCGCTTCGGGGGCGAGGAGTTTGTGCTGCTGTTTCGCCATGCCACCGCAGAGGAGGCGATCGCCCGTTGTCAGTCACTGCGGGTTCAGCTTGCGGCCTGCGAGGTAGATGGGATCCATATCACCGTCAGCATTGGTATTGCTCACTGGCAGGGGGAGTGGCACTTTGACAGCCTGTTCAGCCGTGCGGATGACGCTCTCTATCGGGCCAAGCGGGAAGGAAAAAATCGGGTCTGTCAGGCTGCCTGATGCAGGAATCGGTTCAGGAATAAAATCAGGGCGCGGTGATCCGCGCCCTGTCTGTTTCTGCTTGCTGGGTATGGCTCGTCAGCTGCCACCTGCTACTCTGCATTCGTTTGAGCGGCTCTCGGTGCCTGCGCCTTGAGGAAGGGGAGCAGCAGCAGGGCCGAGACGCCTGCCGCCACCGAGATCACCACGAAGAAGCCGTTCCAGTGCCAGATCTCCATCACCTTGGCCAGCGGATAGCCCGACAGCGCCGCCCCCATGTAGGCAAAGAGACCGACAAAGCCGGTGGCCGCTCCCGCCGAGTTTTTGTGGGAGCACTCCGCCGCTGCCATGCCGATCAGCATCTGGGGGCCAAACACGAAGAAGCCGATAGTAAAGAAGCAGGCCGCCTGCATCACATAGCTGAAGAAGGGCATCAGCCAGAGCGACCCCACCGCCAGCAGGATCCCCACCGCAAAGATGAGGTTCATCGGGCCACGGTTGCCGTTGAACAGCTTGTCCGATCCCCAACCCGCCACTAGGGCGCCGATAAAGCCCCCTACCTCGAACATGGAGATGGCCGAGTTGGCGCTCATCAGATTGAAGCCGCGCTGCTCGGTCATGTAGAGATTGCCCCAGTCATTGATGGCGGTGCGCACCACATAGACCAGCACGTAACAGCAGGCGAGCAGCCAGATATAGGGGTTGCCCAGCACATATTTGCGCAGGATCTGGCGATGGGAGAGCCCCGCATCCTGAGTCTGCTGGGCCAGCTCCATCGCATCCTTGCGCCACTCGCCCACCGACGGCAACCCCATGGCGGCCGGGGTATCCCGCAGCCGCCAGCAGAGGAATAACCCCGCGATGATGGCGATAAGGCCGGGCACTATCATGCCGTAGCGCCAGCCATGTTGCAGGGCGATGGTGCTGACGATAAGGGGGATGAGCGCGCCGCCGACGTTGTGGGCAGTGTTCCAGGCCGACCACCAGACGCCGCGCTCGGTGCGCGAATACCAGCTGGTAAGCAGCTTGGAGCAGGGGGGCCAGCCCCAGCCCTGGAAGAAGGCGTTGGCGACCCAGAGGGCGGCAAACATCCAGAGTGCCGACGAGAGGCCGAACAGGATATTGATAACGCCGGTGGCCATTAGTCCGACACCCATGAAGTAGCGCGGGTTGGCGCGGTCACTGATGATGCCGGAGAAGAACTTGGAGCAGCCGTAGGTGATGTAGAACAGGGTCCAGAGCATGCCGATATCGGACTTGTCCAGCATGCCGCTCGCCAGCATGTCCGGCATGGCGAAGTTGAAGCTCTTGCGGGTGAAGTAGAAGACCGCGTAGCCCAGATACATGGTCAGCAGCAGGTGCAGCCGCCAGTGGCGATAGGTGGCATCGATCTCGGCCTGATCCCGGATAAGGGGCCGGGGCGGCGCGCTTCTCATAAAACTCAGCACAGGCAGGCCCTCTGGTGGTGATTAGCCATGACTCTCTTCCCGTCTGCGACTGGGCAGGTTGACCGTCAGCTGGGTGCCGTGGATGCAGGAGAGTTGCAGACTGCCCCCGAGTGCCTGTACCCGTTCGCGAATGCCGAGCAGGCCATAGCCCTGCTGCGGGCGGCTTTCCGGCAGACCGCGGCCATCATCTTCCAGCACCAGTTGCAACTGATCGCCGCTGGCCCGGGCGCGAATGGTGACCGAGTGGGCGTTGGCATGTTTGACCACGTTGTTGAGCCCCTCCTGACAGACCCGAAACAGGGTGACCCGCTGGGCATCGGAGAGATCCCCATCCGCCAGTTGCCACTCCAGCCGGGTGACGATGCCGTAACGCTCCAGCTCCAGCTCTCGGAGCAGTGCCCGTACCGCCTGTTCCAGAGTCATGTCGTCGAGCTGGCGCGGGCGCAGCCGCCCGAGCAGGCCGCGCACCGCGTCGTAGATCCCGAGCGACAGTGTGTCGATGAGGGCACTGCTCTGACCTACACCTGCGTTATCGGGGGCGAGGCGGCGCACGATCCCGGCCTGGGTACGAATGGCTGTGATGGTCTGGCCGATGTCGTCGTGCAGCTCGCGCGCCACCTCCTTGCGGATGCTCTCCTCGGTCTCCAGCAGCCGCTCGGTGAGTTGGCGATTATGGGCGAGCTGGCGGGTCAGCGCCTGATTGAGCTCCCGCTGGCGCTGGATCCCGGCACCCAGCAGCAGGCCGGTGAGGCTCTGGGCCAGCAGGGAGAGCAGCAGATCCAGCGGGTGATCGTGCCAGGCCTGACTGGCCAGCAGGGCGATGGTGTTCATCAGGGTGGCGAGCAGCGCCCCCTGCCAGCCGTAGCGCCACGCCATGGCGATGATGGGGATGGCCAGACAAAACGGGGTGAAGCGCACCAGCGAGTTGGGCAATCCCAGTTGCAGCCAGAGGCTCAATACGAACAGCAGCAGATACCAGACCAGATGGCGAAAGCGCCACTCTACCGGCTGATCCACCAGCGCAGGTCCCAGCGGCACCCAGGTGGCACGAGTGAGGTAGTGCCAGATCAGCATGCAGGTGGAGGTCAGCGTCAGACCGCCGGTCAGGCTGAGCAGCAGGGCCGAGAGGCCATCTTCCCCGGCCAGATGCCAGAGCAGGGCTTGCAGCAGCGCCGCCGCCGTGACGGTGGCGAGCAGCAGCAACAGTTGTTGCCAGTCGTTGCGCACCTGCTGGCGACGGGCAATCAGCAGCGGTAGCAGGGTCAGCAGACTGCCCGCGACCAGCCAAGGCCAGTGGGGCAGCCCCACCTCCAGATTGAGCCAGTAGAGCAGCAGTCCTTCGCACAGCAACAGCGGCGGCCAGTAGTGGCCGGGACTTTGCAGCAGCAACCCGAGGCGCAGGCCGAAGGGGAACAGCAGCACCGCCAGCGCCGGGCCACCCGCCAGATGCAGGCTGATGCTCCAGAGGCAAAACCAGCCAGCGGCAAAGATGAAGCAGGCCGCCAGCGCGATGGCGACATAGCTGGCAAAACGGGAGATCACCAGCTATCCAGCATGCGGTGGGCCAGCTCGACGTTGTTGCTGACCTTGAGCTTGTCCATCAGGTTGGCGCGATGGACGTGCACCGTCTTGGGGGAGAGGCCGAGCTGCTCGGCGATGGCCTTCACCTCCAGCCCCTGTGCCAGCAACTGGGCAATCTCCCGCTCCCGATTGGTGAGGGGATCCCGGCTGCTGCTGGCCAGTTTCTGGGCGATGTCCGGCGTCAGATAACATCCCCCCTGTGCGGCGGTGCGTACGGCGGCGATCAGCTCGTCCGGACTGCAGCGCTTGGAGAGAAATCCCTTGGCACCGGTCTGCAGTGCCTGCTCGATGAGGGCGGGGCTGTCGTGTACCGAGAGCATCACCACCGCCAGACCGGAGGGGAGCTGCTTGAGCAGCTCCAGTCCCGACTGGTCGGGCATCGAGATGTCGCAGACGCAGACTCGCGCCCCGCTGCCGGGCAGGCCGGCAAGGGCATCGCTGGCGGAGCCGAATTCGGCGACCACCTGCAGGTCTGGCTCCAGATTGAGCAGTTGGGCAAAACCGGATCGGACGACCTGGTGATCGTCGATGAGGGCAATTTTTATCATGATGTCAGCCTGAAATTCGGTGCGTCATGACCATGACGCGGCCAACAAGATACCTGCCCCCCGAGTCAGGCTCAAGCAGCAGCAGGAAAAGGGGCTAAAAACCGGGGGGCAAGGTGCGCAAAGCTTGATCGGGATCAGCTGGCAAGGGCGAGCAAGCGGGCTGATCAACAGGGGATGACCAGCCCGGGGGACTCAGCGGTGCAGCTCGCCGGCGCGCTCCGGCTGATAAACCACTTCCAGAATTTCGACCTCGATGGTGCGACCGGCCGGGCCCGGCCAGGCGATGCTGTCGCCCACTTTCAGGCCGAGCAGGGCGCTGCCTACCGGCGCCAGTACCGAGATGTTGCTCTCGTCGCCCTTGGCATCGCGCGGATAGACCAGGGTGAGGCAGAACTCGTTGCCGCTGCTCT
This sequence comes from Aeromonas sp. S12(2024), assembly GCF_041402305.1. Taxonomy (NCBI): domain Bacteria; kingdom Pseudomonadati; phylum Pseudomonadota; class Gammaproteobacteria; order Aeromonadales; family Aeromonadaceae; genus Aeromonas; species Aeromonas sp. S12(2024). Next base: position 30,605 of record NZ_JBGLRB010000027.1, read on the forward strand.
GCATCTTGAAGCGTACCTTGCTGTTCATAGTGACCACGTCCGGCGGCATGTCGGCCGGTTCGCGGATCTCGGCGCGGTCCAGCTCCTCTTGCAGGGCCAGATGTTGCGGGTGGTTGCCAAGCAGTTGTTCGATACGGTCCAGATCAAGGCTGGAGATAACCAGATGAGGTTGTTTCATAAGATATTCCTTATCAATAGCGGATAGGCCCATACCGGCGGGTGCAGGTTGGCCATCACGCAAAGTGTTACAAAAATGGATTCAACAGGTTCAATCGATTGAAAATGCCATGCCCCCAAGCGACTCGCGGCCGAAGGAGCGAGGCGGGGGCTCAGCAGGGTGTGAGCAAATGCGAGGAAATAGCGAGTATTTTCATAGGCCTACCATAACCATTCTGGCCGGTCTTGGCAACCGCGATTGAGTGACTACTCAGGAGCCTGATAGTTGTACTGACGGATGATCCGCGCCAGTGTGCCATCATGGCGCATCTCGTCGATGACGGCTTGCCAGCGCTGCGCCTGTTTGAAGGGGAAATCCTTGTGAGCGGCCAGGAAGAGTTGGGTGTTCATCAACACTTCCCCGCGAACCAGCTGTTGTGATGAGCGTTTGTCTTGTTGTTGGGCATACAGGATGACATTCCATGCGGCGACCCAGGCATCAATGCGACCGCGATGGAGTTTATGAGCGTTTAGTTGCTCATCTGCCACTGTCTCTCCCCGGATCCCGATGCGTTGCTTGAGTAGGTGTTGACCAAACGAGTAGCGCAGCACGCCCACATCAAGGTTCTTCAAATCGCTGCTTTTCAGTGCTTTTGGGTGAAATTGGCGATCGCTGACGATCAAAAATTGCTCATCGAGGATGGGAGTTACCCACTGATAGAGGTGCTCTCGCTGACTGCTTCGCACGGGCGGTATCATCAATACATCGGGGCGATGAATTGTCTGTGTCAGTGCACGTGGAAGCGGCATCAACTCGATGGTAAGCGGCTCGCCTAGACGGCGGGCTGCTTCCTCCATGATCTCGATACCCACCCCGCTGGGTTTACCATGGGAGGACTGAATGACGTAAGGGGGCAACTCGGCCGCCACCAGCACAATAGCCTGGGCACCGGTGTGTACCAGCAATAACAGCAGGGCAAAAAAGGGCAGGCAGAGAGCGCGCATCAAGGTCGTGAGCCAGAGTCGAATATGCAGAGTGTAACATTCCTGCCTGCGTTGTCGTTGCGCCCGCTGATGGGTTGGGAGCTCAGTCGAAGAAATCCCGCAGATCGCGCACTTCGTAATCAGCGAGTTGCTGCCAGGGGAGCTGAGCAGGCAGCTTGCGCAGGGTTACCTCCATCCGGTAGCTGCGATAGCCATCGAGGCTGGCCGATTCGACCACCAGCGGGATCTGCCACTGACTCGACCAGAGAATGCGGGTTCGTTGCTGCCCTTCGCGCTTTTCATACCAGCGGGCCTGCTCGGGGGCTGCCTCATCCAGTGGAGTCATCCCCTCGATCAGCACCGGGTTGACGAGATGGCGGATCCGCAGCCAGTCGGGCTTGAAGGCCACCTGGCCATACTCTTCCACCGGCACTTCAACCAGCTGGTTGTGCCAGCTGTCGGCATAGCGCAGCTGAAGTTCACCCTCATCACTGCGGCTGACCCAGCGGGCCGCCATCTGGTGGGTAAAGTGCTTGTGGCCGGGGGTGGCGTCGTGAGTGGCGTGATAGGCACGGGCAAGGGGGAGGGGAATGAGCCGCTGGCTCCACACCTGATTGCCCACGCGCAGCCACTTCTCTTGCCAGACACTCTCTCTGGCGATGCCATCGCTGCCGGTGTTCCGGTCGTGATAGCTGATCCGGGCGGCGAGATCCGGGGGCGTGTCGTCAGCATGCAGGGGGAAGGCGAGGGTGCTGCCAAGCAGCCATAACGAAAGCAAAAGTCGCATCATCATCTGTCGCTCGAAAGAGCCGGGGCCCGGGCCGCTGAGTCAATTGCTCAGATGCACCCGGGCCCCTGCTGCTTACAGGCCGAGCGCCTCCCGCAGTTTGCCAAACACCTTGGTGTTATCCAGCGTGCCTTTGAAGCGGTTGCTGCCGGCGCCATCGGCAAACAGCATCACATCGCCGCCGCCGTGGGTTTCCGATGTCAGCTTGACGCCGGTCTCCTGCAGATAGTCATTGGCCATCACCTGATCGCTGGTGAGGACCGGGCGCACGGCCGCACGATTGGGGCCGTTACCGAACACCAGGGTGGTGAAGGGCTTGCCATCCACGTCGTTCTGGGTCGAGCCGTCGCCATTTTTCACCAGATCCAGCACCGGATTGCCCTTGGCGGAGTAGCCGTTAATGGTCATGGTGTGGTCATGGTCGGCGGTGACCACGATCAGGGTATTGTTGAGATCCACTTTACCCAGCGCCGTCTTGACCGCCTCATCCAGAGCCACCGCGTCGGTGAGCGAGCGCTTGGCGTTGGTGCCGTGCAGGGCATGATCGATCCGGCCGCCTTCTACCATCAGGAAGTAACCCTGACTGTTCTTGCTCAGCAGGTCGATCGCCTTGGCGGTCATTTCGGAGAGGGATGGCTGGGTATTGGCAGCCCCCTTGGCGACCCGATCCAGCTCGTAGTCGAGGTGGGATTTGCTGCTGAACAGACCGAGCACTTTGCCACTGGTGACCTTGGCCAGTTCACTTTGGGTGGTGACATAGCTGTATCCCTGCGCCTTCATCTCGGCGGTCAGGTCGCGGTTGTCATTGCGACCGCCCTTGTTGCTGGCGCTGTAGGGGGTCCAGTGGTTGGCACCACCGCCCATCAGCACATCGACCCCATCCCCAAGCGCCTGGTTGAAACCAGTTCCTCCCGGAACGGCCTGTGCAGCGATGTCATAGGCAGCATCCCGATGGCAGATGTGGGCGTAGGTAGCCGCCGGGGTCGCGTGGGTCAGCTCGGTGGTGGTGACGGCTCCGACCGATTTGCCTGCCGCCTTGGCCAGCTCCAGGATGGTGGGCACCGGCTTGCCGTTATCGCTGCTGCAATTGTTGACGGTTTTGTTGCCATTGACGTCTTTGCCGGGGGCGACGGCTTTGGTGTCGCTGCTCATGGCGATCACCTCGTTGTTCATCTTGACCCCGGTGGTGTAGGCCGCCATGGAGGGGGCCGAGTCGGTGGTCTGGGCATCGTTGGAGAAGGTCTTGATGCGGGCACTGCGCGGCAGTTTCATCATCTCCAGATTGCCCTCTTCTCCCACCTTGAACAGGCGGGTGGCGGTGAGCACGGTAGGCCCCATGCCATCACCGATAAAGAGAATGACGTTTTTGGCATCACCGGCCTGTGCCTGGGAGGTTGCGCCCAGCGCATTGAACAGGGCGGCGCAGACCAGCGTGTGCTTGATGGATGTGTTCATCTGTTTGCTCATGAAAGTGCTCCTTACAGCTTGGCCGCAGCCTTGATCTTGCCGAACACGGCGGTGTTATCGAGTGAGCCATGGAAGCTGTCAGCCCCCTTGCCGATGGCGCCGAGGAAGACATCGGTGCCGCCGTGGGTCTCGTTGCCGATCTCGCCCACCTTGACCACCACTTCCTGGTGGTAGTCATTGGCAAAGACGGTGGCATCGTCGAGCGGGGCGACGCTGCTGCGCGGGCCATCCACCCGGTTGTAGCCGTTGCCAAAACCTATGATGGTGTAGGGCATGCCCTCGCTATCCTTGCTTGGCTCGCCAGTCTCGTAGTTCTTCACCAGCCCAAGTACGCCGGGGTTGTCGGCGGTGGTCTTGCCGGTGCGCTTGGCATAGCCGTTGAGCACGAGCGTGTGGTCGTGGTCTGCGGTGACCACGATCAGGGTGTTTTTCAGCTCGGGGTCGCTCTTTTTCACCTCGTCGATAGCAGCCTTGATGGCGTTGTCGAAGGCGATAGTGTCCTGCAGCGCCCGCTTGGCGTTGGTGTCGTGCAGGGCGTGGTCGATGCGACCCCCTTCCACCATCAGGAAGTAACCCTTCTCCTTACCCTTGAGCTGCTTGATAGCGGCCAGGGTCATCTGGGCCAGTGACGGCTCGCTGGCAGGGCGGTCCAGGTCATATTTCATGTGACTGGAACCAAACAGTCCCAGCAGCGGCTTGCCCGCATCGGCCTTGTTCAGCTCATCCAGATTGCTGGCAAACTGGTAGCCCTTGGCCTGCATTTCGCTGATGAGGTTGCGGCCATCTTCCCGCTTGCCCTTGTCGGCTTTGGGCAGGAAGAAGCTGCTGCCGCCACCGAGCACCACATCCAGCCCCTCCTTGAGGGCGCTGTTGTAGCCTTTGCCGCCCGGTACCAGCTGGACGGCGATATCCGCTTCCAGATCCCGGTTGCAGATATGGGCATAGGTAGCCGCCGGGGTGGCGTGGGTTACCCGGGTGCTGGTTACCACACCGGTACCGCGGCCATCGGCTTTGGCCAGCTCCAGCAGGGTTGTCACCGGCTTGCCGGCGCTCTTGCTGCAGTCACTCTCATAGGTGGCGTCGCCGTCCATGCTGATGACGCCGTTGTTGCTCTTGACCCCGGTCATGTAGGCCGCCATGGAGGGGGCCGAGTCAGTGACCTGGGCATCGTGGGAGAAGGTCTTGATAAAGGCCGTCTCTGGCAGGGTATCGATGGTGAGATCACCCTCTTCGCCGACACCGTAGATGCGGGCCGCCGTCAGGGTGTTGAGGCCCATGCCGTCACCGAGGAAGAAGATGACGTTGGTGGGTTGGGCTGCGGGTTTGGTCGCCACCGTGTCATTGTCTGATTTGCAGCCGGCAGCCAGGGCGGCGCCGATCATCACTGCAAGTCCTGCCATTTTTCTCATTGGGGTTCGCTCCTTGTAAAACCTGAGCGCAGCCTAGAGGGGGCAGATGACACTTTTACTGACTATCGGTGACGGTTGTGTGAAAAAGTGATGAAAATGTTACACTATATCAATGTGTTATCTATCAATTGAGCGAGTTGGTCCGGTCGCTTCTGGCAAGGTTGCTCCGCCTCGGCGGTTTGCTGATTTGATGAGGTGATGGTTAGAATGACCTGTCAAAAGAGGCCCGCAGCAGGTAAAATGCGCCCCCTTCGTTCGATGCCCGCGGCAGAGCGCCTGTTGTTCCATGCGCGCGCCCGCAGCCCCCACAGAGAGTAACGGATATGTCCATCAACTGGTTCCCCGGTCACATGCACAAGGCCCGCAAAGAGATTGCCGAGGTCATGCCCCAGGTCGATGTGATCATCGAGATGCTCGATGCCCGCATCCCCTTCTCCAGCGAAAACCCGCTGGTGCCCGAGCTGCGTGGTGATACCCCGGTGATCAAGGTGCTGAACAAGGCGGACCTGGCCGATCCGGCGATCACCGATCTGTGGGTGGCGCACATGGAAAAAGAGAAGGGGATCAAGGCACTGCCGTTGACACAACAAGAGCCGGAGAAGATCAAGCAACTGCTGACCCTCTGCCACGAGATGCTGCCGGAGCGCAATTTTGAGCTGCGCGGCGTGCGGGCGATGATCATGGGGATCCCCAACGTGGGCAAATCCACCCTGATCAATACCTTGGCGGGGCGCATCATCGCCCGTACCGGCAACGAGGCGGGGGTGACCAAGTCTCAGCAGCGGATCAAGCTGGATAACAACGTCATCCTGACCGATACCCCGGGTTTCCTCTGGCCCAAGCTCAATCCGCCCTCCTGCGGTTATCGTCTGGCCATCACCGCGGCCATCAAGGACACGGTGTTCGACTATGCCGATATCGCCATGTTCGCCGCCGATTACTTCATCAAGGCCTATCCGGAGCGGATCAAGGCGCGTTACCAGATTGACGAGTTGCCCGAGACCGAGATCGAGCTGCTAGAGATGATCGCCCGCCAGCGGGCGTTTATGCGCAAAGGTGGGCTGGCCGACCTGCACAAGGCGTCAGAGATCCTGATTAACGAGTTCCGCTCCGGTTTGCTTGGCCGCATCTCGCTGGAGACGCCGGAGATGGTGAGCGTCGAGATTGTCGAAGCCGCCGCAGAAGCCGAGCAAAAAGCCAAAGAGAAGGCCGAGCGGGAAGAGGAGCGTCAGGCTCGCGCCCGTCGCAAGTACGCCCGCAAGCGTCAGAAATAGTTATCCTCAGGCGTCCCGAGCTTGCCTGGCAACGAGCGAGCGTGTGTGACCGAGAGGACGAAACACGAAGAGGCGACCCCAGGGTCGCCTCTTCTGTTGTATCTGGTGAAGTGCCCGCCTACTTCTGATGGGGTGTCCGCGCTATAAAGCCATGCCATCAGCCAAAACGGTGGCGCGCTATTTCAAACAGCGACATATGAAGCGGGATCAGCTGTTGCCAGTCGCGGCGATAGCCGCCACCGGGCACTGCCGCGATGGGCACGCCGTGCAGCAGAGCACAGTCAAATACCATGGCATCGCGCAGGCGAACCCCTTCATCGCTCAGGGAGAGATAACCAAGCTCGTCGGCATGATGCACATCGACGCCCGCCTGATAGAGGATGAGATCAGGCGAATAGAGGCGCAGTGCCAGTGAGAGCGCCTGTTGCAGTGTGGTGAGATAGGCATCGTCCGTCATGCCGCTTGGCAGTGGAAAGTCGAGGTGAGAGGTGGCTTTGTGATGGGGAAAGTTGTGCTCACCATGGAGGGAGAGGGTGATGATATCGCGCCGTCCGGCGCACAGGGCCGCACTGCCATCTCCTTGATGCACATCGAGATCGACGATCAGCACCTGTTCACAACGCCCCTCGTCGAGGCAAGCCTGGGCGGCAATCACCAAATCGTTAAACAGACAAAAACCGCTGCCGTGATCCCGATGGGCGTGGTGGTAGCCACCGGAGATCTGCAAGCCGCAGCCCTGCTCAAGAGCATGGCGGCTGGCGGCAATAGTGGCACCGACCGAGCGCAAGGTGCGCTCCATCAGCATGGGTGACCAGGGAAAACCGATCTTGCGGATGGCGCGCTCTTCAAGCTGACCGCTCAGGGCCGCCGCGACATAATCGGCATCGTGAATGCGACAGATTTGCTCCCGGGTAGCTGCGGGCGCTTCGCCAAGGGGGTAACCCTGCACCTGCAGGCGTTCAAACAGCCCTTGATACTTGGCCAGCGGGAAGCGATGGCGCTCGGGTAGCGTCAGGGAGGAGTAGAGGGGGTGATAGAAAATGCGCAACGACATGGCGCCATTCTCCCTGGCAAGGTGGCGCTTTCTATATATGAAATCAGCAGATGAATCCATATATGTACTCCCTATATAAAGGGGAAGTGGCAGCGCATAAATCAAGACGCGTCGTGAGTGAGACAGCAGGATATGGAAAAGGGGAGCTTGGCTCCCCTTTCAGTCAATCACTCAGCCCGGCTTATTGCTGCTGGATAACCCAGATCTGGAAGGCTTTGCGGGTTTCAGCATCGGCCTTGTTGTACCAGTTTTGCAACTGGGTCAGCGCTTCCGGATTGCTTTGAGCCTTGCTGGGGGCAACTTGAACCGGTGCGCTGGCGGCAGCCATCACGGCAGCAGAAGAGACGGCCACTGCTTTGGGCTGGTTGAAGGCTTTCCCCATGTTGATCAGCTCTTGCTGATAGTCACGGGTCAGCTGGAAGCCCTCTACTTTCGGCATCACGAACTGTTCGCTACTCACTTGCTGACCACTGACCTTGTCTTTCAGCGCTACTTTCTGCTCTTTGACAAACTGCTTGGCTTCGGCTTCGTTGCGGGGCTTTTTATAGTCCAGCACCAGCTGTTGGTTGTCGGCGGCGGTGAAGTTCAGCACCAGCGGCTCGGCGGTCACCAGCTTGATTTCGTTACGGCTGGAGTAGTTGCCTTCAAAGGCGACGACCAACTGGTGTTTGCCAGCAGAGAGGGGGAAGGTGCTGGTTTTGTCGAGCAGCTTGGGGTTGATGGATTGACCATCGATCAGCTGGACGACATACGGGGTGGTCACTTCCAATTGGGCATCAGCAAGGGCGCTACCGGCCCACAACAGACCAGCCAGCGCCGGTACCAGAACAGTCAGTTTCATTTCATCTCCTTGAACAGTCAGGCGATTGCCCACTGAAAACAGGGGCTCATTTTTACAGGTTTGGCCTACTGCGGCAATGGCTCTTTCTGGTGGTCGATGTTCGCGCGGCTGTCAGTTTGTTTATCAATAGCGGCCGACTTATTTACTCGATCCGCCGTGTAAACGGGGGGAGGGCGTCGAGCAACCCCTTGCCATAACGTTTGGTCAGCAGGCGGCGGTCCAGAATGGTGACCCGTCCCCGATCGGCCTCTTTGCGGATGAGGCGGCCACAGGCCTGGATAAGCTTGCGCGATGCCTCCGGGACCGTCAGTTGCAGAAAGGGGTTGCCGCCTCGTTGCTCCACCCACTCGGCAGTAGCCTCCTCGACCGGTGAGTTGGGTACCGCAAAGGGGAGTTTGGTGATCACCAGATTGGTGAGATAGTGACCCGGCAGATCCAGCCCCTCCGAGAAGCTGCCGGTACCAAACAGGATGCTGGCCTGACCGCCATCGCATTTTTGTTTATGCAGGGTGAGCAGGGCATTGCGGGAGGCTTCCCCCTGTACCAGCAGTGACAGTCCCTTGGCTCGCAAGCCAACAGCCACCTCATTCATCTGGCGGTAGGAGGAGAAGAGCACCAGACTAGCCTCCTTGCCCGCCAGAATACGTGGCAGCACGCTGATGAGTTCGTTGGTAAAGGCCAGCGAGTTGGGTTCGTGCTCCATCTTGGGCAGATAGAGCTCGGCTTTCTGATAATCAAAGGGGGAGCGCAGGCGCAGATAGCGAGTGCCGTCGTGCTCCTTGAGCCCCACCTGATGGCGAAAATAACTAAAGGAAGAGAGGGCGGTGAGGGTCGCGGAGACCAGCACGGCTCCCAGACATTTCGACCAGAGCCACTCCTCCAGCAGATAGCCTACCTCAATCGGTGAGGCGTGCAGCCAGATATCGCCGTCATCGCTCTTGGCCATCCAGCGGGCGAGTGGGGTTTTACCGGTCGGCACATGGCGCCCCAGCATCTCCCACAGGGCGCAGAAACTCTCCAGCCGCTGCAGATGAAAACCGCTCTCTGCCAGCAGGGGTTCGGCCTCCTTGCGGCGGATCTCGCCATCTTTCAGCGCTTCACCTATGGCCCCTTGCATCCGATCCAGCGCTCGCAGCGCCTTCTTGCTCGACTCCTTGAGATTCTCCGCCAGCATGGGCAGGGGATCAGGCAATACCCCTTCGGCGAAGCGGTAGTGAGGTTCCGTGCCAAACAGCCGATCGTTGGCGCTGAGCCACTGCTCGACCGCCTTCAGGTCGGGCTGGATGGAGGCCAGTGCATCCTGCAGTTTGAGTTGGGGGTCGAGCAGGCTCTCTTTATTAAGAGTCCGCGCCAGCTTGCCTGCACTTTGTACCAGCTTCTCCAGCCAGCGACGCGAGCCTTTGACGCTGGCCGACGCCGCGCCGTGATCCCGGGCGATGGTGGGCAGGTGATGGGCCTCATCCAGTACATAGATACACTCATCGGGGGGGGGCAGAATGATGCCGCCGCCCATGGTGAGATCGGAGAGCAGTAGCGCATGGTTCACCACCAGCACATCGGCGCTCTCCATGTCGTTGCGGGCGCGATGAAAGGGGCAGTGCTGGTGATGGCTCAGCGCCTTGTTGCAGGTGTGGCGGTCGGCGGCGATGCGATCCCAGCAAGTGTCGGGAATGGGCTCTGGCCAGTTGTCCCGATCCCCGTCCCATTTGCCATTGGTGTAGGCCTGCCACAGGGCCAGGTAGCGATCTTTGTCGCTGTCAGATGGCTTGGATTTGCTCAGACTGCCAAAGTCGAGCTCGAAGTTGGCCATCTCGGCGCCACTGGCTGCTTGCTCCAGCAGATGCTCGCAACAGTAGCGCTGACGCCCCTTGACCAGCATAAAGCGAAACGGCAGCTCGCTATGGCGGTGGTAAAAAGGAAGGTCTTTGTGGATCAGCTGCTCTTGCAGGGCCACTGTGGCGGTGGAGATCACCAGCTTCTTCTGGGTGAGCCGCGCCACCGGGATGGCACCCTGCGCATAAGAAAGAGATTTGCCGATACCGGTTCCTGCTTCGGCAACCAAAATACGGCGCTGTTTGTCGTACTCGCCGGTCAGGGTTTTGGCTATCTCTGCCACCAGAAAGTTCTGCTCTTTGCGCGGCACAAAACCGGGTAATCCATCCGAAATCTGGCGATAGGTTTGACGAATGGTGGCTTTAAGGCGAGTAGAGAGCATGAAGATAAGGCCAGTTAAGGGTTAATCGAAGGACAAGGATACCCGCAACCCCTTGGTGAGGTCGAGGCAACAGCCATTATCACGGCAGTTTTACGCTGTTCAGACCACTTTGGTTGTTTATCAGGTAGTTAGCATCATTTGCATGCAAAATAGACTATTTGAGTCCAAATAATCAGCAGGATTCATTGTAAACGTTTTCCTTTTGCCTTACCGCCGGGTGAGACTTGGCTCACATTTTTACCTCCATGACTATGGTTTCCGTAAAAAGTTCCAAGTTTTTTCATTGCGGTTCAAAAAATCCGGTGCTAGTCTCGGCGGCATAGTGATGCAAAGAACATCGCTAACACAGGGAATAACAACAACTTAGTGTTTAATTACAGTAGGCATTGGAAACTATGAAAAAGACAATTCTGGCTATTGCTATTCCGGCTCTGTTTGCATCCGCCGCTAACGCCGCAGTGATCTATGACAAAGACGGTACCACTTTCGACGTATACGGCCGTGTACAGGCTAACTACTACGGTGAGCACGATGATACCGACGGCGAGCTGGTTGGTTCTTCCCGTCTGGGCTGGTCCGGTAAAGTTGCTCTGAACAACACTTGGTCTGGTATTGCCAAGACCGAGTGGCAAGTTGCTGCTGAAAACTCCGACAAGGGCAGTGACGGTAAGTCTAGCAAGTTCGATGCTCGTCATATCTATGCAGGCTTTGACGGCACCCAGTACGGTAAAATCATCTTCGGTCAGACCGACACTGCTTTCTACGACGTACTCGAGCCGACCGATATTTTCAACGAGTGGGGCGATGCTGGTAACTTCTATGACGGTCGTCAGGAAGGGCAGGTTATCTACTCCAACACCTTTGGTGGTTTCAAAGGTAAAGTTTCCTACCAAACCAACGATGACGTTGCTGTCAAGATTACTGATGTAGGTCAAAAAATTAAAGAAGATGCCTATTTGGGCACTGATGTAAAGCGTAAGAAAGCTTATGCCGTTGCTGCTGGCTACGACTTTGACTTCGGTCTGGGCTTCAACGCCGGTTATGCCTACTCTGACCTGCAAAACAAAGTTAACGGACAGACTGGTAAGAAAGACGAGTGGGCTGTTGGTGCACACTACGCAATCAATGGTTTCTACTTTGCTGGTGTTTACACTGAAGGTGAAGTGAAGAATAAGAGCAACGGTATCAAAGATGATGGCCGTGGCTACGAGCTTGCTGCTTCTTACAACGTAGATGCTTGGACCTTCCTGGCTGGTTACAACTTCAAAGAAGGCAAGGCCAACGCTCAAGCTGCCGGTTCTACTTACAAGGATCTGGTTGACGAGACCCTGCTGGGTGTTCAGTACGCTTTCACTCCGAAGCTGAAAGCTTACACCGAGTACAAGATCCAGGGCATCGACAAGCAAGATGACGAGTGGACTGTTGCTCTGCAGTACAACTTCTAATAAGTTGCACATGAGTAATATCCAGGCTTGAGTCTTTGACCAAGCTACGAATGGCCGAGATGATATCTCGGCCATTTTCTTTTTGGGCGACAGCGTATTGGCGCATGATGAATCGCCGGATTGCTGTGTTACGTGATGTTTGGCAAACCATTTGTCTCGGTTAATCTCTCCTGCTTCCTGCTTCCTGCTTCCTGCTTCCTGCTTCCTGCTTCCTGCTTCCTGCTTCCTGCTTCCTGCTTCCTGCTTCCTGCTTCCTGCTTCCTGCTTCCTGCTTCCTGC
>NZ_JBGLRB010000028.1:0-27220 GCF_041402305.1 Aeromonas sp. S12(2024)
ATTACGCCCAGCGTGGTCTTTACCGGTTAGTGTGCTGATATGGCTCAGTCGGTAGAGCGCATCCTTGGTAAGGATGAGGTCCCCAGTTCGATTCTGGGTATCAGCACCATTTTCAAGTTAGTTTTAAAAGCTTTTGCCTGACGGCAATAGCGCCGTGGAACCACCTGATCCCATGCCGAACTCAGAAGTGAAACGCGGTAGCGCCGATGGTAGTGTGGCATTCGCCATGCGAGAGTAGGACACTGTCAGGCACCTATTTAGAAGAGGCCTCCCATTCGGGAGGCCTTTTTGCATTTCTGCAATTCAAAAACTGCCCTGCCGCCGGCATTTTAGTAAAAGTGCTGGGCTATCAAAGGATTGCCCGTTACTCTTTAGCCGTTGCTGATTAACACGTGATGCTGCCAGCGAGGTATTGATGGCTACGTTGAAGGAAATTGCACAGGAAGCGGGGGTTTCTCTCGCCACGGTATCCCGGGTACTGAACGAGGATCCCAGCCTGAGCGTCAAGGAAGAGACCAAGCAGCGGATCTTCGAGATTGCCGAACGGCTGGAGTACAAGACCAGCAGCGCCCGCAAGGGGGTACACAAGAGCAAGCTGCACTTTCTGGTGGTCTATGCCTATCCCCAGAGTACCGAGGTCAACGACCCTTACTATCTCGCCATCCGTTATGGCATAGAGACCCAGAGTGCCCGCCTCAATATCGAGCTGACTCATCTCTACAACTGTGGTGAAGGGCGCGAGCTGAGCGCCGTGGATGGCATTCTGGTGGTCGGCACACTCACAGCCGAACGTCTCGTCCAGCTGAGGGCTTGTTCCAGCCAGCTGGTGTTTGTCGACTGCCGTTCACAGGGAGAGTTCGACTCGGTCGATGTGGATCTCGCCCTGATCAGCCAGCAAGTGGTTGATTACTTTATCGCGCAGGGGCATCAGCGCATCGGTTATATCGGTGGCCAGGATGAGAATCCGGATCTGCGTGAATTGGCCTTCTGGGATTATGGTCAGCGGCTGGGGGTGGTGCAGGAGAGCGATCTCTATCGTGGGGACTTCTCCAGCGCCTCCGGCTACCAGTTGGCGAAGGAGATGCTGGCAGGGGATTGGCCCAAGGCGCTGTTTGTCGCCTCCGACTCCATCGCCATCGGTGTGCTGCGTGCCATTCATGAGAAGGGACTGGCGATTCCCCAGCAGATCGAGCTTATCAGCGTCAACGATATTCCGACCGCCAAGTTCACCTTCCCGCCGCTCTCCACGGTGCGGATCCACTCCGAGTTGATGGGCTCCCAGGGGGTCAATTTGCTGGTTGAGCGGCTGCGAGACGAGCGTGATATTCCACTCCGAGTGTTGGTACCGAGCAAGTTGACCCTGCGCGGCACTACACGCTGATTTTAGTAAAATACTCTGCTTTTTTGTCGCACCATCTTGCGGTGGTGCGACTCCTCTCCCAAGTAAACCTCTTTCCCATATCATCCAACAACTTCATATCATATTGTTTTTATAGTTGATTTTATTGTAGCTCAGCCAGCTACTATCAACATCCATGCCACTCATCCATATCTTGCCCTCCTTTATCTCCCGCTTCTGATCTCGCTCACAAAACCATCTGTTCATTGTGATCAGGTTAAAACTTTACCAATCCAAAGCTGATATTTAGTAAATGTTTATCTAAAGTTTACCCAGTTAACGTTGCCTTGTTCCGGGAGGACATGTGAATAACTGGGAAAACGTCCAATTCGTTGGTGAAAACAGGCTGGCTCCGCGTGCCTACTTCTTCTCTTATGCCGACCACGCGCTGGCGGCCACCATGCAGCGCGAGCTGAGCCGCCGTTTTCTGGGCCTTAGCGGTCAGTGGCAGTTCCACTACTTCGACCACCCCCTGCAGGTGCCGGAAGCCTTCTATCACAGCCCCATGAGCGAGTGGGGCCAGATCACTGTGCCCAACATGTGGCAGATGGAAGGACATGGTCAGCTGCAGTACACCGACGAGGGTTTTCCCTTCCCCATCGACGTGCCCTTTGTGCCGACCAACAACCCCACCGGCGCCTATCAGCGCAGCTTCACGCTGAGCCCGGCCTGGGACGGCGAGCAGGTAATCATCAAGTTTGACGGGGTGGAGACCTACTTCGAGGTCTATGTGAACGGCCACTACGTCGGTTTCAGCAAGGGGAGCCGTCTCACCGCCGAGTTCGATATCAGTGCCTACGCCAACATTGGCGAGAACCTGCTGTCAGTGCGGGTGATGCAGTGGGCTGACTCCACCTATATCGAAGATCAGGACATGTGGTGGATGGCGGGGATCTTCCGCGACGTCTACCTGGTGGGCAAACCGGCCGCCCATGTGCAGGACTTCTTCATCCGCACCGCGCTGGCTGATGATAACCAGAGCGCTACCCTGAGCTGCGATATCCAGCTGGAAAATCTGGGGTCGGCTGCCCGAGATCACCGTCTGGTCTGGTCGCTGCTGGATCAGGGTAGCGAGATCGCCAGCGGCTCGCTCGACCATCTCGCCATCGACGGCAAGTGTGACTGCCGCTTCACGCTGGATCTGGCCAACCCCCATCTGTGGAGCGCCGAAGATCCTTACCTCTATCAGCTGCAACTCTCCCTCTACAACGGTCAGGGCGAGCTGCTGGAAGTGATCCCGCAGCGGGTCGGGGTGCGTGAAATCAAGGTCAAAGATGGGCTCTTCTACGTCAACGGCCACTACCTCAAGCTGCACGGGGTGAACCGCCACGACAACGACCACCTCAAGAGCCGTGCGGTCGGCATGGACCGTGTTGAACGCGATATCGTGCTGATGAAGCAGCACAACCTCAACTCGGTACGCACCGCCCACTACCCGAACGACCCGCGCTTCTACGAGCTGTGTGACCAGTACGGCCTGTTCGTGATGGCGGAGACCGACGTGGAGACCCACGGCTTTGCCAACGTCGGCGATCTCAGCCGCATCACCGACGACCCCTTCTGGGAGCCGGTGTTCGTGGATCGCATCGAGCGCCACGTGCACGCCCAGAAGAACCACCCCTCCATCATCATCTGGTCGCTCGGCAACGAATCCGGCTACGGCTGCAACATCAGAGCCATGTACCAGCGCTGCAAGGCGATCGACCCGACCCGGCTGGTGCATTACGAAGAGGATCGCGATGCCGAGGTGGTGGATGTGGTGAGTACCATGTACTCCCGCGTCTCCCAGATGAACTGCTTCGGCGAGTTCCCGATGGCGAAGCCGCGCATTATCTGCGAATACGCCCACGCCATGGGCAACGGCCCGGGTGGCCTGAGTGAATACCAGCAGGTGTTCGATCGTCACCCCCACATTCAGGGTCACTACATCTGGGAGTGGTGCGATCACGGCATTCTGGAGCAGGACGAGCAGGGGCGCCCGGTCTACAAGTACGGCGGCGACTACGGCGACTACCCCAACAACTACAACTTCTGCATGGATGGCCTCATCTATCCGGATCAGACCCCAGGGCCGGGCCTGCGCGAATACAAGCAGGTGATCTGCCCGGTCAAGGTGCGGGCGCTGGATCTGGCGAGAGGCAAGCTGGCGGTGGAAAACCGCTACTGGTTCTCCACTCTCGACGACATCCGCCTGCTGGTCGAAGTGAAGGCAGAGGGCGAGCTGCTGGCCAGCCAGCAAATCCGGCTGGAAGGGGTTGCCCCCGGAGCCACCACAGAGCTGCAACTCGAACTGCCATCCCTCGATGGGCGGGAAACCTTCGTCCAGCTGCGGGTCATCAAGGCCACCGCCACCCGCTATAGCACCGCGGAGCACCAGCTGGGCCAGTACCAGTTCCAACTGAAGGCATCGACTCGCCAACTGCGACCCTTTGCCAACCCTAACGCGACCCCGTTGCAGATTGCCGATGAGCGCCTTGACCTGACCTTGAGTGGCAGCGGCTTTGCCCTGCGTTTCTCACGCCTCGATGGCAAGCTGGTGAGCTGGCAGCAGGATGGCAATGAGCTTATCGAACGGGCGCCGCGTCTCACCTTCTTCAAGCCGATGATCGACAACCACAAGCAGGAGTACGAGAGCCTGTGGTACCCGAACCACCTGCAGATCATGCAGGAGCACTTCCGCACTCTGAGCTGGCGTCAGCTGGGCGAGGCGGTCGAGGTAACGGTCGAGAGTCTGATTGCGCCGCCGGTGTTCGACTTTGGCATGCGCTGCCGCTACGTCTACACCCTGAGCCCGAATGGCCAGCTGCACGTGGCGCTGTCCGGTCAGCCCTACGGCGGTTATGACGACATCATCCCCAAGATCGGCTTCGAGCTGGGCATTCGTCAGGATCTCGACCGGGTGCACTACTACGGCATGGGGCCGGGCGAAAACTATCAGGACAGCCGCCAGAGCAACTGGATCGACAGCTTCCAGAGCACAGTCAGCGAGATGTGGGAGCACTACCCCTTCCCGCAGGATAACGGCAACCGCCAGCAGGTGCGCTGGGCGACCCTGACCAACCGCCACGGCGCCGGTCTCTACGTGCGACCCGATGCCCCCATCAACCTGAGCGTCTGGCCCTACAGCTGGGAACATATCCACGCGGCGCAGCACATCAACGAGCTGGAACCGAGCGGTTATCTCACCCTCAATCTGGATCACAAGGTACTGGGGCTCGGCTCCAACTCCTGGGGCTCCGAGGTGCTGGACTCCTGGCGGGTGCGCTTCGAGCCGTTCAGCTTCGGTTTGACCCTGCTGCCCATCGCCCTCGGCAACCTCAATCCGGCTGCGCTGGCCGGGCTCGATCTCACCATCAACGGCGGGAGGAACCTCGCATGATCACCCTGGACAACCTGACCCTGTTCAAAAACATCTACCGGGAGGGCAAGAAGTGGGGCCGCTGCGTGGAGGCCATCGACAACCTGCCGAACCTCAAGCCCGGCATCTGCCACTCCATCGGTGACTCCCTCACCTACCGCTTGCAGGAGGGGGCCAGCCCCGCCACCTCACTGTTCGAGGGGCAGCGCCGCTACTTCGACGTTCACTACTACCTGGAAGGGGAAGAGACGGTGGAGTGGGCAGCCAAGAGTGAGCTGGCGGTCGAGCAGGCCTATGACGACACCACCGACCGCGAGTGGTTGGCCGGCGAGGTGCGTGAGCGCCAGAAAGTCGGCAACGGTCAGGTGGTGATCTTCGAGAACGACGAGGCTTACCGGTTCGCAGGCGACAGCCCGGTGCGCAAGGTGATCATCAAGGTCACCGTTGAAGGCGGCTACTTCAAAAACAAATAACAAGCCGCCGGTTCTGCACTGACAAACGCCGGAAGGGCGGGGCTCACCCTACAAATCATGCCCCGCTCTTTCGCGGCAATAACTACAGGTCTGGAGATGCACCATGTCTGATTCCAAACGCAATACGATAGGCAAGTTTGGTCTGCTGTCGCTCACCTTCGCGGCGGTATTCAGCTTCAACAACGTCATCAATAACAATATCGAAATCGGTCTGGCTTCGGCCCCGATGTTCTTTCTGGCCACCATTTTTTACTTCATTCCGTTCTGCCTGATCATTGCGGAATTTGTGTCACTGAACAAAAACTCCGAAGCGGGGGTGTATGCCTGGGTGAAGAGTTCCCTCGGCGGTCGCTGGGCCTTTATCTCCGCCTACACCTACTGGTTCGTGAACCTCTTCTTCTTCACCTCGCTGCTGCCGCGGGTTATCGCCTACGCCTCCTATGCCTTCCTCGGCTACGAGTACATTCTCACCCCGGTGGCGACCACGGCCTTGAGCATGGTGCTGTTCGCCTTTGCCACCTACGTCTCCACCAACGGCGCCAAGATGCTCGGCCCCATCACCTCGGTGACCTCGTCCCTGATGCTGCTGCTGACCCTCTCCTACATCCTGCTGGCAGGTGCGGCACTGGTGGGCGGCGTGCAGCCGGCTGATCCCATCACGGTAGAGGCCATGGTCCCCGATTTCAGCTGGGCCTTCCTCGGCATCACCACCTGGATCTTTATGGCAGCCGGTGGCGCCGAGTCGGTGGCGGTCTACGTCAATGACGTGAAGGGGGGCTCCAAGTCATTCGTGAAGGTGATCATCATCGCCGGGATCTTTATCGGCGTGCTTTACTCCATCGCCTCGCTGTTGATCAACGTGTTCGTGCCGAGCGGTACCCTGAAATATACCGGCGGCTCGGTGCAGGTGTTTGAAGGGCTGGCAGCCTACTTCGGCTTGCCGGAGATCCTGATGAACCGCTTCGTCGGGCTGGTCTCCTTCACCGCCATGTTCGGCTCCCTGCTGATGTGGACGGCGACCCCGGTGAAGATCTTCTTCTCCGAAATCCCGGCCGGCATCTTCGGCAAGAAGACGGTCGAGCTCAACGAGAACGGCGTGCCCGCCCGCGCAGCCTGGATCCAGTACCTCATCGTGCTGCCGCTGATGGTGATCCCGACCCTGGGCTCCAACACAGCGCAGGATCTGATGAACACCGTCATCAACATGACCGCTGCCGCCTCCATGTTGCCGCCGCTGTTCATCATGCTGGCCTACCTCAATCTGCGCCTGAAGCTCGACCACCTGCCGCGGGAGTTCAAGATGGGTTCGCGCACTACCGGCATCGCCGTGGTCTCGGTGCTGATCGCCATCTTCTCGGTGGGCTTCCTCGCCTCCACCTTCCCGACCGGCGCCGACATCATGACCATCATCTTCTACAACGTCGGCGGGATTGTGATTTTCCTCGGCTTCGCCTGGTGGAAATACAACAGATACGAGGCCTCCCTCAGCGCCGAAGCGCGTGCCAAAGAGGCCCAGCCGGCAGCGCAGGTTGCCATGCAGACGCCATAGGCACGGCATTGAATACCAATCAAACCGGGTGGCCGTTGGCCACCCGCAAACCGTTGAACCAGAAAAGGAAAAGAGCATGAGCGAGACGATCGAGTTTGCCGAATTCAAACGGGTCGAGATGAAGGTGGGCAAGGTGCTGGAGGTGGTGCGTCACCCCGGGGCCGACAAACTCTACATCGTCCAGATCGATGTGGGTGGCGAGCGGCCGCTGCAGACTGTCACCAGTCTGGTGCCTTACTACAGCGAAGATGAGCTGATGGGCAGCGAGGTGGTGGTGCTGACCAACCTCAAGCCCACCAGGATGCGCGGCGAGCGCTCCGAGTGCATGTTGCTCTGCGCCGAGACCCCGGACGAGAGCCAGAGTGTACTGTTGCAACCGCGGGTGCCGATGGCGCCGGGCACCCCGATCGTCTGACTGGTATTGCGAGCCGGTGCGGGAGACGGCACCGGTTCACCAACGAGGCCGTCCACGCGGCCCGATCATAACAAGAGAGTAAAGCGCGGGGCCGACAGACCCTTGCCGAACACATCACAGAGTCACAGCGTTACCCGCAGGGAACGCGAGTCCACTGGAGGACACCATGTCTGAATCCGTACGCGGCACCATAGGCAAGTTTGCCCTGTTGTCGATGACCTTTGCCGCCGTGTTCAACGTGCGCAACATCGTCAACAACAACATCGAGCTGGGGCTCAGCTCCGCCCCCATCTTCCTGCTGGCGACCATCGTCTACTTCATCCCGTTCGTCTTCATCATTGCCGAGTTCGTCTCGGCCAACAAAAACTCCGAGTCGGGGATGTACGACTGGCTGAAAAAACCGCTCGGCACCCGGATGGCCTATCTGGGCTCGTTTCTCTACTGGTTCGTGAACCTTTTCTGGTTCGTCTCCCTGCTGCCCAACGTCATTGCCTACGCCTCCTACGCCATGCTGGGCTATGAGTACAGCTTCTCGCCCATGGTCACCTCGATCATCTCCATCGTGCTGTTTGCGGCTGCGACCCACATCTCCACCAAGGGGGCGAGCTGGCTCGGCAAAATTGCCGAGATCGTGGCCTATGGGGTGTTTGCCCTGTTCGCCATCTATGTGCTGGGCGCCCTGATGGCTTTGAGTGGCGATCATGTGCCGGCACAGCCCATTACCCTGGAGGCGATGACTCCCACCGTCAACTGGGCGACGCTCGGCATCATGTGCTGGATCTTCCAGGCAGCGGGCGGTGCCGAGACGGCGGCGGCCTACCTCAATGACGTGAAGGGGGGCCAGAAGTCCTTCATCAAGGTGATCATCAGCGCAGGTATCGTCATCGGCGCCATGTATGCGGTCGGTTCCCTGCTGGTGAACGTGTTCGTGCCGCGCGAGAGCCTCACCTATGCCGGCGGCATGGTGGAGATCTTCACCGGCATGGCCCAGTACTTCGGGCTTTCCGAGGCGCTGGTGGGCCGTTTCGTCGGCGTGGTGCTGTTTATCGCCATGTTTGGTTCCATGATGATGTGGACCTCGGCGCCGGTGAAGATCCACTTCTCCGAGATCCCGCAGGGGGTTTACGGCGAGAAGACCACCCAGCTCAACAAGCACGGCGTGCCGGTGCGCGCCGCCTGGTGGCAGTTTGTCTTCGTGTTCGCGATGCTGGTGGTCAACGGCTTCGGCTCCGAGTCGGTACAGCAGATGATGAACACCGCCATCAACCTCACCGCTGGCACCGCCATGCTGCCGCCGATCTTCATCATGGTGGCCTACTTCGTGTTTCGCTGGAAACATGACGACACCCCCCGTGACTTCCGCATGGGGTCGCGCAAGTTCGGGATGGGCGTGGTGTCGGTGCTGATCGCCATCTTCGTGGTGAGCATGAGCGCCTCCGCATTCCCGGCCGGGGTGGATCTGGTGCGCGCCTTCTTTATCAACGTCTTTATGACCGCGGTCTTCTCGGCGTTGGCCTACTGGTGGATCTCCCGCTTCGAGAAGCGGCAGGCTCGCAAGCTCGCCGGCAATGAGAAGAAAACCGGCAACGGCAAGCTGGCCAGCCAGCGCTGATCGGCTGGGTGAAAAAGCGGAACGGGCGGCTTGGGTCGCCCGTTTTTTATCCATTTCGCGCCGGTTTGGCGCTATCTGGCCGCGGGTCAGCAACTTCCGCTATTCAACAAAGCAAAGGCGTTAAGCATTGATGAACAATTAACCGCTGCACAACGTTGCGCCTCTCCGTTATCGGGGTAAGCTGGAGGTTCGTTTTAGCGGGAGGTGCCAGACATCTCCCGCTCTGTTTCTTGTCCTCCCCAATCCTGACTGCCGTCACGGCAGCAGGATGCCCTTCTGATGGAGACCTTTCGTGCGTCTGGATCCCTTTACTGTTGTGCTGATTGCGGTGGTCACCCTGGCCTCCCTCTTTCCCTGCGAGGGGCTGGTGGCCGTCTGGTTCGGTCTGCTGACCAAGCTGGCGGTGGCGCTCCTGTTCTTCATGCATGGCGCCAAGTTGTCGCGCCAGAACCTGCTGGCGGGCCTCGGTCACTGGCGGCTTCATCTGGTGGTGATGCTCAGCACTTTCGTGCTGTTTCCGCTGCTCGGGCTGCTGCTCACCCCGCTGGTACCGGGCTGGCTGAGCCCGGCCATCTACCTCGGCTTCCTCTATCTCTGCGCCCTGCCTGCCACCGTGCAGTCGGCCATCGCCTTTACCTCGATGGCGGGGGGCAATGTGTCGGCGGCGGTGTGCAGCGCCTCCGCCTCCAGCATCCTCGGTATCTTTCTCTCGCCGGTGCTGGTGGGGATGATGATCCACGTACAGGGGGAGGGGATCGACACCTGGCACTCCATCCAGTCCATCATGATGCAGCTGATGCTGCCGTTCGTGGTGGGCCACCTGTCGCGCCCGCTCATTGGCCGCTGGGTCGACAGCCATCGGCCGCTCATCGGCAAGCTGGATCAGAGCTCCATCCTGCTGGTGGTCTACGTCGCCTTCAGCGAGGCGGTGGTGCAGGGGATTTGGCGTCAAGTAAGTTGGTACGATCTGGCCAGTATCGTGCTGCTGAGCTGCGTCTTGCTGGCGCTGGTGCTCTGCTGGAACGTCTGGATCAGCCGTCGTCTCGGTTTCGACAAGGCGGACGAGATCACCATCGTCTTCTGCGGCTCCAAGAAGAGCCTCGCCAACGGGGTGCCGATGGCCAACGTCATGTTCCCGGCCGCCAGCGTCGGTGTCATGGTGTTGCCGCTGATGATCTTCCACCAGATCCAGCTGATGGTCTGCGCCGTGCTGGCCCGCCGCTATCATGAGCAGGGGCATTGATACTCGCGCCATTTTGACTGCCATGAAAAGAGGGAGGCCCGTTGGCCTCCCTCTTTTCATCTGCATGTCGACCGGCGTGCTAGCGTTTGCGCCAGACGGTCAGCTGCGCCACCGTGTGCTGGTATTTGCGGGCGGTCTCGCGGATGACGAAAGGCACATCCCGCGGCGGGCAGTGCTCCTCGAACTCCGCCGCCAGCAGCCGTTGCAGCGCCTGATAGGTGGTGAGCGCCTCGCCGTTTTCACGAATGCCGCCGAGCCAGTTGGCGGGCGGAGTATATTCCGCCAGCCAGGTATAGGGGCTGGTGAGCACCAGCAGGCCACCGCTGCGCAGCCGGGGAGCGATATCCCGCAGGAAGCGGGCGGGCTCCCGCAGCCGGTCGATCAGGTTGGAGGCGAGCACCAGATCGTAGTGGTCATATTTGGGCTTGAGGTTGCAGGCATCCCCCTGACTGAAGTGGATGCGCTCAGCCTGACTCGCCCCCAGCCCGTGGCTCGACAGGCGTGCCTCGCAATACTCCACCAGTTCACCCTCCAGCGGAATGGCGTAGCGGAAGCTGTCCTGGCTGGCGAGGGCCAGCGCCACATCGATGAAGCGGGCCGAGTAGTCGACCCCGTCCACATGCTGGAAGTGGCGAGCCAGTTCGAAGCTGGCGCGGCCGGTGGCACAGCCGATATCCAGTGCCCGCTGGTGGTTGCTGCAGAGCTCGCCAGCAAGATCAGCAAGCGTCTTGGCGTAGTTGGCTACCCCGAAGTGGCTCGGGCCGTACTGGAAGTCGAGGTACTGAGCGACCAGCGTGTCGGTTTCATAGGGATTCACGATAACGGGTTCCTGATAACGGGAGACCAGATAGCGGAAACCCGCATGCTGGAAGAAGTGACGCCGAAAGGCGTAACGGGATGATTTGAGCGCTTCGTTGCCCGTGCTGATCCAGCTGCCCCCCTTGATCAGGGTGTGCTTGCCATCAAAGGTCGGGGTGGAGAAGTCGTCGTAGAGCGGGTGGATTTTAAAGCCGTCGAAGCCATCGATGGCGGTGCTGGTCCACTGCCAGACATTGCCCACCAGATCGAAGAACTCCCCTTGCGGGCAGGCGTCCACCGGGCAGGAGGAGGCAAAACGGGCCAGATTGATATTGCCGGGTGCCTGTGTCCAGTCCGGCTGATCGCCGGGAACTTGCTCGCGCAGCAACTGCCACTCTGCCTCGCTCGGCAGCTGGATGGGGAGCCCGGTCCGGGCCGCCTTCCAGCGACAGAAGGCAGCCGCCTCCAGCTGGTTGACCTCGACTGGCCAGTCCCAGGGCATGGCGACCTGCTCGGTCATCAGCCGCAGCTGCAGTTGTTCGGGCTTGGTGGAATCACCCACCCAGAAGGTGGGCATCTGCGCCTTGGCGTACTGGCACCAGCCCCATCCCTCCTCATCCCACCACTGTTGCTGGCCGTAGCCGCCCGCCTGGACGAAGGCGAGGTACTCGGCATTGCTCACCAGCATGCGGCTGGCCTGAAACGGGGCCAGCTCGATATGGCGTTCGCCATATTCGTTGTCCCAGCCGTAGGTGGCGTCCCGTTTGCCCAGTCGCACTTTGCCGCCGGCCACCGGCAGCAGGCTGTTGGCGGGCACCTGATCAATGTGGCGGCGTGCTTCGGCGCAGGCGGGCCAATAAGGCTGCGGCCGCACCCAGGCGAGCGGCAATTGGCGGATCAGCACGCTGGAGGTCTCGAGGTGGATGCGCTCGTGCTCTATCCCCATCAGGATCACCCAGGCCGGGCTCTGCCAGTCGATGGGCAGGGTGAGCGGCATCTGCCGGATGAAGTCGCACACCAGTGTACGGACTCTGGCTCGATAGCTGCGCAGCTCGGTAACCTTGGGCCAGTCGTAGTGGGTCTCGTCCAGATCGTCCCAGCTCATCTCGTCCACCCCGATGGCGACCATGGCCTCGATGCGGGCATCCAGCCGCTGGTTGATCAGGCGCGCCGCCAGCAGCTTGTTGATGAAGAAGGCGGCGGTGTGGCCGTAGTAGAAGATGAGTGGGTGGCGCAGCGGGATCGCCTTGTTGAACCAGGCCCGCTCATCGGCCAGACAGTCAAACAGCGAGTCGTAGAGATCGAAGGTCTGGCAGAAGTAGGCGAGCAGCTCGCGCCGTTTCTGCTCGGGATCGCTGCCGGTCAGCAACGGGGTGCGAGTCGGCTCCGGCAGACCGGTGGTAGTGGAATAGAGAGGGCTTGCTTGGGTCACGCTCTGACTCCTTGTTGGCAGTGAAGACTGACAAGACAGTGGTAATGACATTACCGCAATGGAGAGCTTGGTACGCACGAAGTACCACTATTGGCTCAACAGACCGGCAGGGCAATCAAAAACTTCCACGGGCTGTCAGCATAGTGACCGGCAGGGTGACCCGCCAATCAGCCACAATCATATCCGTTCGAGAATGGTTATTTTCACCAAAATATGGTCTAAATGGCTCTCTGAATTCTTCGGTTTGTTCTGGGTTTAATGGTTATTTCCTTTTGAATCATTAAGTTAATTTTTGGCTCACGCTTTGCAAAGCATGAAAACCAATTGGCCCTGGATGGCTAACACATAAGGAGGAGAGTAGCGATGAAATGGATGATGGTTGTCATGTTGATGGCGGGGCTCAGTGGGTGTCACTGGCTGGATCTGACCAGAGTGACCGGAACGGGGGCTGTGGTCGAGCGCCAGCAGGCGCTTGGTGACAGGGTGACCCGGGTGCTGGCGGGGGTGCCTGCCACCCTCCATCTGGTCGCGGGGGAGCCGCGCGGCATCCTGATCAAGGGGCAGGAGAACCTGCTGCCCTATCTGGAGCTGACCGAGAGCGGCGACAAGCTGGAGATCGAGGTGAAGGAGAGTTACCGGCTCGATCCTACCGAGCCGCTGGAGCTGACCATCACCTTACCGGTGCTGAACGAACTGGCATTGGCCGGGACCGGCAACGGCGATCTGAGCGGCTTCAAGGGGGATGAGCTGGTGCTGTCAGTGGCCGGTACCGGTGACATCGTTGCCAGTCAGCTGGAGCTGAAACGGTTGGAAGGCAATATCGCTGGCACCGGCAGTCTGGAGCTGGGCAGCGGTTCGGCACAGGCCATCGAGCTGAACATTGCCGGATCTGGTGATGTGCTCGGGAGCGAGATGCGCGGCAAGGAGGTAGAGGTCAATATCGCCGGCAGCGGTGATGTGGCGGTACGGGCGCAGGAGACGCTGAAAGTCGGCATCGCTGGCTCAGGCAACATCGCCTACTGGGGTGATCCCAAGGTGGAGCAGCAGATCGCAGGCTCCGGCGGCGTGACCCGAGCGGGCAGTTGATATCAACCGATCACCACAACTGAAACAGGCCCGCAACGGGCCTGTTTTGATCAGAGGTGGCAGGCGTGAAAGCGCAGGTGCGCCTCGATAAAGCTCGCCACGAAGTAGTAGCTGTGGTCATAGCCCTCGTGGCGGTTGAGCTCCAGCGGCCATCCCTTGCTGGCTGCCACCTCGGCCAGCGCATCGATATGCAACTGCTCGGCGAGGAAGGGATCATCCAGCCCCACATCCACCAGGGTGGGCAGCGGCGTGACTGGCTGGTGGCGCAGCAGCTGGCAGGCATCCCACTCCTGCCACAGCAAGGGATTGCTGCCGAGGTAGGCGCCGAGCGCCTTCTGGCCCCAGGGGCAGCGGCTCGGGTGGCAGATCGGACTGAACGCCGACACCGAGCGATAGCGGCCCGGCTCCCGCAACGCGGCGATCAGCGCCCCGTGACCCCCCATGGAGTGGCCGCTGATGGCGCGCCGGGTCGAGACCGGGAAGTGGGTCTCTATCAAGTCTGGCAGCTCGCGGGTAACGTAGTCATACATCTGGTAGTGTGCCTGCCAGGGGCTCTGGCTGGCGTTGACGTAAAAGCCTGCCCCCATGCCGAGGTCATAACCGGGGTCGTCCGCTACGCCGTCGCCGCGGGGGCTGGTGTCCGGCGCCACCAGGGCGATGCCGAGCTCGGCGGCGATGCGCTGGGCACCCGCCTTCTGCATGAAGTTCTCATCGGTGCAGGTGAGGCCGCTGAGCCAGTAGAGTACGGGCACCTTCTGGCCGGTGAGGGCCTGAGGCGGCAGATAGATGGCAAAATTCATCTCGCAGCCGAGCACGCTGGCGTGGTGGCGATAGCGCTTGTGCCAGCCGCCGAAGCTCTTGTTGCTGCTGATAATCTCCAGATTCATCGAAGGACTCCTGCACCCCGCCCACGATAGCGGGCGGGGTGATCATGCTCAGTAGTGGATAACGGTGCGGATGCTCTTGCCTTGGTGCATCAGAGCGAACGCCTCGTTGATCTGCTCAAGCCCCATGGTGTGGGTGATGAAGTCATCGAGGCGGAACTCACCCTGCATGTAGCGCTGCACATAGCTCGGCAATTCGCTGCGACCGCGAACCCCGCCGAAGGCGCTGCCGCGCCAGACCCGACCGGTCACCAGCTGGAACGGACGGGTGCTGATCTCCTGACCCGCTCCGGCGACGCCGATGATGACCGACTCGCCCCAACCCTTGTGGCAGCACTCCAGCGCCGCACGCATCACCTTGACGTTGCCGATGCATTCGAAGGAGAAGTCGACGCCGCCGTCGGTCAGCTCGACGATCACTTCCTGAATCGGTTTGTCGTAATCGTTCGGGTTGATGCAGTCGGTGGCGCCCAGCTTGCGGGCCAGTTCGAACTTACTCTCGTTGATGTCGATGGCGATGATGCGACCGGCCTTGGCCAGACGAGCCCCGATCACCGCCGAGAGGCCGATGCCCCCCAGCCCGAAGATGGCGACGCTCTCACCCTCTTTCACCTTGGCGGTGTTCATCACGGCGCCGATGCCGGTGGTGACGCCACAACCGAGCAGACAGACCTCTTCCAGCGGGGCGGCCGGGTCCACCTTGGCGATGGAGATCTCCGGCAGTACCGTGTATTCGCTGAAGGTGGAGGTGCCCATGTAGTGATAGATGGGCTGGCCATCTTTCGAGAAGCGGGTGGTGCCGTCCGGCATCAGCCCCTTGCCCTGGGTGGCGCGGATCTTCTGGCAGAGATTGGTCTTGCCGGATTTGCAGAACTTGCACTCGCCGCATTCGGGGGTGTAGAGCGGGATCACGTGATCCCCCACCTTGACGCTGGTGACCCCTTCGCCGACCGATTCGACGATGCCGCCTCCCTCGTGGCCGAGAATACAGGGGAAGACCCCTTCCGGATCCTCACCGGAGAGGGTGAAGGCATCGGTGTGGCAGACGCCGGTGGCGACGATGCGCACCCGCACCTCTCCCGCTTGTGGCGGCATGACTTCTACCTCTTCGATGGAGAGGGGCTGACCCGGGCCCCAGGCGATGGCGGCTTTACACTTGATGCTTTGAACCTGTGCCATGAATGACATCCTTCTTGTTGAGCAGGGTGAACAGAGATGAGTTCGGACAGTCAGTGTAGTTTCCCGCCGATTTGGTGATAATGAGGGCAAATCTCAAATCACTTTTACACACAGGTAATAATGTTCGGCTGGGAAGGGATCTGTGAATTTGTCAGCGTGGCAGAGCAGGGGGGCTTTACCCCGGCGGCGCGCAAGCTGGGGGTGTCGGTGGCGCAAGTCAGCCGGCAGGTGGCACAGCTGGAGGATCGGCTGCAGGCCAAGTTGCTGCTGCGCACCACCCGTCAGGTGCGGCTCACCGAGCTTGGCGAGATCTACTATCGCCACTGCCGTCAGCTGCTGGACAACCTCTACGAGGCGGAGTTGGCGGTGGGGCGCCATCAGGCGGTGCCGCAAGGGTCGCTGCGCATTACGGCCCCCGTCTCCTACGGCGAGAGCCGCATCGCCCCGCTGGTGAACGACTTTATGGTGCGCTTCCCCCAGCTGGAGGTGACCCTCAACCTCACCAACCAGCTGCTGGATCTGGTGCACGAAGGCTACGATCTGGCGCTGCGGCTCGGCCATCTCAAGGATTCGACGCTGGTGGCGCGCAAGCTGGCGCAGCGGGTGCCCTATGTCTGCGCCTCACCGGCCTACACCGCTCGCCACGGCATGCCCAACAGCCTCTCCGAGCTGACCCGCCACACCTGTCTGGTGGGCAACAGCGACGAGTGGCACTTTACCTTGGATGGCCGCCCCCACAGCGTGCGGGTGCACGGCCTGTTGCAGTGCAACAGCGGCCACGCCCTGCTGGATGCGGCGCTCAAGGGGATCGGCATCATCCAGTTGCCGGACTACTACGTGAGCGACCATCTGGCCCGAGGCGAGCTGATCGAGTTGCTGCCGGAACTGCGGGCCCCGGCTGAGGGGATCTGGGCCCTCTATCCCCATAACCGCCACCTCTCCCCCAAGGTGCGGCTGCTGGTGGACTATCTGGCCGAACGGCTGAGCGACCCTCACCAACCGGCGCTGGTGATGCCGATAGGCTAGGGGCTCCCCAGCCGTTGACTCACCGGCGGCGGGCGACAGGTGCGATGGCCTGAAAATAAAAGAGCCCTTGAGGAATCAAGGGCTCTTTTGCAGGCAACAACCGGATAGTCAGCGACCCATCATTCGATGTTCTGGATCTGCTCGCGCATCTGCTCGATAAGGACTTTCAGCTCGACGGCGGACTGGGTCACTTCGGCATTGATGGACTTGGAGCCGAGGGTGTTCGACTCGCGGTTGAACTCCTGCATCATAAAGTCGAGACGACGACCGCAGGCGCCACCCTTTTTCATGATCTTGTTGGTCTCGCTGATGTGCATCTCCAGACGATCCAGCTCTTCGGCCACGTCGATCTTCTGGGCCAGCAGCACGATCTCCTGCTCGATGCGGGCCGGATCCAGCTCGACCTTGGCTTCGGCCAGACGGTCGGTGAGCTTCTGGCGCTGCCACTCGATGATCTGCGGCAGGTGGACGCGCACCTTCTTCACTTCCACCTGAATACCGGCCAGACGCTGTTCGATCAGCGCCTTGAGGTTGGCCCCTTCGCTGGCGCGGGAGGCGAGGAAATCTTCCATGGTCTGGTCAAAGCCGCCGAGCAGCTCGGTGGCGACCGCGTCCATGTCCTGCTCGGCGGCAGCCATGACGCCCGGCCAACGCAATACGTCGACCGGATTGAGCCGGCCCTGACCCGCCTCTTTCATTACCCAGCTGGCGCTGTCGATGATCAGTTTGGCCAGCTCTTCATTGATGTGCAGCTGGCTGGCGGCGGCCTGAGCGGCCTCGAAGCGCAGGTTGCACTCCACCTTGCCGCGCTGCAGTTTGGCGCGGAAACGCTCACGCAGAACCGGCTCCAGGCTGCGCAGTTGCTCCGGCAGGCGAATGTAGGTCTCCAGATAGCGCTGGTTGACCGAACGAATTTCCCAAACGGCTGTGCCCCAGTCGCCCTTGAATTCCTTGCGGGCGTAGGCGGTCATGCTGTGAATCATTGATTGTTCCGGGCTTGATGAAGTGTGCGGCCAGTATACTCAGCCCGGCCCTGCTCGTCAGCCGATGCCGTGGTTTTAGCGGCTGATATTTGGGGCGGGATCACTTATAATCCCCCGCCAATTTGAGCCAGCCCAGAGGTCCGTTCCATGTCACGTCCAAGCGATCGCAGTGCCGCGCAACTTCGCCCGGTTACCATTACCCGCAATTTCACCAAACATGCAGAAGGCTCAGTGCTGGTGGAGTTCGGTAACACTCGCGTGCTCTGCACCGCCAGCGTTGACACCAGCGTGCCGCGCTTCCTGAAAGGGAAGAACCAAGGCTGGGTGACCGCCGAGTACGGCATGCTGCCGCGCTCCACCCACTCCCGGATGAACCGCGAAGCGGCCTCCGGCAAGCAGAGTGGCCGTACTCTGGAGATCTCCCGTTTGATCGCCCGCTCCCTGCGCGCGGCGGTAGACCTGACTGCGCTGGGCGAGCACTCCATCACAGTTGACTGTGACGTGCTGCAAGCCGATGGCGGCACCCGCACTGCTTCCATTACCGGTGCCTGCGTGGCGCTGGTGGATGCGCTGAACTGGATGGTCGAGAAGGGCATGATCAAGCAGAGCCCGCTCAAGCAGATGATCGCCGCCGTCTCCGTTGGCATGTATCAGGGCGAAGCCATCTGCGATCTGGAGTACATCGAAGACTCCGCCGCCGAGACCGACATGAACGTGGTGATGACCGAAGATGGTCGCATCATCGAGGTGCAGGGCACCGCGGAGGCCGAGCCCTTCACCCATGAGGAGCTGCTGGAGATGCTGGCGCTCGCCAAGGGCGGCATCGCCGACATCATTGCGCTGCAGAAGCAGTCGCTCTCCTGATTTTAAAAACGCGGCATTGACCGCGTTTTTTTATACCCCTACACAAGACAACGACAAGCCAAGCAAGGAGCCAGAATGAAAGCCTACCAGCGTCAATTTATCGAGTTCGCCCTGGAGAAACAGGTCCTCAAATTCGGTGAATTTACCCTGAAATCCGGTCGTAAAAGCCCCTACTTCTTCAACGCCGGTCTGTTCAACAGCGGCCGCGATCTGGCCCGTCTCGGCCGCTTCTATGCCGCCGCCTTGATGGATGCCGGTATCGAGTTCGACGTGCTGTTTGGCCCGGCCTACAAGGGGATCCCCATCGCCTCCGCCACTGCGGTGCAGCTGGTGGAGCAGCACGATGTGGACGTGCCCTGGTGCTTCAACCGCAAGGAGGCCAAGGATCACGGCGAGGGCGGCAATCTGGTGGGCAGCCCGCTCAAGGGGCGCGTCATGCTGGTGGACGACGTCATCACTGCCGGTACCGCCATCCGCGAATCCATGGATCTGATCCAGGCCAACGGTGCCTCGCTGGCGGGCGTGCTGATCGCGCTGGACCGTCAGGAGAAGGGCAAGGGCGAGCTCTCCGCCATTCAGGAGGTGGAGCGTGACTACGGCGCTCACATCATCGCCATCATCCAGATGAGCGACTTGATCCAGTATCTGGAGGAGAAGCAGGCCGAGCAGCCGGAGCTGGCGGCGCAATTGGCTGCCATGAAGGCTTACCGCGCCCAGTACGGTATCTGAGCTCCGCTCACACCGCGCAATAGCTGAATGCGGCGCCCGTTTGCTCTCTGGCAGCAAGCGGGCGTTGTTTTTTCATCTGCAAAAAGTGGATCATGTGGCTTGAGCTTTCCCTTACAGTAAAGGTTAGGGTTTGCCAGTCGGCGTTTTGTGGTGCCGACGGGTTCCGGGGAGGAACAACATGACCACTTATCTTCAATCACCCATTCATCTGCAGTTGCCGCTGAGCGGCATGAGCTGCGCCAACTGCGCAGGCCGCATCGCGACCAACCTCAACAAACTCGACGGGGTATCGGCCACCGTCAACTTCGCGCTGGAGCAGGCGGCCATCGAGCTGGCCAGCCCCGACAGCCTGCCTGCGGTGCTCGACAGCATCAAGAGTCAGGGTTACGACTATGGCAGCGAGACCTTTTTGTTTCAAATTACCGGTATGACTTGTGCCGGTTGTTCGGCTCGACTGAACAAGATGCTGGCGGCGCTGCCCGGCGTTATCTCGGCCGAGGTCAACTTCTCCATCGAACAGGCCCGGATCGTGCTGGTCCCCGGGATGCAGACGCCAGCCGCTTTGCGCGAGCAGATCGAGGCGCTTGGCTTTGGCGCCCAACTAGCACAGGGTTCGGCCAGCGGCCGCCGCCAGCAGTTGCTGGAGCGGGAAGCGCAGGAGACCGCCACAGCCCGTCAGGCGCAGACCCGGGTCATCATCTCGGCTTTGCTCACCTTGCCGCTGCTGGTGGGGATGCTGGCCATGGCTGGACTGTTCCCCTGGCATCTGCCCGCCTGGCTCGAGCTGCTGCTCGCCACCCCGGTGCAGTTCTGGATCGGGGCCCGCTTCTATCGCGGTGCCTGGCTCGCCATCAAGAACCGCGCAGCCAATATGGATGTGCTGGTGGCAACCGGCACCAGCGCCGCCTACTTCTACAGCCTCTATCTGTTGTTGACGCTGGGGATTGCAGCCAGCGGCAAGCTCTATTTCGAAGCGAGCGCCATCATCATCACCCTGATTTCGTTGGGAAAACTGTTAGAGGCGAGAGCCCGCCGCAGCACCCAGTCCGCCATTCGCGAACTGATGGCGCTGCGACCGGAAACTGCCACCGTCTGGCGTGGCGAGAGCTGGCAGAGCGTCGCTATCGACGAGGTGCTGCGTGGCGATCGGCTGCGGGTGCTGGTGGGTGAGCGGGTGCCGGTGGATGGCAAAATCGTGAGCGGCGCCAGCGAACTGGACGAGTCGATCCTCACCGGCGAGAGCCTGCCAGTGCCGCGCAGTGAGGGCGGCAAGGTGCTGGGCGGTGCCATCAACCGCTCCGGTGTGCTGGAGATCGAAGCCACTACCGTGGGGGAGGATTCCAGCCTCAGCAAGATCATCGCGCTGGTGGAGAGCGCCCAGATGGGCAAGGCGCCGCTGCAACAGCTGGTGGACAAGGTCTCCGCCATCTTCGTACCTGTGGTGATGGCTATCGCCCTGTTCACCCTGCTGGTGTGGTACGCCATCAGCAACGATTTCGGTCAGGCGTTGCTGGCAGCGGTGGCGGTACTGGTGATCGCCTGTCCCTGCGCGCTGGGGCTGGCAACGCCTGCAGCCATCGTCACCGGTACCGGGGTGGCGGCGCGCCACGGCATCCTGATCAAGGATGTCGATACCCTGCAGAAGGCCCACGCCATCAAGGCGCTCATCTTCGACAAGACCGGCACGCTCACTCAGGGCAAGCCGGTGCTGGCCAGCTGGAGCGGCAATGACGAGCAGTTGCATCTGGCCGCCGCCCTGCAGCAAGCGAGCGAGCACCCGCTGGCACTGGCGATGCGGGAGGCCGTCGGCACAGAAGTGGTGTTGCCCCAGCCGGAAGCGGTGGAGGTGCGGGTCGGGGCCGGTATTGTCGGTCAGGTAGCGGGTCACACAGTCGCCATCGGTAATGGCTCCCTGCTGGCCCAGCTCGAGATTGAAATGCCGCAACAGGATGAACAAGCCGCCGATGGCGCGACCCGGGTTTGGGTGGCCATCGACGGAACGGTGGCTGGTATCGCCGCATTGGCCGATACCCTGCGCCCCGAGAGCCCGGAAGCCATCGCCACCCTGCGCCAGCGCGGCATCGCCAGCTGGCTGGTGAGCGGCGACGCACCGGCGCCGGTGGCCCATATTGCCGCCAAGCTGGGGCTGGACGGAGCCTTTGACTCCGTGTTGCCTGCTGGCAAGGTGGAGAAAGTGGAGGCGCTGCGGGCGCAAACCCGCGGGCTGGTGGCTATGGTGGGGGACGGGGTGAATGACGCCCCGGCGCTGGCGGCGGCGGACGTGGGCATCGCCATGGGCTCCGGCTCCGATGTGGCGATGGAGACCGCGTCCATCACCCTGATGCGCTCCGACCCGCGGTTGGTGGCCGATGCCATCGACATCTCGGCGGCGACCTGGCGCACCATACAGCAGAATCTGTTCTGGGCCTTCGTGTTCAATATCATCGGCATTCCGCTGGCGGCACTGGGCTACCTCAGCCCCGAGCTGGCGGGGGCGGCCATGGCCCTGAGCAGCATCACCGTTTTGAGCAATTCCCTGTTATTGAAACGCTGGCAGCCCAGGGCGGCGCACGGGCCAGCATCCAACCCGATCAGTAAGGAGGCATAAATGAACATCAGCAAGGTTGCCAAGGCCACTGGGCTGACCGCCAAGACCATCCGTTATTACGAGAGCATTGGCCTCATCACAGCCCCGGTACGCAGTGACAACGGCTATCGCAGTTACACCGAGGGGGCGCTGCGTGAGCTGCGTTTCGTCAAACGGGCGCGGGAGACCGGCTTCAATCTGGAGGAGTGTCAGGAGCTGCTGGCGCTCTATCGGGACGAACACAGAACCAGCGCCCAGGTGAAGAAGCTGGCGCAGGAGAAGATCGTCGATCTGCGCGCCCGCATTGCCGGTTTGCAGGCCATGCTTACCTCCCTGGAAGGGTTGGTTTGCTGCTGCCACGGGGATGAAAATCCCGAGTGCCCGATCCTCGATGAATTGGAGAAGGGGTGAGCAAGGACTCACCTGCCAGCGCAGAAGAAATCGTTATTGATTGATTAACTTCTTAATAAGCGGCGCTTTATTGTTGCGGGTCAGGGGGTAATGGTAGACTGCTCGGCTCTTGTACAGGAGTACTCAGTTGACCCAGAGTGTGACACGCCAGGTTAAGCAGGCCATTATGGCCCAGCTCTATACCCATGCATCGTTCAGTCTCCCCTGTTTGGGCGTGTTGGCATTTGGCTGGAGTCTGCTGTTTCACGACTATCTACCCGCCATCGAAGCGCTCGGTTGGCTGGCAGGCACTTTCCTGTGGCTGCTGGGTCGGGGCTGGCACTTGCGCTGGCGCCGAGCCCGCCTGCACCAGACTCCGTTGCCGGTGCTGGAGCGGGAGCTCTTTATCGGAGCCACCATCACCTCCATCATCTGGGCCCTCGGGGTGCTGCTCTACATGGACAAGCTGCCCGATACCTACCGGGCCGCCATGATGATGCTCTCCAGCCTCATTCTTACCGGCAGCGCCATCATGCTGTTTGGCAGCCGCCGTACCCTCTATGGTTCCGCCCTGCCGCTGGGCATGGCGATGCTGTTCGAGCTGGGCAATGGCAACGAGCAGGAGCGGATCGTCTCCTGCATGCTGGCGGGCTATCTTTTTGTCTTTCTGCCGACCCTGTTGCGCCGGATGCGGCGGGATCAGATCGCCTCGCTCCACCACCGCTTCTCGAACGCCGAACTGGTTGCCGAACTGAAGGCGGTCTCCGAGCATTTGCGTCTCACCTCCCGCCTCGACGGCCTGACCGGCATCGCCAACCGCGCCCATCTCGACGACTCTCTGGAGCGGGCCTGGCGGCGCTGCCATCGCGCCCGGGCGCCGTTGTCGCTGGTGCTGGTGGATGTGGATTACTTCAAGCAGTTCAACGATCTCTACGGCCATCAGCTGGGGGATGACTGCCTGCAACAGGTGGCTGGGCTGCTGGCCGAAGTGGAGCGGCGCGAGGATGATCTGGCGGCCCGTTACGGGGGCGAAGAGTTCGCCTTGCTGCTGCCCTGCACCGGCATGCAGGGGGCACTGCAGGTGGCCGACAATGTGCGGCAGGCGCTCAAGGAGCTAGCCATCCCGCACCAGAAGTCACTGGTCTCCGGTCGGGTCACATGTAGTTTTGGTGTTGCGACACTGATACCGGACAACAGCATGAAAATCGCCGATTTGATCCAAAAAGCGGATGCGGCACTCTATCAGGCCAAGCATAATGGGCGGGATCGAATCGAAGTAGCCTTGATGGGTAAGGTTGCCTGAATTTAACGTGACAGATTAAAGAGGTTGTCTATGCAATGTCATCGTATCGAAGAGCTGCTGGAGTTGTTGCAGCCTGCCTGGATCAAGGAACAGGATCTCAGCCTGGTGCAGTTTGTTGCCAAACTGGCCCAAGAAGCGGGATTTGAAGGGCCTCTGTCCGAGCTGACCGACGACATGCTGATCTATCACCTCAAGATGCGGGAATCCGACAAGCAGGCGATGATCCCCGGTCTGGCCAAGGATCATGTGCCCGATTTCAAAGAGGCGCTGCTCAAGGCGCGCGGAATCAAGTGAATCTTTAGCGGAAGCGCATCACCTCGTGGTGATGCGCTTTTTTGTTGCCTAAAATTGCGATCCAACCCCAATATTAGATACATCTAATCCACACAATTAGCATGCTGTTTAAGATATAATCCGCTCCATAACAAATAAGGGAGCGATGTCTTGCAATGGCCGACCACGATAAAATCGATATCAAGGACGTCACCGACAAGGGCGTAACCGGGACCTTCAACCCCAATACGTTCAAAGCCAGCGACGACAGATTCAACCCGGGCAACCGCATCTATGTGCGGGCCCAGAAAGGGTATTGGCAGCGGATGCGCAAGGCCATGGGCTGGTTCTTTGTGGCGCTGTTCGTGCTGCTGCCCTGGCTGCGTTACGATGGGCGACAGGCGGTGCTGTTCGACCTCGGTCACCAGCAGTTCCATATCTTTGGCGCCACCATCTGGCCGCAGGATCTGACCCTGCTCGCCTGGCTCTTCATGATCGCCGCCTTCGGACTCTTCTTTATTACCACCTTCCTCGGCCGGGTCTGGTGTGGCTATCTCTGCCCGCAGACGGTCTGGACCTTCATGTTCATCTGGTTTGAAGAGAAGCTGGAAGGGCCCGCCAACAAGCGGCGCAAGCTGGACGAAGCGCCCTGGAGCGGCGAGAAGCTGGCTCGCAAGGGGGCCAAGCATCTGGCCTGGCTGGCGATCTCGCTGGTGACCGGCCTGACTTTCGTCGCCTACTTCCAGGATGTGACGGAACTGGTGCCGGATCTCTTCACCCTGCAGGCCAGCGGATGGGTGCTGTTCTGGGTGCTCTTCTTCACCATCATCACCTACGGCAATGCAGGCTGGATGCGTGCCATCATGTGTATCCACATGTGCCCCTATGCCCGGTTCCAGTCCGCCATGTTCGACAAGGACACCTTCATCGTCGGCTATGACACCAAGCGTGGCGAGACCCGTGGCGCCCGCTCCCGCAAGGCGGACCCCAAGGCGATGGGGCTGGGCGACTGTATCGACTGCGATCTCTGCGTGCAGGTCTGCCCGACCGGTATCGATATTCGCGACGGCCTGCAGTACGAGTGCATCAACTGCGGCGCCTGCGTTGATGCCTGCGACCAGACCATGGAGCGGATGGGCTACCCGAAAGGGCTCATCAGCTACACCACCGAGCACAAGCTGGCCAACGACTCGACCCATGTGGCGCGGCCCAAGCTGATTGGTTACGGGCTGGTGATGGCGGTGATGCTGGGGGTATTTGTCTACAACGCCATGTCCATCATGCCGATGGGGCTCGATATCCTGCGGGATCGCAACCAGCTGTTCCGCGAAAACAGCGAGGGGCTGATTGAGAACACCTACACCCTCAAGATCCTCAACAAGACCCTGCAGTCCCAGACCTACCAGCTGGATGTGGAGGGCTTGCCCGAGTATCAGTGGTTCGGCCCCCGTGAAGTGACCCTGAAGGCGGGCGAGATCTACACCCTGCCGGTCAGTCTGGCGGTCGATCCTTACAACCTGAAACGGCCGGCGCTGGATATCCAGTTCGTGCTGAAACGGGAGGGTGCGGCGCCCGATGACAGCAAGGGCAACCTGCGCCAGGGCAGCAAGTTTATCAGCCGGTTGTAACTGCGTGTGGCTGCGGGCCGGGCGTGACACCAGTCCGGTCACCAGCGAGCACGGCAATGCCGGTCAGTAGTGATAGAATGGGGCGCAACGGCGCCCCTTTCTTATGGTGGATGACATGCGTTTCAACTATTCCGACCTCAATCCCGACCTCATCATGGATGCGCTCGATCTCAGTGGCCTGCGGCTCGACTCCGGCCTTATCGAGCTCAACAGCTACGAAAACCGGGTCTATCAGTTTCAGGATGAGGATCGTCGCCGCTATGTGGTGAAGTTCTACCGTCCCGGCCGCTGGAGCCGGGCCCAGATCCTCGAGGAGCACGAGTTTGCCACCCGTCTCGCCGAGGCTGAGATCCCGGTCGCCGCACCGCTCGCCTTCGCGGGCGAGACCCTGCTGGAGCACGAGGGCTACCCCTTTGCCATCTGGCAGAGCGTCGGTGGCCGCCAGTTCGAGGTGGATAATCTCGACCAGCTTGAGTGGGTGGGGCGTTTCCTCGGTCGCATTCATCAGATCGGCGCCAGCAAGCCGTTCCACCATCGGGTACGGCTCGATGTGGAGAGCATGCTGCACGAACCGCGTCAGCTGCTGGCGTCTGGCGAATGGCTGCCAAGCGGGCTGGCGAAGCAATTCTTCGGGGTGCTCGACGAACTGATCAAGCATGTCAGCGACGCCATGACCCTGGATGTGGCGCAGATCTCCCTGCATGGCGACTGCCACCCGGGCAACATCCTGTGGCGTGATGGCCCCATGTTTGTCGACCTCGATGATTGCCGTACCGGCCCCGCGATTCAGGATTTCTGGATGATGCTCAGCGGCGAGCGCCACGAGCAGCAGATCCAGCTCGATACCCTGCTGGCGGGCTACGAGGAGTTTATGGAGTTCGACTCGCGGGAGCTGGCGCTGATCGAGCCGCTGCGGGCGATGCGTATCGTTCACTACATGGCGTGGCTGGCGCGGCGCTGGGAAGATCCCGCCTTCCCCCGTCACTTCCCCTGGTTCAATACCGATCACTACTGGCGTCAACAGATAGCGACACTGCACGATCAGCTGGAGGCACTCAAGGCGCCACCGTTGAGCCTGATGCCAAACTGGTGAAATAGAAGGGATCTTGCGCGGCAAGGGGGACTCGATCTCCGGCCCTGACCATTGACGTCAGCATGGCGAAACAATAGGCTTGGCACTGCTTCGGTTCGCCGGGCGTGCCTCACAGTGATCCCTTAACAGGAAACATCATGAAAAAAGTTCTATTTTTCCTTGCTGCCATGCTGATGATCCCCATGGTTCACGCCGCCCCCGAGTTCAAGGAAGGCGTCAACTACGATGTGGTCAAACAGACTGGCAGTGCCCAGCCGGAAGTGATGGAGTTCTTCTCCTACTACTGCCCGCACTGCGCTACCTTCGAACCGATCGTTGAACAGTTGAAGGCCGGGTTGCCAGAGGGTGTGCCCCTCAAGAAAAACCCGGTTGCCTTCCTCGGTCGCGAGATGGGCCCCGAGATGCAGCGTGCCTACGCCGTTGCCAGCCTGCTCAACGCCGAAGCCAAGCTGACCCCGGCCATCTTCACCAAGATCCACACCCAGCGTCAGCCGCCGATGAGCCGTGACGATGTGAAGAAGATCTTCGTAGACAACGGCGTACCGGCTGAAGAGTTCGACGGTGCCGTCGACAGCTTCGCCGTCTCCGGCATGGTCTCCCAGTTCGATCGCAACACCGAGAGCTACAACATTCGCGGTGTACCGGCCTTCCTGGTGAACGGCAAGTACATGGTGAAGATTGAATCCATCACCTCTCAAGAGCAGTTCAACAAGCTGGTGCAGTTCCTGCTGGCCAAGAAAGACTGATACCCCTTGAGTCGATAAAAAGCCCGCCGGTGTGAACCGGCGGGCTTTTTGTTTTCTGGTGTCCCGTCCTGAATATGGTTTACACCTTTCCCCCCAATAAATGGAGAACCCGATGGGACAAGGTGTGAAACGGACACAGCGCGATTACTCGCTGACTTTTAAACTGTCAC
>NZ_JBGLRB010000029.1:0-25978 GCF_041402305.1 Aeromonas sp. S12(2024)
CACCTTCAGCATCAACGTGCCGGGCAGCGTGCTGGCTGCTAACAGCAACGTCCAGGCCAGCGTCACCGCCACCGATGACAACGGCAACAGCGTTACCGCCGAGACCGACCGTGACTACACCGTCGACGCCCCCCCCACTACCTCCGGTGGTTACGCGCAGGGTGATGAGGACACATTGCTCACCCTGACGTGGGGCCAGTTCAACGCCAGTGATGCAGATACACCTGAGGATCAGCTGTCGATCAAGATCACCTCACTGCCGGCGGACGGGGTGCTGCAGTACAAGGATGCCAACGGTAACTGGCAGTCAGTGGTGAAAGATCAGGTATTTACTAAGGCCGATATCGTCGCCGGCAAGCTGCAATTCAAGCCTGATCCGCATGAGGCGAGCGGGTCGGCGGGCAGCGGTGTGAACACGGGTGCGGACGGCAACAAGCTGGGGGATTATGCGTCGTTCGGCTATCAGGTGAGCGACGGGGTAAACAGTAGTGGTAATGCGACCTTTGTGGTCGATATCAAGCCGGTGGTTGACGGCGTGACGCTGAAGGTTGAGCTGGTGAGTGGCGGGTTTGTGCCGGGGGCGGCTAAGGTAGAGCAGATTCTGTCCGACCTGAATGGCAAGAGGCCGTCTCCATCGCCGACTGGCGGAGATGATTATCTGGTTACCAATGGCAGCTGGGTTCTGGGCGGTGGCGGCAATGACACCATCAAATACGGCAGTGGCGCCCACTTCCTGGCAAAAGGCGAAGCTGGCAATGACATTCTGATTGGTGGTGGCAGTGTTACTGACAACCTGGATGGCGGCGATGGGAATGACATTCTGATCGGCGGCAAGAATGCTACGTCGTCGGTTACTCTGAATGCTGGTGCTGGCAACGACACGCTGATAGCCCAAAGCCTGAAGGCCTCCACCTCTTATTATGGTGGTGATGGGCTGGATGTTGCCTATATGCCGGGTTCGATGAAGGAGCTGAAGCTGGTGACGACAGGGTTGCCACAGGATTGTGATTACCGATTGGTATATAAAGACTCTAGCGGTGCGTTGACAAACCATGATTTCTATAGTGTAGAGACCCTCTATCTGCAAGATGGTAAGTATGAGTTCAAGGATGGCAACCTGACTAAAGTTGCTGATCTGGCGACCTTGAAAGTTGATGTTGATCTGATC
The DNA here is from genome assembly GCF_041402305.1 of Aeromonas sp. S12(2024). Lineage (NCBI taxonomy): Bacteria > Pseudomonadati > Pseudomonadota > Gammaproteobacteria > Aeromonadales > Aeromonadaceae > Aeromonas > Aeromonas sp. S12(2024). Next base: position 1,169 of record NZ_JBGLRB010000029.1, read on the forward strand.
GACACCGATGGCAGCGAACATTTTACCGAGTTGACTATCAAGGGGTTGCCACAGGGTACTGTGCTTTCGGGTGGCACACTGCAAGCCGATGGTAGTTGGAAAGTACCAGCCAGCATGTTGGATAAAGACGGGAAATTGTCGCTGCAGGTTGAGCTACCGGTTGGCAGCCAGAATATCAAGGTCACCGTGGTGGCAGGCTCGCAAGAGTATGATATGGACGGTCAGCCGATAGCCGGTGAAGTGAAATATACCGAAGCGGATACCGGTTTTATGGTCAAGCCCAGTAATCCGAACGGAGATAACACAGTTGAGGGGGGGCGTGGTGATGATGTATTGCTGGGGGATATCGGTGGTATCAAGACCTCGGTTGAACCGGGTAAAAACTACAATATCGCCCTGATTGTAGATACATCAGGCAGTATGCAGTACGGCCTGGACGGAAGATCAAACCCGCCTGCAGGTCAGGATAGGATGACGCTAACGATTGCTGCACTGAAAGTGCTGGCCAATCAGCTTGCAGATCATGATGGTGTAGTTAACGTGACGTTGGTTGATTTCAATTGGTCTGCTAGTTCAGTCATCTCAATTAATGATCTATCAAAGAGCAATTTGCAGTCGTTTATTGACAAAATAAGCTCATTGTCTGCTGGCGGGGCGACTAACTATGAGGATGCCTTTATCAAGGCGACCGAGTGGTTTAACAGCAAGCCCGGCAGCAATTCCGGATTGACCTTTGAGAATGTCACTTATTTCCTGACCGATGGCGATCCGACTATTTATAACGGTGTGGATAGTGCGACAACAGCAGATGCGATGCAGAAGGCTATCAATGCATTTGGTTCTTTGTCTGGACAAAGCGAAGTCAAAGCTATCGGTATAGGGAGCGGCGTGACGCTGGAGAATCTTAAATATTTCGACAATACACAGGTAGTTGGTTCAGGTAGCAAATATGAGAATGCTCTGTTACTGAATGACTTTTCGGGCAATACAGGGTCTTGGAGTGCGAGTAGCTGGGCCTCGACTGGTGATAGTTCAGGGCGTGTCGCAAGAGTCGGTAGTCGGTTGGAATTGACGGACAATGCGAAAAACGATGCGTCGGTATTTGCTAGCGAAAAAATGACGTTGGCGGCGGGTTCCGGTATACGCTTTGAGCTTGGTGTAAGTAGCAATGTCTCCGGTGGGGACAGTTTCTCGGTGCAACTGCAACGCTGGAACGGCGCTGCCTGGGTGAACGTCGGTGCTGCGGTGACCTCAGCGGGGACTATCAACAGCGGTGCGCTGGCTGCGGGTGATTACCGTTATGTCTTTACCATAAACGAGTGGGGAAACTCAGGAACGGCTACCCTGACGATCGATAATTTGAATAAGGTGATAGGTGGGCGTCCGCCAGTTGGTCAGCCCGATATCATAAATACGGCAGATCAGCTTAAGGCCGTGCTGGTCGGCAGTTCGACCACCAACACTCCTGCCGAAGTGGGGGCCGATGTCCTGCACGGTGGCGCGGGTAACGATATCCTGTTCGGGGATGCCATCAACACTGACAACCTGCCCTGGGGCACGGCCGGTAATCCGGTCAAGCCAGCAGATTGGGTTGATGGCAAGGGGCTGGATGGTCTGACCCAGTTCCTGACCTTGAAAAACGGCTATGCACCCAGCTCCCTTGAGCTTTACGAGTACATCAAGGGGAATGCCAAGTCATTTGATGTGGCGGGCGATACCCGGGGGGGCAACGACAAGCTGCACGGTGGCCTTGGTGACGATATCCTGTTTGGCCAGGGTGGCAACGATGAGCTCTATGGTGATGATGGCAACGATATCCTTTATGGCGGCACTGGCAGTGACAAACTGTATGGTGGTTTGGGTAACGACATTCTGACTGGCGGCGAAGGTAAAGATTTCTTCGTATGGAGTCAGGGAGATGCGAGTGCCAGCAATCCTGCCGTTGATACTGTCACGGACTTCAAACCGAGCCTGAGTGATCCGACGCTGCGCGACAAGCTGGATCTGAGTGACCTGCTGGATCATGATGGGTCTAAAACGGAGTCATTGCTTAAAAGTCTGTTGTCTGTGTCTGCAGATAGCCAAGGTGTGCATCTCAAGGTTAGCGATTCGGTGGGTGGTTCTGTGACCCAGGAGATTGTGTTGTCTGGTCACACTTTTGGCTCTCTGACCGGTAATAGTGGTGCAACGGCTAGCCAGGTGATCGATTACATGTTGGCCAACAACATGCTCGATATTGATAAACAGTAAGCACTAACAACTACGCAATAAAAAAGCGGCAGAGCAATCTGCCGCTTTTTTTATCTTTGCAGGGAAGAGAAATCAGTTGCCGAGGGTGGCAAACAGGCTCTGCTCCAGGGTGCCGCGGGAGACACAGACCGGCTTGATGGACGGGGCCGGTACGCGCTCGCCTGAGGATTCAACGAAGAACAGCTCGGTGTTGCCCTTGACGTTGACGGTGGCCACGCTGCTGTTACCGCTCTGGGTGATGATCAGGTTGATCTGCAGGTTCGGGTTGCCCAGTGCAACTTTGGAACCCATGGTGCCGCAGTCCAGCCACTCCAGCCCGTCGGCTGACTGGTTGACGTTGGCAGTCATCAGGCCGGAGCCACGCTGGCTGTTTTCGATGGTGAGGCCGTGATCGGTGAACCACTTCTCGGCGCGAGCCCACACCAGATCCACCGGGATCGCCATTTCCTGAGTATTGTTGGTTGCCTTGGCAATTGGCGGGTTGTAGCGATACTCCTCACCGCCGTTATTGTCACCAGCACAACCAACCAGCAGCAGCGCCAATGCGCTCCCCATAATCTTTTTCATCTTGTTTCTCTCGTCCATATCACCAGGCCATTGGCCAACCGGCGCCTATTATCGCCGGAGCGACAATCTCTGTCAGCAACCATCCAGCGTTCGATGTTATGGGGAGGTGATCGGGGTGCTTTACAAAATTGGTTTGCTATCATAGATTTGCTCGAAATTCCTCCATAAGCACCCCTGTGACCAACATGCTCACCCCGGATCTGCTGCAGCAGATCATCGACCAATTGCCAATGAGTATCTTCTGTCGAGATAGTCATGGGCGTTACCTGTTCGCCAATCGTGAGTTCGCCCGTGAAGCCAAGCTGGAGTCGCCTGCCGAGGTAGTCGGCAAGACAGATGCAGATATGCCCTGGGGCGATCTCTTTCGCAGTGAGGATGAACAGCTGCTTGCCGGAGGCGTGCCGATGCTGTATCAGCAGCTCCATTGCAACCGGGGCGGGAATACCTGCTGGATGGAGGTGCACAAGGTGCCTCTTTACACCCCGCAGGGAGAGGCGTGCGCAGTATTCGGGGTGGTTAACGAGATTGCCCAGCGCAAGAGCCTGGAACAGACGGTCAAAAAGCAGCAGTTGTTGCAGCGTTTTCTGCTCGATGCAATTCCTGATCTGATCCGTTTCGATGATCACAACGGGGTGTTGCTGGAGTGCAATCAGGCGTTTCTCGACTTTATCGGCCATGGGGCCGATGAGGTGCTGGGTCAGCAGCTGCCGTTCCGGTTGGCGGCGCCGCAGGGGATGGGTCATGGCGAGTGTTGTCTGCTGGATGCCAGCGGGCAGGGGCGACACATGGAGATCACCCGGGTCGATGTCCCCGATGGTGATGGTCACTCTCTCGGGATCCTGACGCTGGGGCGTGACATCACCGGTCTGCGCACCACTCAGGCGCAGTTGCAGCAGGAGCAGCACTACGACAGTCTGACCGGGCTGCTCAAACTCTCCCGGTTCTTGCAGACCAGCCGCCATCTTGGGGGACGCAGTGCCACATTGGTGCTGGTCGATCTGCACCATTTTCGTGAAATCAACGATCGCTTCGGGATCCGGATTGCCGATCGCCTGCTGAGCCAGGTTGCCAAGCGGTTGCAGCAGCTGGTACCGCCGCGTTCCCTGCTCTGTCGAGTCGCTGCCGATGACTTTAGCCTGCTGCTGCCGGACTTCAACGAGCCATTGCAGGGGTGGAGCCAGCATCTGCAGCAGCAGTTGATGGAGCACTATCAGGTGGAAGATCACCGCATCCAGATCCCGGTGTTTCTGGGGCTGGCCCAGGGGCGGGCAAGCGATGCCGAGCGGTTGCTCAGTCATGCCGAGGCTGCGCTGGCGCAGGGCAAACGGCAGCAGCAGTACTGCACCCTGTTTGATCCCGAGCTGCATGCCCGGCTCAAGCGGCGTCAGTTGATCGCCGCCCAGTTGCCGCTCGCCATCAAGTCCGCCCAGCTGGTTGCCGTCTATCAGCCGATCATCTGTACCCGCACTCACCGGCTGCATGGCGCCGAGCTGCTCTGTCGCTGGCCCCATCCTGAGCTTGGGATGATCTCCCCCGACGAGTTTATTCCGTTGGCGGAAGAGATGGGGATCATCGGTCAGCTTGGCCAGTTAATGCTGGAGCAGGGGTGTGCCCAGCTGGCGCAGTGGCAAACTGAGCAGCCGGATATGGTGCTCTCCATCAACCTCTCGCCGCTGCAGTTCCGTGATCCGGCGCTCTGTGAACGGGTCTCTGCCTGCATCGCTCGCCATGGTCTCAAGGCCAGTCAACTGGAGCTGGAGATCACCGAAGGGGTGTTGATGGAGAACGCCGACGAGATTGAGACCAACCTCGACAACCTGATTGCCGCCGGTTTTCAGCTGGCCATCGACGACTTTGGTACCGGTTACTGTTCGCTGGCCTATCTGCCGCGTTTGCAGGTGGCGACCCTCAAGCTGGATCGCAGCTTCACTCAGGGGCTCGCCAGCAATAGCGCGACTACCGCTATCGTGCGTTCGGTCATCGGGTTGGGCCATGAGCTTGGGATCCGGATTACGGCCGAAGGGGTAGAGACACCCGAGCAGCAGCTGTGGCTGACCGAGGCGGGGTGTGATCGGCTCCAGGGCTATCTGTTCAGTCGCCCACTGCCGCCGGCGGAGTTTGCTGCCAGCTATCTGGCGTGAGAGATCGTCAGAAACAACAAGGCCACCGTAAGGTGGCCTTGTTGTTTTACGATGGAGGCAGGATCAATCCTGGAAGTAGGTGCCCCAGCCATCGTAATCCACCCCGTATTTTTCCAGGATGGGCAGCATCTTGGCGATATCGGCGACGATCGCTTCGACATTCAGCTTGCACTCGATGGTGGCATCGAAGCAGAAGATGGTGGCGCCGTCATCCAGCTCCATCTCTTCGGCATCGGTCACTTCAAAACCGGCCTTGAACAGGTCAACCGCTGCTTTTTCCAGACGGTCGAAATCCTGGCAGGCGAAGTGGTGCTCGATGTCGTAATCCGCATCGGGATTGCTGCCATCGGCCAGCAGTTCGTTGACGATCTCGGTGGTCTCATCACGCCACTCTTGCATATTCAGACTCATGTTGCCTCCAGGCGGTATCATTGCGGCAAAGCATACTCGCAGAGTGGATTCGGCTCAATGCGGCTGACCCACTGAGCCTCGAATTTCCATCATATTGGCACAGCCTGCAGGGCGTGCAGAGGCCAGCAAGTACGGCAAACAGGACTGAAATGGATAATAAATGGCCGCTTCGTTCGGTTGTTGAGCGAACGCACTTTTTATCGTGCCATCATGGTTGACACTCTGCGCTGGAAAGGGTTTAATGCGCGCCGTTGCCCAGATAGCTCAGTCGGTAGAGCAGGGGATTGAAAATCCCCGTGTCGGCGGTTCGATTCCGTCTCTGGGCACCACAATTCCTCCTTAGTTCAGTCGGTAGAACGGCGGACTGTTAATCCGTATGTCACTGGTTCAAGTCCAGTAGGAGGAGCCAAATTCGAAAAGCCCGCTCAATCGAGCGGGCTTTTTCATTTCTAGTTGCTGTTGCATGCTGCCAAAAAGAGCGTCGCGCCACAGGTGGCACTGAACAGCAGCATTCCGGTCTGCAGCATGCTGCCAGGGCATGGCTTCTTCTCTCTTTTTCTGGCCCTGATCCACTTCGGTTTCATCACATTCCCTTATCCATTTTGTCGGCCTGAATGGCTGCACTCCTGTGCAGGCGAGCCATCTTTGTTGAATGGCGCCATGGCGTCAATCTCCCCCGCAAAACAATTAATTCAGCACCGTTGAAGAGCGGCTTGTCTGGTGATGTTTCGACCTTTAAGCCATTGTTAACATTTTGGAAAACTGGAGTGACCCTGTGGCCGGGCGGGGATATGATGGGGTCAATGATGTTCCCATCCTGACGGAGAGATCCCAGATGAACAGCCCCTTGAGCTATGTACTGGACGGCATTCATTGCGAGCCGCACTTTTTTACCGTTCCCCTCGATCATGATGAGCCGGATGGTGACAGCATTACCCTGTTTGCCCGCACCCTCTGCCGTAAAGACAAGCTCGATGAGAAGTTGCCCTGGCTGCTGTTTCTGCAAGGTGGGCCGGGATTCGGGGCACCGCGCCCGACGGCCAATAGTGGTTGGCTCAAGCGGGCGTTGCAGGAGTTCAGAGTGCTGCTGCTGGATCAGCGTGGCACCGGGATGTCGAGCCCCATCCACGGGCATAGTCTGGCCAAAATGACCCCGACCGAGCAGGCGGAGTATCTCGGCCATTTTCGCGCCGACAGCATAGTGCAAGATGCCGAGTTCATCCGGCAGGAGCTTAGCCCCAAGCATCGCTGGAGCCTGCTTGGTCAGAGCTTTGGCGGTTTTTGCTGCCTGACCTATCTCTCGCTCTTCCCCGATAGCCTGCGGGAGGTCTATATCACCGGCGGCATCGCGCCGATTGGCCGCAGCGCCGAGGAGGTTTACCGCGCCACCTACCAGCGGGTGGCTGACAAGAACCGAGCCTTCTTCGCCCGCTTCCCCCATGCTCAGGGGATTGCCAACCGGCTGGCCAACCATCTGCACCAGCACGATGTGCGACTGCCCAACGGCCAGCGCCTGACGGTGGAGCAGTTCCAGCAGCAGGGGCTGGATCTCGGCGCTACGGGTGCTTTCGAGGAGCTTTATTACCTGCTGGAAGAGGCCTTTATCGGCGACAAGCTGAGCCCGGCCTTTCTCTATCAGGTGCAGAGCATGCAGCCATTCAATACCAACCCGCTGTTTGCCATTCTGCACGAGGCTATCTACGCCGAAGGGGAGGCGACTCGCTGGGCGGCTGATCGGGTCAGAGTGGAATTCCCGGCGGTGAACTGGGCACCCGGCAAGGATTTCGCCTTCACCGGCGAGATGGTTTACCCCTGGATGTTCGAGCAGTTCCGCGAGTTGCTGCCCCTGAAAGAGGCGGCTCATCTGCTGGCCAACAAGGCGGACTGGGGGGCGCTCTATGATCCGGCACAACTGGCCCGCAACCAGGTGCCGGTCGCCTGCGCCGTCTATGCCGAGGATATGTATGTGGAGTTTGACTACAGTCGCGAGACCCTGCGTGGCCTTGGCAACAGTCGCGCCTGGATCACCAATGAGTATGAGCACAACGGTTTGCGTGCCGATGGTGAGGCGATTCTTGATCGTCTGATCGCGTTGAATCGCGACCGTTAATTGCCGTTATCGGCAACTATCGCGGGAGCCCGGACTCCCGCGATGGTTGTGATGGATAGTTGTTATGAAAGCGTGACTCCCTGAACCTTGACCCGTATCCGCCAGACGATGAGTGGATAGCCGGCTGATTAATTTCCCCCTCTTTCACTGTCTCTGTCGATCCCTCACCATATACTTGCCAAACGACTCTGTATTGAGCAGCGGTCAAACCGATTGACCAACCCGTGCTCGTTACCATTAGAAAGTCGCTCCGATGCTCTGTATCCCGCGTATCTGATATGCCATCTCTGCATGCCCCGCTATCCGGGGGAGGGGATGGTCGTGCTTTTCAATCACAATAAGGATGTATGATGAGAAAGTCTCTGTTGGCCTGCTCCCTGTTGCTGTGCCCTGTCGTGTTTGCTGCCACCCCCCATTGGGAATATAGCGGTGAGGCGGGGCCTGCCCACTGGGCCAAGCTGACCCCGGAGTTTGGCCAGTGTGCGGGCAGCAATCAGTCGCCGGTTGACCTGCGCGGATTGGTCGAGGCCAAACTGGCCCCGCTGGTACTCCACTATCAGGCGGGTGGCAACACAGTGGTCAACAACGGTCATACCGTGCAGGTCGGTTATGCCCCGGGTAGCACCTTGCAACTCGATGGCACCACGTTTGAACTCAAGCAGTTCCACTTCCACGCCCCGAGTGAAAACCTCATCGAGGGCAAATCCTATCCGCTGGAAGGGCATCTGGTGCATGTCAGTGACAAGGGAGAGATCGCCGTGGTGGCGGTGATGTTCGAGGCTGGCAAGGCCAATCCGGCGCTGGCGGCAGCCTGGAGTGCATTACCTGCCAAGGTGGGGGAGACCCAGGCCCTCAAGACGCCGCTCGTTGCGGAGCAACTGCTGCCCGAAAGCCATGACTACTATCGCTTCAGCGGTTCCCTTACTACGCCTCCCTGTTCGGAAGGAGTGCGCTGGCTGGTGATGAAGCAGCCGGTCGAGGTCAGTCAGGCCCAGATCGACGCCTTCAAGGCGGTGATGCACCACCCCAACAACCGGCCGGTGCAACCGCTCAATGGGCGCGTGGTGCTGCAATAACACAGAGTTGCAATAGCGCTGCAGATAGCAAAAACAACAAGAGGGCCGCGAGGCCCTCTTTTACATGGCGAGGTATCGGTGTGCGCTCAGAGGCTGGCGGCGATCCGGGCGCCGAGGGCCGCGTTGTTCAGTACCAGCTGGATGTTGGCCGCCAGCGAGTTGCCGCCAGTCAGCTCGCAGACACGGGCCAGCAGGAAGGGGGTTGACGCTTTGCCCTTGATCCCCTGCTCGTCCGCTTCATGGAGCGCCCGGGAAATGGCTGCGTCGATGTCGGCTTTAGACATGGCGTGTGCGGTAGGGATGGGATTGGCCACCACGGCGCCGCCCGCTAGTCCCAGCTCCCACTTGAGGCGTAGCGCCTCGGCGATGGCTGCCGGGGTATCGAGGCGATAATCGACCTTGAAGCCGCTCTCGCGGGTGTAGAAGGCGGGCAGCTCCTCGGTTTGATAGCCGATCACCGGCACGCCCTGGGTCTCCAGATACTCCAGGGTCAGCCCGATATCGAGGATCGACTTGGCACCGGCGCAGACTACGGCCACCGGCGTTTGTGCCAGCTCCTGCAGGTCGGCCGATATATCGAAGGTCTCCTGCGCGCCGCGATGTACCCCGCCAATACCACCGGTGGCAAAGACCCGGATCCCCGCCATGGCAGCGATGATCATGGTCGAGGCGACCGTGGTGGCCCCCATCCCCTTGCGCGCCAGTACGAACGGAATGTCGCGGCGGCTGCACTTGGTCACGCTGTGGCCTGCCCGGCCCAGCGCTTCCAGCGCACCGGCATCCAGACCCACCTTGAGGCGGCCGTCGAGGATGGCGATGGTGGCCGGAATGGCGCCGTTATCGCGCACCACCTGTTCAACCTGACGGGCCGTTTCCACGTTCTGCGGATAGGGCATGCCATGGGAGATGATGGTGGATTCGAGGGCAACCACCGGTTTGCCGGCGGCCAGCGCGGCAGCAACTTCCGGTTGGATATCGAGGTAAGCGTTCAGCATGAGTACTCCTCCTGTATGCGGTCAACGGCGGTCTTGCTCAGACCGGAAAAAACGGTATCGGAACAATTGACGGTGAGGGCGGCGCAGCCCAGGGCAAAGCGGGTGGTCTGGGCAATGTCGAGCTGTTGCAGCCAGGCGTGGGCGAGGCCAGCCATAAAGGCATCCCCGCCGCCGGTGACGTTGAGCACAGGACTGCCCAGCACCGGGAGGTGACCCTGCTGCTCGCCATCGCTGTAGAAGATCCCCTGTTCACCCAGACTGAGGAACAGTCGCTTGACCCCGGCGCGGTGGAACCAGGCGGCCACCATGGGCCAGGTTGCGGGCCCGGCGATGGTCATGCCGCACAGCTGCTCGGCTTCGCTTCGATTGGGTTTGAGGGTGTGGATCTTGCCGAGCCAGGGGCGGATCTTCTCCACTTTGGCCACCGAAACGGTATCGACAAAGATGGCGTGATCCCCCTGTCGCTCGAACAACCAGTCGAGGGTGTGGATAGCCAGATTGGTGTCGAGCACCCAAAGCAGGGCACCGCCGAGAAAGCCTGCGAGGGGGGTCAGGCGGGCAGGGGTGAGCTGCTCTATGATGGCCATGTCGTTGATGGCGCAGCTCATTTCGCCGCTACCATCATGCAGGCTGAGATAACAGGAGGTGGCGTGACCATCGAGCACCAGAGTCTGGCGCACATCGACGCCGGCCCGCTGGCTCACCTCCAATAGATGGTGACCATACTGGTCGTTACCGACAGCAGTCAGCAGTCGGGTATCGCTGCCGAGCCGCGCCAGATTCTCGGCGATATTGCGGCCGACACCACCGGCCGAGGTGCGCACCTTGCCTGGGTTGGAGTCGCCGAGCAGCAGGTTGTCGTGGCTGGTGCCGCAAATATCCATATTGGCACCGCCGATCACCACTACGTAGGGGCCCTCTCGCAGTACATAACCTCTGCCTTGCACATATCCCTGCCGGATCAGGCTGGAGATGTGGCTGGCCAGCGCAGAGCGGCTGATGCCAAGGCGATCGGCCAGCTCCTGCTGGGCAATCATGGGATCCTGACGCAGCAGGGCGAGGATCTCTTGTTCACGCTCAGTCATAGACAAACATCCATTTGCAAACGTTTGTCTATTATTGCTGGGAAACGTTTGCTGGCTATCGGCTTGTACAAAATTTGTCGGCTTGCGCACAAAAAATCGACATTCAAAGCTGGGTTGGCAAGCGGTTTAGCCGGGGAGGGGACTTTTAACGGGTCGGTGGCCCTGCAACGGCTTATAATGGCCGCCGCAAGATGAGGAGAGATGATGGAAAAGAGTGCATTCTGCTGCGTGGGGCTGGTCAATCCCAAGTCTCCGGAAAATGTCGGCTCAGTGATGCGGGCTGCGGGCTGCTACGGGGTGGATGAGGTTTACTACACCGGCAACCGCTTCGAGCTGGCGCGCCGCTTTGCCACTGATACCAAGCAGATGGTGGAGAAGATCCCGCTGCTCGGGGTTGATGACCTGCTGCAATTCATGCCGGAAGGGTGTGTTCCCGTGGTGGTCGATCTGATTGACGGCGCTACGCCGCTTCCCGACTATGTCCATCCGGAGCGCGCTTTTTATATCTTCGGGCCGGAGGATGGCACCCTGGATCCCAAGCTCTATGGCGCGGTGAAAGATGTGGTTTATGTGCCGACCCAAGGCTGCATGAATCTGGCTGCATCGGTCAACGTGATCCTCTATGACCGTTTGGCGAAGGGCTTCCGGCAACCCTGAGTTGTGGCGTGGCCACGGTCAGTCAAACCGTAATGGAAACGGTGTTGCTCATAGACTGGTTGCTGGCGGTGGCTGCTGTTGACGGGGCTGCGGCATCCTTCTCTTTCCCCTATGGAGGGATCAGTTTTCGCCGGCCTTGACCGCCTGCTCCTCGAGAAAGTCGCGGTAGTATTCATAGAGGTGATAATGGCGATATATCTCGTCCAGCGTGCCGCGACGGATCAGATTCATCATCTCTTGATCCCACAACTGCAGTAGCCGGTCGCCCTGTTCGGTATCGGCAAAAATGGGGTAAGTCGGGATCCAGCGCAAAATGGTGCGGTACATATTGGCCGGGGTCTCATCGGCTGCATGGAGCACGCCAGCGGTCAGGTAATAGCGATAGCGCCCCTTGCCAATCAGCTGCAGGGCCATCTCATGGTTGTCGATCTCATGCCACCGCATGGTAACCGGAAGATATTTATCCAGCACCCATCCTCTCCGCCAGAGCACGGTCTCTCCCTCCAGGCTGCGCTCTCCCCGCCATTGTGGCTGCCACTGCTTGAGCATGAAGACGGTCACATCATCTGCGGAGGCGGGCTGACGGGGCTGTTTGACCCCCTTGATCTCGTCCCGATAGACACTCATCGCCATATCCCCCTCTTGCCTGGCTACCATGGCAACGGCGCGTTTGTAGGGCACGATATGGGGCACGATCTGGTAGCCGTGGGGTTGGTAGATGGTTCGCACCAGATCGAGATAGATACCGCGGCCATCCGGTTGGCAGAAACCGGGCCAGCCATCGCAATAGACGTGAATATCGGCTGTGCGAGCGTGGGCGATCGCACACAGAGAGCAAAGTAGCAAACAACCGATGCGCAGCATGGTCAGCATTATCCTCGCAGGGGTGAGGAGAGCATTTATCACCTGATTTATACCATGCCATTGATCGCGGCGGGCGGAGAAAACATCCCGCATCTCCATTTTGCGACAGGGTCGAGGGTTATTTGCGGTCGGATCGTTATGATCGAGTAAAGATTCAATAGCACCCCAATCAGTAGAGGAGACTGTATTATGCCATCGATCAAGACTCTGCTCTGTCCAGTCGATTTTTCCCAAATGTCTCGCGCGGTACTCGACTATGCCGTTTTTATGGCACAGAGCCATCAGGCCCAGCTCAAGCTGATCCACGTGGTTGATCAATTGCACGGTTTTGACAGTTACAAGATCCTTCATATGACGGCCATCGAGATCACTCACGAGATGGAGCGTCAGGCCAGAACCCAGCTCAAAGAGCTGGTTGCCACCCTGCCGATCCCGGCCACCTTTGATATTCGCTTTGGCCGCGCCGCCGATGAGATTGTCATTCAGGCCAAGGAGGATGAGGTTGAGCTGATCGTGATGGGCAGCCACGGTCGCTCCGGTATCAGCCATCTGCTGGTAGGCAGTGTCGCCGAGTCTGTGGTGCGTCATGCACCCTGTCCGGTACTGGTGGTGCGCCAATAACGCGCCACGTTTAGAGTGAAAAGCGTAACAAACAAGGCCAGCGATTGCTGGCCTTGCGTTTTCTGGTGTTGTGCCCGCTAGCCGTGGGCGTAGATGACACTCCCCCCCTTGATGGTATCTATGATGGCCCTAGCCTGCTCTTTGGGCAGGGCGGGGCAACCCCAGCTGCGGCCCAGCTTGTCATATTTGCGCAGATGGGTCGGGCTGGCATAGGCGGCGCCATGTACTACGATGGCACGCTTGCGGGCATTGCTGTTCTTGCCGGGGCTGAGTCCGTCCAGCCGCAGGGAGTAGCCATGCTTGCCCAGATAGGTTTCTGCGGTGCGATAGACGCCAAGGGAACTTTGGCGGGAGTTGAGCTGGTTGGAAAAGCGTTTTGCGGCCAGTTCACCTGAGTTGCGGCCATGACTGACCCAGGTGTGATAGAGCAGCTTGTGGCGTTTCATATCGATGACAAACAGCCTGCGCTGGGTGGATGGCTTGCTGTAATCGATGATGGTGAGAATGGGTTTGCGTTTGTGGCGCACAGTTTGATAACTGTTGAGTGCCTGACGAAAGGTCTGTTTATCCAGTTTGCCGGCCAGACCCAGTTGACGATAGAGGCTCTGATCCCAGCTGGCATCTGCCGTGCTGCTCCAGATGAGCGATATCAACAGCAGTGGCAACAACAGCCACCCGCGTTGCCAGTCTATGTTACCGCGCGCTTGTCTCATCCGTGAATATCTCCTTGTCACTCCCTGTCAACGGCGCGGATATTGCCATCAATCCGCTCGATAGTTATATGCAAGGTGCTGAAAAGGCGCAATAAAAAAACCGGCCGCAGAGCGGCCGGAAGTAATTCAAACAGTAGACATTGGTATCACAGGGTATAACTGACTTCCAATTACTTAGAAGTTGTACTGCAGGGCAACCGCGACTACGTCATCGGTGTTCTTGCCCAGAGAGTTGGTGGACTTGCCATCTACGGAGTCCAGCAGGTTCAGCTTGTAATCAACGTAGGCGTTGAAGTTCTCGGTGAAGTTGTACCAGGCACCGATAGATACGTACTCGGTGTAGGTATCATCGATACCGCGAGCGGAGTCTTTCACGTCAGTGCGCAGGTAGGCCAGAGAAGGCTTGAACTTGCCGATGGTGTACTGGGCAACGGCTTCGTAGCCATCCATCTTCTCGGCGTAGCCGTTGTTGACGAACAGGTGGTCTTCACCGTGGGAGTAGGTTGCAGCCAGGTAGAGGTCGCCAGTTGCATATTTGGCGCCGAAGCCCATCAGCTTGGCATCCTTGTCGCCACCGAAGGCGGCATAGCGAGCTTGCTCGTCGGTCTTGCCAGCCTGGTTATAGGCAGCACCCAGGCTCAGGCCCATATCGAAATCGTAGTTGGCAGATACTGCGAAGCCTTCAGCAGAACCTTTGCTATTCCAGCTTTCGCCGTTATAGGTGTTGCCGTTGAAAGATTCAGTGATTGCACTGCGACCGGCGTTTTGCGGATCGTTGTTACCGGTGAACTGGGCACCCAGAGTCAGACCCTGATAGGTGTAGATGTACTGGGCCAGACCGTTGGTACGGCCGGTGCCGAATACTTCGGTATCTTTGCCCAGGCCGTCACCGCCCCACTCAGGCAGGACGTCGGTATAGTTGTTGACGGCCTTGGTGAACAGACCATCCTGACGACCATAGCTGAATGCGCCGAAACGGTCGTGCTTGATGCCGGCATAGGCATAACGCAGCTCGTCGTTGTCAGAACCGGAAGTCGGCAGGTTGTACTCGGCAAAGCCGAACGCCTTCATCTCGGGAGCAATCTTGGTCTCGCCAGCAACGTGCAGACGGAAGTAGCTCTGGTCACCTTCGGAACCGTTGTCGTCAGTACCGTAGTACATACCCTGAGCACGGCCACCGATATCCAGCTTGGTATCGTTCTGGTTGTAAACGGTAGCAGCATGGGCGCCGCTCGCCAGCAGCAGGCTGGAGATGGCAATAGTCAGTGCAGACTTCTTCATATGCGTTATTCCTCTGATGTAAACACTTCCGAACTTGTTGTCGGTTCTGTGAAATCGGAAATAGTCCGATAGCCACACGGTAGGCGTCCCAACCTTGACTGGGCCTGAATCCATCGTTGTTTAATTGAGGTGACGAGGTCGTTATCAAGACTGGGTGTGACGGTTTTTGACAAGATAAAAAGAGATTAAATTCAATGAATTATTTTCTAGTGACTTTTTTGACATCAAGGCTGTTCTGAGCAACAAGGTCAATGGCTCAAGTTGTGAGCTATATCACACAGGGGAGAATGGGGCGGGCGGGAAAAACGGGGGGAGCCTTGCAAGGCTCCCCCCAGTGATCAGAGGGGCTTTTGCCACAGGGTCAGCAGCAGATCCTGTTCCAGTTCATTCGGGCCCTGTTGAGCGAAAGAGTGACGCTGCTCACCGGTTGCCCGCCAGCCAAGGCGGCTGGTCTCCAGAATAAAGCTGCGCATGGCCTGATCCATGGTGAGGCTGAACTGGCAGCGCTGTTGAGCCATCGGATTGAGGCCGCCGAGGGTTGGCCAGCTGAGGGGGTGTTCCATGCTCACCGGATTGAGGCTGACCCGCAGTTGCCACTGATGGCGCGGGCCCGGCTGCAGATAGAGCAGATAGCCACCGGGGGCCAGCCAGCTGACCAGCTGTTCGGTCTTGACCTTGAGATCGTTGACCAGCAGCACCTGAGCAGAGCCCGGTTGCAACGGCGCGCGAGCGGGATCGGCAATGACAAACTGGCCGTCCGGCTGCGCTTTTTTGGCGGCAAAGATGGTGTTCTTGGCGATATCAACCCCAGCAAACTGCCAGCCGGGTAGACGCTCTGCCAGCGCGCGGCAGTAGTAGCCTTCACCGCACCCAAGATGAACCAGCTCTTGCGGGGCAAGGGGAGAGAGCAGGGAGGCCATGGCCTCGACCAGCGGCAGTTGGTGGCCGGCTTCCAGAAAATGGTGCTTGGCGCGCATCAGGGCACGGCTGTCGCTGTCTTTGGGGTTTTTCTTGCCGGGGATGAGATCCAGATAACCTTCCGGAGCCGGATCGAAGTGATGCTTGTTGTCGCAATAGCGCCCCTGGGAGGCTTCATGAAGATGGAGCGGACTGCGGCAGCGGGGACATTGAAGGTGCATAGTAACTCTCTGGGCGAATTCCGGAACAGTGAAGGGCGTTCGGGATTATAGGGGAGAGGATCAAAAAAGGCTGCCGTAGCAGCCTTTTTTATCCCAAGGCCTCAGTCAGGCCTGCGGACGGGTCATCAGCGAGTGCCAAATACCACAATGGTCTTGCCGTGGGCAGAGATGAGCTCCTGCTCTTCCAGCATCTTCAGGATGCGGCCCACGGTTTCACGAGAGCAGCCGACGATCTGGCCGATCTCCTGACGGGTGATCTTGATCTGCATGCCATCCGGGTGGGTCATGGCATCCGGCTGTTTGGCCAGGTTGAGCAGGGTCTGGGCGATCCGGCCGGTCACATCCAGGAAGGCGAGGTTACCCACTTTCTGGCTGGTGTGTTGCAGGCGCTTGGCCATCTGGCCAGAGAGACGCATCAGAATGTCCGGGTTGACCTGGATCAGCTGGCGGAACTTCTTGTAGGAGATCTCTGCCACTTCGCAAGAGCCTTTCGCGCGAACCCAAGCGGAGCGCTCGGGGTTCTCGTTCTCCTCGAACATCCCCATCTCGCCCAGGAAATCGCCCTGGTTCAGATAGGAGAGGATCATCTCTTTGCCCTCATCGTCCTTGATCAAGACGGCCACAGTGCCCTTGACGATGTAGTAGAGGGTCTCCGCTTTTTCACCCGCATGGATCAGGGTGCTCTTGGCGGGATACTTATGAATGTGGCAGTGCGACAAGAACCATTCCAGGGTGGGATCGCTTTGCGGTTTGCCAATGACCATGAGAATTCCTCTGTAGTGTCTTTTTATGGACTTGTGCGTCCGGGCAAGCTGCCAATCTTGCCATTCCTTGTATTGGTCGCAGTAGGATAAGAGCCTTTGCCTGTGCTGACAAGGCTTTGCGGGCTTTTGACAGAGCCCTTTGAGTAATGCCTGCTGCGCCGCTCCGGCCATTCTAGGGAAGATAGAGGTCGGAGATGTTGATTTTGATCTATTTCCATCCCAACTCCCCCTGTTCGGCAGAGATAAGCGACTGGGTTATGCTAGGGATCCATCATCATGATTAACAGGAGAGAGTGCGAGATGAAAGCCAAGGTCAGCTGGGTGGAAGGGATGAAGTTTGTGGGTGAGAGTGAATCCGGTCACAAGGTGATCCTGGATGGTGCCAACCCCGGTGAGGGAGCCAGCCCGATGGAGATGATCCTGCTGGCGGTCGGTGGCTGCAGCTCCATTGATGTGGTTTCCATCCTCGAAAAAGCGCGCCAGTCGGTGACCGCATGCCATGTCGATGTCAGTGGCGAACGGGTCGATAGCGTGCCCCGGGTTTTCGAGAAGATTAATCTGCACTTCGTGGTGACGGGCAAGGGATTGGCAGAGAAACAGGTGGCCAGAGCGGTCGATCTGTCGATGGAAAAATACTGTTCTGTTTCCCTGATGTTGGAAAAAGCGGTACAAATTACCCATAGTTATCAAATTGTTGAAGCTTGATAACGATAGTTTCGTTGGTACCCTGGCATAAGGCCGTTACGTAAGGCCACTGCACAAGGCCATGACATAAAGCCATTACATAAGGAAAGTGCAATGAAAAAATTGATCGCTCTGCTTCCCCTTTTGGGCCTGGCGGCGTGCAGCAGCCCGCAACCTACCCAGTATCAATACAGCCAATACCAGTGTGGCGAAGAGATGCTGGCCGTTACCTATGATGCCCAGGCTGACATGGTGCAGTTCCCCTATGCCGGGGTTTACCACAAGCTGGCGCGCGTTGAGTCTGAATCTGGCGCCAAATATTCCGACAGCGTCACCACTTTCTGGAATCAGGACAAACAAGCCCTCCTCACTCAGAAAGGGGTCACACTGCTGACCTGTACGCTTAAATAAGTGACCACAGATATCTGAAGGTGTGCAGCTTTATGTCCGGGTCTGGCCAAGGCCGGATTGGGGCAAGAGGTTGAGACCACAAAAAAAACGGCTTGCCGGGAGGCAAGCCGTTTTTCTATCCATCCATTATCACTAAACAAGCGTTAGTTGGTGGGGACGCGATTGAGCAGCTCGGCCGCGAGCTGCTGGCTGAGTGCCTGACGCTGGCTATCTGCAATGCTCACGTCGCTGGTCAGCTGGATGATGCTGCTCCAGACCGCTTTCTGGGTTTTGCGATCGAGCAGCACGATGGCCAGCGACCCTTTGCGCTGGTTGGCCGAGGCATATACCCCGGGCGTCATGCCAAGACGGGCGAAAATCTCGCCGTCACTCATATCCTTGCCGCCCGCGACGCCGATGGCGACCCACAGATCCGCCTCGTCGAGCGGTGCACTCTGCCACCCCTTGCCATTGAGCTCCCGGCTTACCGCCTGCTGCATCGGCTCCAGCCACCCTTCCGCCAACTCACCGGCAAATTGATACTGCTCGGCCAGGGCGTAGCGCGGGGTTGCACCATAGGTCCAGTTGCCCATCGGGCGAACCAGCATGGTGCCGGACTCCAGCGTGGGGGCCGCCGGCCCGCTGCTGCAACCGCCAAGCAGGGCGAGCAGTGCCACAGAGAGATAAGCAAGCCGCATCGTGAACTCCTTTGAATCAGGTTATTTTGCCGGTTTCGATCAATTGCTGGATGAGCGGGCGCAGGATCAGCTCCATCGCAAAGCCCATCTTGCCACCCGGCACCACTATGGTGTTCATCCGCGACATGAATGAGCCATCGATCATCGACAGCAGGTAGGGGAAATCCACCTGCTTGATACCGCGAAACCGGATCACCAGCATACTCTCGTCCAGACTCGGGATCACCTTGGCGCTGAAGGGGTTGGAGGTATCCACCGTCGGCACCCGTTGGAAGTTGATATGGGTGCGCGAGAACTGCGGGGTGATGAAGTTGATGTAGTCATCCATGGAGCGAACGATGGAGTCGGTCACCGCCTCTCGGGAATGCCCTCGCTCCGAGGTATCGCGGATCAGCTTCTGGATCCACTCCAGGTTGACAATGGGCACTACGCCTATCAGAAAATCCACGTGGCGGGCCACATTGTGATCCTCAGTTACCACACCGCCGTGCAGCCCTTCATAAAACAGCAGGTCGGTATTGCTGGGCAGATGCTGCCAGGGGGTGAAGGTGCCGGGCATCTGGTTGAAGGGCACCGCCTCGTCAAAGCTGTGCAGGTAGCGGCGATACTGGCCATTGCCATCCTGCCCATAGCCCTGGAAAAAGCTCTCCAGCAGCCCGAAGTCATTGGCCTCAGGGCCAAAATAGCTGATATGACGCCCCTGTTCGCGCGCCTTGCGGATCGCTACATCCATTTCCGGTCGGGTGTAGCGGTGAAAACTGTCACCTTCCACCACAGCCGCGGTATATCCCAGTTGATGGAACATGGAGCGAAAGGCGTTGGTGGAGGTGGAGGTGCCGGCACCGGACGAACCGGTAACAGCAATAATGGGGTGCTTGGCCGACATGGGATTCTCTCTTCCTTGGGAATTCCGTTATAAGGTCCGGATTGCGGTTGGGTCAAGACTGCTCGATGAAGCGGTCTTTCATCACGATATTCACCGATTCGTGCAGCTCGCTATAGACGATGACAGCTTTGCCTTGCTGTAATTGTTCTCTCACTGCATCGACTTTGACGCCAAGCGGGACATCCTGCTCTCCATATTCGGTTCCTTCCTGCAACACAAAGTGTTCGATCAGGTTGGTCAGGGTGTCGCCGTCCAGTTCTTGCCAGGGAATGATCATTTAAAGGTCTCACAGCAAAAGAGGTGATCGTCAGGCTATTGTTGTGTTGAATCCCGCGAATGCAATCACTTTTTACCTTTTCACCGGAGTCTGAGAGATGTTGTCTGAAGCGCAGCGCAGCGCGCCGTTAACCCTGACTGAGCATCTGGACAGCGCACGTCGAGAGGCGATTGCCCGAGGCATGGTGTGGTTCTGGTTGTTGAACTGGCTGGTGGTATTGTTTCTTTCGATACGCTACGAGGTTTACAGCCAGGTCGGGCTAGCCAGTGATGACAGCTTGCCCTGGCGCTTTCAGAGTGAGCTGGCCCTGGTCATGGTGGTGCTATTGCTGCTACCTGTTGTCAGCCTCTTTTGTGACCATCTGCAGGATCGCCTCTGGTTACGGATGGCTGCGCTGGTGATGGTGCTATGGGGCGGACTCTGGACGCTGCACATCTACACGATTGGTCAGGTGGAGCTGCGGGGAGGGGTCAGCTATGCCAACGGGATCATGCGGCTCAACCTGCTGGCCGCGCTCATCGCGTTTTATCCCGATCGCAAGGTGTTGTATGGCTATCTCTTGGGCCCGATGACGGTGGGTGTAGGGTTGGAGCTCTTTTTGCGCGTCGATTTTCCCCAGATCTACCTGCTTGGCGTGTTGTTTGGCGTGATTGCGCTGGAGGTTGGCCGCCGCATGCTGCACCGCTGGTTTGAGTTGGCGATCATGCGGGAGCATGAAAATCTGACGCTGCTGCGCCAACTTGATCAGCTCGCCAAGCAAGATCCTCTGACCGGTGTCGCCAACCGGCGGCATTTCAATATCGAGCTGGAGCGCGCGTTGGCCCATAGCCAGGAGAGCGGCGCTCCGCTATCGCTTATCCTGATCGATGTGGACTATTTCAAGCGCTTCAACGACCACTATGGCCATCAGGTGGGGGATATGTGTCTCAAGGAGGTGGCACAAGCGCTCAACCGTGCGGTACGCACACCATCTGATCTGGTGGCTCGCTATGGCGGGGAGGAGTTTGTGCTGCTGCTGCCCAATACCGATCGTCAGGCGGCGGCCTGCGTGGCGCAGCGGTTGCAAGATGGCTTGGCCAGCCTGCAGCTGGAGCATCTGGCGTCCGATGCTGCCCCCTGGGTGACGGTGAGTCAGGGGATTGCCTGCTCAGTGTCTGGCGAAGGGGTTAGCCAGTTGCTGGAGCGGGCCGATCAGGCGCTCTATCGGGCCAAGGAGTCGGGACGCAATCAGTTCTGTGTTGCAGAGTGACTCTGTTCGGCAATCCAGCGGCTGATCCGCTCATCCAGCCAGAAGCGGGGACGCCACGGAGTGCCGTGCAGAAAGCCGACATGGCCGCCGCGCTGGCTCAGCTCATAGCGCACCGTGGGCGAGAGTTGATCCGGTCGGGGAATGACTGCGTGTGACATAAAGGGATCGTCGGCGGCGTGCAGGATCAGGGTAGGGATGGGGATTTGAGCCAGCAGCGGTAGTCCGGAGCAGCTCTGGTAGTAGTGGCTGGCGCTGTGAAAACCGTGCAGCGGCGCGGTGACCAGCTCGTCAAAGTCGCGCAGGGTGGCAATCTGCTCCACTTGTCGAGGTTGCCAGCGTTCACTCGCTTTCTGCTGCTGGCTGATCTTGTTGAGCAGGTTGCGGCGCATGGTGCGCAGCAGATAGTTTTGATAGACCTTCGAGAAGCCCTGATTGACCCGCTCGGCGCAGCTCGCCAGTTGCAGCGGGGCCGAGACCACCACCGCCGCTTTCAATGCCGCAGGACAGCCCCGCGCCAGCAGATTGACCAGCATATTGCCACCCAGTGAAAAGCCGATGGCGATCAGCGGTTTGCCCGGGAAGCGCTGGCTCAGCTCGGCAATCAGCTCCTGCGCATCACCGATGGCGCCGGAGTGATAGGCCTGCAGGTGGCGATTGGGCTCGCCACTGCAACCGCGAAAGTGCATCAGCACGGCCTCTCTGCCCTCTTGCTGCAGGTGGGCGAACAATCCCTTGGCGTAGTGGGAGTGAATGCTCCCCTCCAGCCCGTGAAACACCACTATCAGCGGCCGTTCATCAAGGCTGACTTCCCCGCTCCAGGCGAGGTCGACAAAGTCCCCATCCTGCAGTTCAAACCGCTCCGCCACAAAACGGGCAGGGGGGCGGCGCAGCCATTTGGGCAATATGGTCTGCAGATGAGGATTGCGTGCCCACCAGGGGGCGTGGAAGTGGCTCTCGGTCAGCATGGGGTCAGTCGGTCTGGATCGAAGATAAGGAGGACGGGAGGCGTGTTCCTCCCGCCAGTCATTGGCTTATTTCAGCAGGCGATCGTGATGTTCGGCGCCGCGCAGCATGGCCTGGATCAGCTCGTTGGCCTCGAACTTGGTCAGCGCCTCATGGGCTCCCACCTGATGGGCCCGCTCCACACTGATCTCGCTGGAGAGGGAGGTGTGCAGGATGATGTAGGCCCCCGCCAGTTTGCTGTCGCTCTGCACCTCGAAGGCCAGCTCGTAGCCATCGAGCCCCGGCATCTCGATATCGCTCACCAGAATGTCGATCGGGGTCTTCTGGCTCGCCCGCGTCTGCATCAGGGTCAGTGCATCCTTGCCATTGGTGCAGACCTCATAAGGGATATTGATGTAGTCCAGCGCGGCCATAAGCTGACGGCGAGCGACCGAGGAGTCATCGACCAGCAGGATCCGCATCGGCTTGATCCGCTCCCGCTGCACATCGGTCAGCACCGGATAGAGGTGGCTCGGATCGTCCGGATAGACCCGGGAGAGGATCAGCTCCACATCCAGCAGCTGGATCAGCTGGTCATTGACCCGGGTCACGCCGGTTACGAACACATTGTGACCGAGAGAGGCGGGGGGCGATTCGATATCGCGCCAGTTGCACTCGGTGATCTTGTCGATGCCCCGCACCAGAAAGCCCACCAGGGTGCGGCGGCAGTCGGTAATGATGATGAAGCAGTGGGGCATCTCCTCCTTGCTGATGGGGCGATAGCCCACTGCCATCGCCATGTCGATCACCGGAATGGTGGAGCCGCGCATATTGGCAGCCCCCAACACGGTCGGGTGCGAGTGGGGCATTGCCGTCAGCTGGGTGTAGGGCACAATCTCCTTCACCTTGAGGGTACCGATGGCAAAGGATTGTTTGGCTGAAAGATGAAACAGCAACATGCCTTGGGATTGATTGGCTTTGCTCGTCATGGCAGATGTCCTGTTGGTCGAAACGTTGGCAGTCACTTCAGGCCTCTAGCATAAAGGATTACGGGGGGAATGGCCCTTCCTTGTTAACGACCATCTGGCAAAAAACTGGACTCATTCAGCCAATTTCGTTGGCGTATTCCATCGGCGTCCGGTTATTGATCGCTATCCTCGCCAACGCCCCACTGTTGGCAGGCAGCTTGCAATGCGGCCTCATCGGCATAACCCAGCTTGCTGGCCACCTGTGCGGGCTTGCTGCCGCCCTTGAGCAATCTGAGTGCCTGCAGCAGTTGCCACTGTTGTTGCAATTCACTCCCTTCTACCGGCGCATCGGCTTGTTGTGCCCACTGTTGCTGAGACTCCGGTTGGCCATTGGCCAGCGCTTGCCAGCAGGCTTGCAGCTCACCGTGACCCTGCTGGCTGATGGCGCACTGTTGCAGCTCATCCAGGATCACCTGCAATCGCTGACCATAGGCTCCTTGCCACTCTTTCGGACGTTGCCACCGGGCCAGCGAGTCGAGCAGAGCATCGAGCAGCGGGGTGGTCTGCAGCCAGCCTGCCTGCTGCGGCTGAGCCACGCGCAAAGAGACATTCAGCTGATCGTACTCGCAACCGCTGAGGGGGCTGAAGGCCGCGAGGGCATCGGCGCAGAGCCAGAAGCTGCTGCCTGCCGGCAGCAACAGCTCATGTTGGCCCAGTCTCAGCAGCGCGGCGCCCCGGGTGATCCGCAACAGTTGCCCGACCGGAGTTCGTTTGCGGTTGCCGGCGTGCAGGCCCTGGCAGGAAAAATGGTGATACTCGATGGCGTGATGCATGTAAAAACCCTGATATGATGCTGCCTGGAGGTAACAAATATGGAAACCAGACGTAAAAAACGCTTCATTGCCGGTGCTGTCTGTCCGGCGTGCGGCAAGTTGGACAACATGATGCTGTATCTGGAGCATGGAGTCGAGAAGGTGACCTGTGTCGCCTGTGGCGATACCCAGGTACAAACGCCTGCCGAGGTCGACAAGCAGACTCGCGAGGCGGAAGAGGTGATCGGGGTGTTTCGCCCCTGATAAGGCAACGGCGGGTGGAATGCGGGTCTCCTCGCTGACGCTGTTGCCGTTTTTTTCGTCACTCCGTGGCGCCGCACGGCATATGCGCGGCCCGCTTTTTAGGGTATTCTGAGCCCGTTTTTTTCTATCCGCAGGATCCTGACATGAAAGTAGCTCCTCTGAGCGTGGTTACGCTGGAATACACAGTCACCGACGAGCACGGTGAAGTCATCGACAGCACTGTCGGCAAAGAGCCGCTGGTCTATCTGCACGGCACCCGTTACCTGGTCTCTGGCCTGGAAGCCGAGCTGGAAGGTCGCGCGGTAGGTGAAGCCTTCGAAGTGACTCTGGCACCGAGCCAGGCCTACGGCGAATATGACGAGACACTGGTACAAGAAGTACCGGGCGAGCTGTTCGACGGCATGGAAGTCTCCGAAGGGGATACTTTTGTGGCTGAAACCGACGATGGCCACCGTCCGGTGACCGTGGTTGAAGTGTCCGAAGAGTTCGTCAAAGTGGATGGCAACCATCCGCTGGCTGGCGTGACTCTGGGCTTCAAGGTCGAGATCAAGGACGTGCGTGCTGCCACTGCCGAAGAGCTGGCTCACGGCCACGTTCACGGTGCCGGTGGTTGCGGTCACGATCACGGTCATGACCACGATCACGGCGGCTGCTGTGGCGGTCATGGTCACGACCATGATGAGGATCACGGCCAGGGCGGTTGCTGCGGCGGTGCTGGCCACGGTCACGATCATGGCCACGACCACGGTGATGACCATGGTCACGGCGGCTGCTGTGGTGGCGGCGGTTGTGGTGGCAAGGGCCATCACCACTGATCACGGCCATGCCGATGATAAAAAACCCGCGATTATCGCGTAATGCCAGTCAGTTAAGCCTGACTGGCATTGTTTTTATTGGCTTTTTGCACTGCATACTTTTGTGGTCTTGGCTTCACACTGCGGGGATAACTCCGCTCCCTTCGCTCCG
>NZ_JBGLRB010000030.1:0-21773 GCF_041402305.1 Aeromonas sp. S12(2024)
CAGATCAAAAACAAACGCTTTTTCCTTTGCTGTAAATGTTCGCTTCATTCAACAATCCTCCGCAACGGCATGCTTTCACATGGTTGTTGCGTTGATCAATTGAATCTACAATCGCCGTTTTGAAGCCGAGCGCCTGATAGTGATCGACGATGCCGCGAAGATGCTGGCTATCCTGCACCTGCTCCACCTCGGTCAGCTCGAACATGATCTGCTCGATGGGGAAGTGGTGCTCGCGGGCCGCCTGCAGGGTGGTGCGGATGCAGCGCTCCGGGCGGTAGACCGCATTGGGCAGAAAGTTGATACTCAGCATCCCCTTCATCCCGAGCCGTGCTGCCAGCGCGATGGCCTTGATGCGGCACAGCTGATCGAAGCGGTAGCGGTTGTCGTCGTTGACCCGGGCAATCACGCTCTGCGCCGGTTCGTTGTTGATCCCCCGCACCAGCGCCTCGTAACCGAATATGGTGCGCTGGCTGCAATCAACGATGGGCTGGAAGGCCATGGTGAAATCGAAGTCGAGATCTGCTTTCTCCTGACACAGCTGGCAGATGGCGGGGGACGGGGTGGCAGGTATATCCATGACTTTCCTCTTGGGCGTGGCGGCGCTGAGCACTGTCTCAAATGATAACAGCTCATCTCCCCCTGCAGAGGTAATTCCTTGGATTGGGCAGGGGGTGGGGAGCTGATTGCACGGGAAAGCCGGGGCCATGATGGATTCGACAATGACAGATCAATACCAAGCAGCATACTCCGCAGGCCTCCGTCACCCCGTAGGTTCGATTAGCGCAGCGTAATCGGACGAACGATAGGCTTTGATTACGGTTGTTGCCGTGAAGCAGGATCGGCCAGCCGGAGGGGAAATTCGGCTGGTCGTTATGGCTGGATAATTAATTTATGCAAACATCCAATTACGTCTACCGGCTAATAAATAATTACGGATTAACAGGGCCCAGATTTTGGAAGAAGTTGAATAGCCTTTCAATTGAATCAAGAATTTGGGTCTCCTGATTAACTTTATCTTCCCATGACTCACCAAAACTTGCGTAAAGGTGAATGTTATTTCTTTTTACTAGGAGACGGTCTAAATCTGCCACTACACCAGAAATTTCATTTGAGAAAACACCATGGTTTTTCCACGAGTGAACAACTGTGCCGAAGGTTCTATGTTTGGGGTCTTTTTTCATTAAAGACCTGATTCTTCTATTCTCAGCATGCGATCTCATTGCGCATTCAATAATTGATGAACCAACCGAAATACAACTGGAAATGGCTCCTGCTCGTTCAGACAATACTAGTTTAGATGGGGTGAACCAAGTTTCTCTTTGGGCTAATGGGTGTGACCAACTTTGAACTCTTCCAACGATCATATCATTTAGAAAATCATAGTGTTGATGTGCTTCTGCAACGGCATTTATTGCATCTTGATTAGGAAGTTTTGCCAGATTTCTCTTAGCTCCCCCAAGCTGTAAAATTCATATTCATCATTTGAAAAGTCAAAATTTCTTGCCATAAAAATAAGCCTCGCTAGTTAATTTCATTTAAGCGGCATGTATTTTTAGTCGCTAGAAAAACATTTTACTGCTGGCTTTGTAAAAAGGAAGGCTAATATATTTTTAATGTGTTCTTGATCAAGAATTTACTTTTTCATGATTACGACAACGCAAACGTCATTTTACGCTCGGCTACTAATTTAACCTACGAGTTAGTGTGGATCAGTTCAATGTTTTTTAATTATATAATTGATTTTTTTGTCTCTCCGTGTTTAATAGCAATAGATGATACCTTATCTGCAGCTATTAGAGTTAACCATTTTAGAAGGAGCTATGTAATGGTTCGGTTCTCAGTGCTTTTAATGACCGCAATTTTGATTGTTTCCCCTGCATATGCAGTTCCTAATATATGGAAAGGCGAATTTGGACAGGGCTTTTTAGCGCTTAACATTAATAATGAATCAGGGGATGAGTTCACCATTATGTGTGATCTTGGTTATACAGAAACAGGTGAAAAAACATCGGCTAGCTTTAGACTAGGAAATGGAAATGATTTATCTCCATCATCTAACAATAAAGTGGAGATTGTTGTTGATGGGAATTCATACCTTATCCCAGAAGGCGTTGGGTTCAGAAGTGGGGACATTGCATGGGAGCAATTTATCCATGTCATTAACACTGCAAGTAACTTCGATATATATGTAAATGACAAAATGATGGCCAGTTTTAATCCAACGCCACAAAGTACGAAGAAAGAACTTGCTGATCTCAGTCAATGTACTTATCGACCAATAGATAGCTAGTATTATAAAGTTTGATTGATATTATTAACTTCATATGGGGTAGATGGAGTTAAAATGTTTTTTTGTTCATCTCCGTTTGTTTTATAAAAACGGCACCAAGAGGTGCCGTTTTTAATATCACTTACTCAACCAGAATCACTGCAGCAGGGAGATATCCGCGACTTGCAGGAACAGGTTGCGCAGGTTGTTCAGCAGTGCCAGACGGTTGGCCTTGAGGGCTTCTTCGTCGGCCATCACCATCACTTCGTTGAAGAAGGTGTCGACCGGCTCGCGCAGGGCGGCCAGACGGGTGAGGGCTGCCTGATAGTCACCGGCGGCGAACAGCGGGGCCAGTTCGGCTTGCAGTTCGGCAACCTGGGTGGCCAGCGCCTTCTCGGCGGCATCGACCAGCAGTTCCGGTTTAACGGCAGTCGGCAGTTCGCCTTCGACCTTGGCCAGAATGTTGCTCACGCGCTTGTTGGCGGCAGCCAGTGCCAGTGCGGCATCCAGCGTGCGGAAGTGGCTGACGGCCTTGACGCGACGATCGAAGTCGAGCGGACGGGTCGGGCGGCGGGCCAGTACGGCCAGCACCACGTCGGCACCGATGCCTTCGTCCTGATAGGCGGCGCGGAAGCGACCCAGCATAAAGTCGACCACGTCGGTAACGACGGTTTTGTTGGTCAGCTTGTCGCCGTAGACGCGTACCGCTTCTTCAACCAGTTCAACCAGATCCAGATCCAGCTGCTTCTCGGTCATGATGCGCAGGGCACCGATAGCGGCGCGACGCAGGGCGAACGGGTCCTTGTCACCCTTCGGCAGCATGCCGATGCCGAAGATACCGGCCAGGGTGTCGAACTTGTCGGCCAGCGCGACGGCGCAAGCAACCAGACCGGACGGCAGGGCATCACCGGCAAAGCGCGGCATGTACTGCTCGTTGAGGGCCACGGCCACTGCTTCGTCTTCGCCATCGTGACGGGCGTAGTGCATCCCCATGACACCCTGGGTGTCGGTGAACTCGCCGACCATGTTGGTCATCAGGTCACACTTGGAGAGCAGACCGGCACGCTTGGCCTGAGCCGCGTCGGCGCCGATGCGCTCGGCGATAAAGCCGGCGACGGTTTCGATGCGCTCGACCTTGGCCTTGACGGTGCCCAGCTGTTGCTGGAACAGCACGGTTTCAAGGCGCGGCAGGCGGGAGGCCAGGGTCTGCTTGAGGTCGGTCTTGAAGAAGAACTCGGCGTCTGAGAGACGGGGGCGAACCACCTTCTCGTTGCCGCTGATGATCTGGCTCGGGTCTTTGGACTCGATGTTGGTGACGAAGATGAACTTCGGCAGCAGCTTGCCGTTCTTGTCGTAGACCGGGAAGTACTTCTGGTCACCCTTCATGGTGTGAACCAGTGCTTCAGCCGGCACGGCCAGGAACTTCTCTTCGAAGTTGGCAGTCAGCACCACAGGCCACTCGACCAGTGCGGTCACCTCTTCCAGCAGAGCGTCGTCCAGATCGGCCACGCCACCGAAGGCGGCAGCGGCCGCTTCGACGTCAGCCTTGATCTTGGCCTTGCGCGCCATGAAGTCGGCAATCACCATGCCGCGCTCCTGCAGGATCTGCGGGTACTGGCTGGCGTTGTCGATGGTGAATTCGCTCTCGCCCATAAAGCGGTGGCCGCGGATGGTGCGGGCAGAGTCGATACCCAGAATGTGGGCGGGCACCAGCTCGCCATCCAGCAGCAGGGTCACGGTGAAGACCGGACGCACGAACTGGATGGTCTTGTCGCCCCAGCGCATCATTTTCGGGATCGGCAGCTTGGCCAGTGCTTGGCTAACCAGTTCGCCCAGCAATTCTTTGGCCGGACGGCCTTCGACCTTGGCGGTGTGAACCAGCCACTCACCCTTGTCGGTGACCAGACGCTCGGCCTGCTCAACTGTGATGCCGTTGCCACGGGCCCAGCCTTCGGCAGCTTTGGTCGGCTTGCCTTCGGCATCGAACGCCTGCGCCACGGCCGGGCCGCGCTTCTCGACGCTCTTGCTCGGCTGTTCGCCAGCCAGCTCGCTTACCTTCAGCGCCAGACGGCGCGGTGAGGCAAACCACTCGACGTCGCCAAAGGCCAGATCGGCCTTGGTCAGTTCGGCTTTGAAGTTGTCGGCAAAGGCTTCGGCCAGGGAGCGCAGGGCTTTGGGCGGCAGCTCAGCAGTACCGATCTCTACCAGAAATGTATGTTGTGCCATGTCCGTTCCTTAACCTTGCTTGTTCTCACTGCGCTGACACATAGGGAAGCCCAGCGCTTCGCGGGAGGCGTAGTATGCCTCTGCCACGGCCTTGGTCAGGGTGCGAATGCGCAAGATGTAGCGCTGACGCTCGGTGACCGAGATGGCCTTGCGGGCATCCAGCAGGTTGAAGGAGTGAGCGGCTTTGAGGATGCGCTCGTAGGCAGGCAGCGGCAGCGGTTTTTCCAGTGCCAGCAGGTTCTGGGCTTCCTTTTCGTACTGCTCGAAGCAGTGGAACAGGAACTCCACATCGGCGTGTTCGAAGTTGTAGGTGGATTGCTCCACTTCGTTCTGGTGGAACACGTCGCCGTAGGTGGTCTTGCCCAGCGGGCCGTCAGACCAGACCAGATCGTAGACGCTGTCTACGCCCTGAATGTACATGGCCAGACGCTCGAGACCATAGGTGATCTCGCCGGTGACCGGCTTGCACTCGAGGCCGCCAACCTGCTGGAAGTAGGTGAACTGGGTCACTTCCATGCCGTTCAGCCACACTTCCCAACCCAGACCCCAGGCACCCAGGGTCGGGTTTTCCCAGTTGTCTTCCACGAAGCGGATGTCGTGGATTTCAGGATCCATGCCCAGCTCTTTCAGGGAGCCCAGATAGAGTTCCTGAATGTTGTCGGGGGAAGGCTTGATGATCACCTGGAACTGGTAGTAGTGCTGCAGGCGGTTGGGGTTTTCACCGTAGCGGCCGTCAGTCGGACGGCGGGACGGTTGCACGTAGGCGCAGGCGATGGGCTCCGGGCCCAGGGCACGCAGACAGGTCATGGGGTGGGAGGTACCGGCACCCACTTCCATATCCAGCGGCTGAATGATGGTACAGCCCTGGCGGGACCAATAGTCCTGCAGCTGCAGGATCAGGCCCTGAAAGGTTTTGACATCGAATTTTTGCATAATTTTTTTCGCGCGAAGTGAAAATCAGAGCAAGATTTGCTGAATGTGAACCGAGGGAGTATACCGTCTGGCATGGTCGGATAATAGGCGAAATTGCAGCGGATTCGCGGGATGGTGCTGCGCTGTGGCTGGTCGGGCGGGATGTCCGGTATATGATGTGAGCAGTGCCGCCTGCAGAGTGGGCTGGGTCGGGCAAACCGCTGAAATGACGAGGGAGAGGAAATGGAACTGCGCTGCGCTTGGGTGACCAAGGACCCGGAATACATTGAATACCATGACAAACAGTGGGGCAGGCCGGTCTATGACTCGCGTGAGCTGTTTGCCAAACTCTGCCTCGACGGCCAGCAGGCGGGGCTGTCGTGGATCACCATCCTCAAGCGCACCGAGAGCTACTACCGCGCCTATGCCGACTTTGATCCGGTGCAGATTGCCCGCTTCGACGAGCAGGATGTGGAGCGGTTGATGCAGGACACCGGCATTATCCGCAACCGGCTCAAGGTACAGTCGATCATCAGAAATGCCCGCGCTTATCTGGCGTTGCAGGAGCAGGGGATCGACTTCGCCGACTACCTGTGGGGCTTTGTTGGCGGCGCCCCCATCGTCAACCAGCGGCAGGGCAACGGCGATATTCCGGCGACCTCGCCGGAGTCGGATGCCATGTCGAAAGCGCTCAAGAAGCTCGGCTTCAACTTCGTCGGCAGCACCATCTGTTACGCCTTTATGCAGGCGGTGGGAATGGTGAACGATCATCTGGTCAGCTGTCCTTGCCATGCCGAGTGTCAGTTACCGTGCTGACAGCCCGCCGGTTGGCCAAAAAAACACCACTCTCGCCATCTGTTCAGGCTTGCGTCAGACAATGGCGTGCCAGCGCGTTACAATCCGGCCCCCGGCATGGTGCCGGATTGTTTTCACAGAGGTTTTTTCATGCGAGCCAAGATCCTGGTGCCAGCTCTGGCACTGACCGTTGCCCTGAGCGGCTGTACCACCAACCCCTACACAGGTGAATCCCAGACCTCCAAAGGTGCCTGGGGCGCGCTGGCTGGCGCCGCTGCCGGTGCGGCCGTAGGTGCGCTCTCTTCCAGCAAGGGTGACCGCAAGAAGGGCATCCTGACCGGCGTTGCTGCTGGCGCGGCGCTGGGTGGCGGTATCGGCTACTACATGGACGTGCAGGAAGCCAAGCTGCGCGAGAAGCTGCAAGGCACTGGCGTCAGCGTGACCCGCAATGGCAATGAGCTGATCCTCAACATGCCGAACAACGTCACCTTCGATAGCTCCAGCTCCCAGCTGAAAGCGGCAGGTGCCAACACCCTCTCCGGCGTGGCCATGGTGGTTGCCGAGTTCGACAAGACCCGCCTGAACGTGGTCGGTCACACCGACAGCACAGGTTCCCGCGATCTGAACATGAAGCTCTCCCGCGATCGTGCCGATGCCGTTGCCGCCCAGCTGATTGGTCAGGGCGTAGCAGGTAGCCGCATCTCCACCACCGGCGTGGGCCCGGATCAGCCGGTTGCTACCAACAGTACCGCCGCTGGCAAAGCCCAGAACCGCCGCGTGACCATTACCCTGACCCCGACCGCCTAAGTCGCTCAGGTTTCGGTAACGAAAAGGCCCCGCCAGTGATGGCGGGGCCTTTCTATTGGCGCCGTGGCGAGCAATGGCGCCTTGTTGTTTGCTCCCTTCTCCCCTCGTGGGAGAAGGGGCGGGGATGAGGGGGATAAGCGCCTCTTAGACAGCGGCAGTCAGCTGTACTTCGACCTTGTAGCCTTCGTGGGCGAGGCGTGCTTGTACGCAGGCGCGCACGGGTGCGGTGCCAGCCGGGAGCCAGGCATCCCACTGCTCGTTGAAGGCAGCGATGTCCTGAATGTCTTTGAGATAGATATTGGCCATCAGGATCTTGTCGACGCCGGAGCCGTTGGCTTCCAGCAGGCGCTGCAGGCTTGCCAGCACTTCGCGGGTCTGCTGGTGGATGTCGGCCTCTTCGCTGACGGGCACTTCCACCACGTAGAGGGTGCCATTGTGGATGACCACGTCTGACCAACGCTGGGTGGTGCCGATTCGGGTAATGGTTGTCATGGAGTGCTCCGGTACAGGGGCTTATTGACCCTTGCGGATCAGATAGCGGTAGGGGGCCTGCTCTGTCTCGCTGGCGACCAGGGTGTGATCCATAAAGCGGCAGAAACTGGGGATGTCGCGGGTGGTTGAAGGATCGTCGGCGCTGACCAGCAGGGTCTCGCCATCCGCCATCAGCCGCACTTTCTTGCGAACCATCATAACGGGTTCCGGGCAACGAAGCCCGATTGCGTCCAACTCATGAGTTGCGCCGCAGAATAAATCACTCATCTATTATCAACCTTCAACCTATTCGGCTGCCAATGATACTCAGGGCTAAAAAATAATCAAACAAATGACCCATTCACCAGCATATGTAACCGAAATGTTATTCGGCCCTATCCAGCTTGCGCCGGACGAGTAATATAAAAATTGAACCATATTCAACAAGGAGGTGAATATGCAGGTCTCCTACGGCAGATTACAAGCCTATGCAGGCATGGGGTTCTTGTCCTTCGCCATGATAGTGATGGGCAGCCCGATCGGGAATACCGGTACCTGGTTCGGCTCCATGGTGATGGTCGGGTTGGGGCTCTGGATCGAGCTCAGCGATTACTATGACGAGGATGAGGACGAGAACGATCAATCCTGAATCGGATGACGATTCAGCAACAAAGGCGGAGCAATTCCGCCTTTGTCATTTCTGCCGTTTGGCAATGTACCCGGATCATCGGGTCGAGCGCATCGCCCGCTCCAGATGCAGCGCCGTCTGCGCCGGGTTGGCCTTGGGATCGTTGAAGAAGTTGCTCAGCACATCGAGGATCGCCTGCCGCATATTGGTCGGCGTCGCCATCCCTTCCGCCATGCTGGGCAGCAGGTTGTCCTGCTTTTCCGCCAGCAGGAAATCCTGATAGGAGCGGACGGCGCAACGGTCGAACTTGCTCATGTCGGGATTGGTCAGCGCCGGGATCGACCCCTTCACCCGATTGAACTCCTCCTGAAATTGCGGCGTCATCAGCAGCTGGGCCAGATCCCCCTGTGCCTGCAGCTGGGCCGGATCCCGCTGTTTGAACATGGCGATGGAGTCTAGGTTGTAGCTGAACAGTCCGGCGCTGCCCGGGCTCGGCAGGCAGGCGATATCCTCACCCGGCCGGTAGTTGCCCGCGCTCAGCTCCCCTTTCACCCAGTCGCCCATTACCTGCATGGCGGCGCCACCGCTCTCCAGCAGATTGGTGGCCTGATGCCACTTCAGACCGGCGTATTTTTGCGGCACATAGGTACGCAGCTGCTGGAAACGGGTCAACACCCGCACCATGTCGGGGCCGGTCAGGGTGGCGCTGTCCTGCTCGAGGAACGCCTTGCGATAGAATTCTTTTCCGCCCTCACCGAGTGCCACCGTTTCAAACAACACCGCCAGCTGCCAGGGCTCGTTGCCAATGGCGAGCGGGGTGATGCCCCGTTTTTTAAGCTGGTCGGCGACGGTGACAAACTGGGCCCAGTCGGTGGGCGGAGTCAGCTTGTTGCGCTCGAAGATCTTGCGGTTGAGCCACAGCCAGTTGACCCGGTGGATGCCGGTGGGCACCGCCATCAGGGCGCCATTCTGGCTGAGGGTGGCACGCACCATGGGCGGCATCTGACTGTACCAGCCGAGGTGTTCGGCCATCGGGCTGAGATCGCGCAAAAAGCCGAGTCCGGCCCACTCCTTGAGCTCATAGCCCTTGAGGTGGGCCGCTTCGGGCGGGTTGGCGGCCAATGCCCGGCTCTTCAATACCGTCATGGCGCTCTTGCCACCGCCGCCCTGTACCGCGAAGTCGTTCCACTGGTTGCCCTGTCTGGTCCACTCGGATTTGAGTACTTCGACCGCTTTCGCTTCGCCGCCGGAGGTCCACCAGTGCAGTACCTCCACCTGGGAGGCGGCAACGGGAGCAGAGAGCAGGGCGATGACAGAAAAAGACAACCACTTCATAAGGTTACTGCCTTGGTAGGGAGAGCGTGGCCTGCAGGCCACCTTGCGGACGGTTTTCCAGCACCAGATCGCCACCGTGGGCGTGGGCTATGTTGCGGGCGATGCCAAGGCCGAGGCCGGTGCCAGCCTGATCCGTGCTGAGCCGGTAATAGGGTTCGAAGATGCGCTCGAACTGATCGTCCGGCAGGCCGGGGCCCTCATCCATGATAAAGAGGATCAGCATCTCCTCGTCATCCATGATGATGATGCGCACCTTCTGGCCGTACTTGATGCCGTTATCTACCAGATTGCCGATACAGCGTTTGAGCGCCAGCAGCTTGCCGCGATAGGGCCACTTGCAGTGCCCTTCGATGGTCAGCCGTTCGTCGTGCAGATTCATCGACTCCGCCATCTGTTCCAGCAGGGCGTTGATGTCGATCTCCTCGATATTCTCGTGAATGTCGGTCTCTTTGACCGTCTGCAGCGCCCCTTTCACCATCAGTTCCAGTTCGTCGAGATCCTTGTTGAACTTGGCGATTTGCACCTCGTCATCGAGCAGTTCGACCCGCAGCCGCAGCCGGGTGATGGGGGTCTTGAGGTCGTGGGAGATGGAGCTGAACAGCCGCTCTCTATCGTCGATATAGCGACGAATGCGGTGCTGCATGATGTTGAAGGCGCGGGTGGCCGCCACGATTTCCGATGCTCCTTCCTCCTTGAGCGAAGGTTGGTCGATATCCTTGCCCAGATTCACCGCCGCCTTGGCGAGACGGCGCAGCGGGCGGGTCTGCCAGCGCACCAGCATAAAGGTGAAGAAGCAGAGGAACACCGTCATCAGGGCGATGAAACGCACCTGGTTGCTCGGCATCACGGTATCGTCGAGGGTCATGTAGGGGGCGGGCAGCAGGGCCGCCAGATAGAGCCACTCTCCCTTTTCGATCTCGATCTGGGTCACCAGCACCGGCGGATTGAGCGGCTCCAGCGACAGGGTGTAGCGGGCCCAGGAGGAGGGAAGATCCGCCAGCAGGGTGTCGTTGTTGAAGACGTGGAGGTCGTCGGGCCGGGAGAAATCCACCTTGATCGCCATGGCGTCGGAGAGCTTGCGGGTCAGCACTCCCTGCACCTCCTCCAGCACCTGCGTCTTGCGTTCGCTGTCGGGGATGGCGTTGATGTGGATCTCTTCCTCGTTGAGCGAGACGAAGAAGCGGCTGCCCCCCATGTTGCGCAGCTGGTCCAGCGCGATATGGCGATACTGCAGCGGCAGGGATTTGAAGAAGTTGACGGTGGAGGCGGCAGACATGGCGAGGTTGCGGGTGGTGCTGAGCATCCCCTCCAGCTCCCGCTTCTGGATCTGCTGCATCCAGATGCCGGTCAGAATGGTCTGGGAGAGCAGGATGGCCAGCAACAGCAGCAGGATCATCCGTGACAACAGGGAGCGGGGCACCAGCGCCCCCCAGGACCACTTGTTGCTCATGGCAGTTCGTGCACCTCGGCGATCAGCATGTAGCCGCTACCGCGGATGGTTTTGATGATGCGCGGGCTCTTGCCGTTGTCGCCCAGCTTCTGGCGCAGACGGCTGATCTGTACGTCGATGCCGCGCTCCATCGGCAGACTTTCGCGGCCGCGGGTGGCATCCGAGATGGTGTCCCGATCCAGCACCACGCCGGGCTGTTGCAGGAACATGCCGAGCAGCATGGCATCGCTGCCGGAGAGATCCAGCAGGCTGCCATCATCATGGGTCAGCTGATGGCTCAGGGTGTCGAGGGTCCACTCGGCAAAACGCAGGCGGCGGCTCGGCTCTTTCTCTTTTTCCGGCTGGCGGAATTCGGCGCGGCGCAGCAGCGCCTTGATGCGGGCCTGCAGTTCACGGGGGCTGAACGGCTTGGCGATATAGTCGTCGGCGCCGAGTTCCAGGCCGATCACCCGATCCGCTTCGTCGGAGGCGGCGGTCAGCATGATGATGGGCACCTGGGAGTCACGACGGATCTGCTGGCAGAGGGTAAAACCGTCCTCGCCGGGCATCATGATGTCCAGAATAATCAGGTCCGGGCTGTGCTGGGCGAGTTGCTGGCGCATCTCATTGCCCTCCGCCGCCGTCAATACCTGAAAGCCCGCCCGGGTCAGGTACTCATTGAGCAGCTCGCGGATCTCTTGGTCGTCATCGACGATCAGCAGTTGTTTGCTCATTGACATATGTATGTGCATCCACCCATTTTTTTGTGCAGATTGAACCTGTCGGGGGAGTAAAAAGCAAGCAAGCCCCCTATCTAATGTGAGGTTTAAGGCAATAACAGCCTATTGATAAGATTAAAACGAAAAAAGGCCGACCCAAACGGGACGGCCAACAGACAGCTTCTGACCACTGACGAGCACCCCGTGTGGCGATCGTCACAGACTTGAAAAGGGGCCAGTCAGACTGGCCCCGAAAAGGGACAACTCTCAGTAGTGCATCCCGTCGATCCGGCTGGTTATCACACCCGTTCAAACACGGTGGCGATGCCCTGACCCAGACCGATACACATGGTGGCAACCCCCAGGGTGGCATCCTTCTCCTCCATCAGATTGATGAGGGTGGTGGAGATGCGGGCGCCGGAGCAGCCGAGCGGGTGGCCCAGCGCAATGGCGCCGCCGTTCAGGTTTACCTTCTCGTCTACCAGATCCTGCAGACCCAAATCCTTCACGCAAGGCAGGGACTGGGCGGCAAACGCCTCGTTCAGCTCGAACAGGTCGATATCACCGACAGTCAGGCCGGCACGCTTGAGCGCCTTCTGGGTGGCCGGTACCGGGCCGTAACCCATGATGGCGGCGTCACAGCCGGCGATGGCCATGGCACGTACCTTGGCGCGCGGCGTGAGGCCGAGGGCCTTGGCGCGATCCGCGCTCATCACCAGCATGGCGGCGGCGCCATCGGACAGGGCCGAGGAGCTGCCAGCGGTGACGGTGCCGTTGACCGGGTCAAACACTGGGCGCAGTTGGCTCAGGGTTTCGACCGTGGTCTCCGGGCGGATCACCTCGTCATAGTCGTAGAAGAAGCGGGCGCCGCTGGCGTCATGGCCTTCCAGCCCGACGATCTCCTTGGCAAAACGCCCTTCCACGGTGGCGGCGTGAGCGCGGCGATGGGAGCGGGCGGCAAACTCGTCCTGCTGCTGGCGGCTGATGCCGTGCAGCTTGCCGAGCATCTCGGCGGTCAACCCCATCATGCCGGAGGCTTTCGCCACCGACTTGGCCATGCCGGGGTGGAAGTCAACACCGTGGCTCATCGGCACGTGGCCCATGTGCTCGACGCCGCCGATGATGAAGATATCCCCATCACCCACCTGAATGGCGCGGGAGGCATCGTGCAGCGCCTGCATACTGGAGCCGCACAGACGGTTGACGGTGACCGCCCCCACCTGCTTCGGAATACCGGCCAGCAGCGCGGCGTTGCGGGCGATGTTGAAGCCCTGCTCCAGGGTCTGCTGCACGCAGCCCCAGTAGATATCCTCGATCTCGTTCGGGTCGAGGTTGGGGTTGCGCAGCAGGATGGATTTCATCAGGTGCGCGGACAGATCTTCTGCACGCACGTTGCGGAAGGCGCCGCCCTTGGACCGGCCCATCGGGGTCCGGATACAGTCGACAATGACTACGTCTTTCATGAATGGATCTCCTTTCCGCAATCAGTAGAAGGTTTTGCCCTGGGCGGCCATCTCGCGTAAGCGGTCGCTGACGCGGTAGAGCGGGCCCAAGTCGGCATACTGGTCGGCCATGGCCACGTAGCGATCCAGACCGATAGTGTCCAGATAGCGGAACACGCCGCCGCGGAAGGGAGGGAAGCCCAGACCGTAGACCAGTGCGATGTCGGCTTCGGCTGGCGTGGCGACAATGCCCTCTTCCAGACAGAGCACCACCTCGTTGATCATCGGGATCATCATGCGAGCGATGATGGCGTCCTTGTCGAAATCCTGTTTCGGCTTGGCGATGGGGGCCAGCAGCTCGTAGCTGGCGGCGTCAGCCACTTTCTTCGGCTTGCCTTTCTTGTCCTGCTCGTAGGCGTAGAAGCCCTTGCCGTTCTTCTGACCAAAGCGGTTCACTTCGTACATCACGTCGATGGCAGTGCGGCCTTCCTTGCTCATGCGTGCCGGGAAGCCCTGCGCCATCACATCACCGGCATGGTGACCGGTGTCGATGCCGACCACGTCCAGCAGGTAGGCGGGGCCCATGGGCCAGCCGAACTCTTTCTCCATCACCTTGTCGACGGCGGCGAAGTCGGCACCATCGGCGACCAGCTTGTTGAAGCCGAAGAAGTAGGGGAACAGCACGCGGTTGACGAAGAAACCCGGGCAGTCGTTGACCACGACCGGGGACTTGCCCATGGCGGCGGCATAGGCCACCACGCGGTTGATGGTTTCATCGGAGGTTTGCTCGCCGCGGATGATCTCCACCAGTGGCATGCGGTGCACCGGGTTGAAGAAGTGCATGCCGCAGAAGTTCTGCGGGCGCTTCAGCCCCTTGGCCAGCAGGGAGATTGGGATGGTGGAGGTGTTGCTGGCGAGCACTGCGTCTTCGCCAATGATCCCTTCCACTTCGCCCAGTACGGCGGCTTTCAACTTGGGATTCTCGACCACGGCTTCGACCACCACGTCCACGCCTTTGACGTTGTCATAGCTGAGGGTCGGAGTGATGGCGGAGAGCACCTGGCCCATCTTGATGCCATCGATGCGGCCCTTTTCGAGCTGGCCGTTGAGCAGCTTGGTGGCTTCGCCCATGCCAAGTGCCAGCGCCTTCTCGTTGATGTCCTTCATCACCGCCGGAATGCCCTTGCTGGCAGACTGGTAGGCGATGCCGCCGCCCATGATGCCGGCACCCAGTACGGCGGCGTGGCCAGTGGCCTTGCTTGCCTGCTTGGCTGCCTTCTTGGCCAGCGCCTTGATGTGCTGATCGTTGAGGAAGATGCCGACCAGCGCCTTGGCGACATCGGTCTTGGCCAGCTTGATGAAGCCTTGCGCCTCGGCCACCAGAGCCTCGTCACGGCCCATACCTGCGGCGGCCTCGACGGTTTTCACCGCCGTCATCGGCGCCGGATAGTGTTTGCCCGCCACGGCGGCAACCATGCCGGCGGCGGTGGTGAAGCTCATCATGGCTTCCAGTTTGGAGAGGCGCAGCGGGGCTTTCTTGGCGGCGCGACGGCTCTGCCAGTCCAGCTTGCCCGCGATGGCGTCCTTGATCATCTGCAGCGCAGCGCTCTGCAGCGCGTCGGGGGCGACCACGGCATCGATGGCACCCACCTTGAGGGCGTCATCGGCACGGTAATCCTTGCCGGTGGTGATCCACTCGAGCGCGTTGTCGGCACCGATCACTCGCGGCAGACGGACGGTGCCGCCAAAGCCCGGCATGATGCCGAGTTTGGTCTCGGGCAGGCCGATTTTGGCTGTGGTGTCAGCTAGACGGAAGTCGGTGGAGAGAATGGTCTCGCAGCCGCCGCCCAGAGCGTGTCCCTTGATGGCGGAGAGGGTCGGAACCGGCAGATCTTCGATGGCATTGAAGATGTCGTTGGCCTTTTTCAGCCAGCCGAGCAGATCTTCTTGCGGCAGATCGAACAGTTCCAGGAATTCGGTAATGTCGGCACCGACGATAAAGGCGTCTTTGCCGGAGGTGAGGATCAGACCTTTTAGTTCACGTTCTTGTTGTAATGCGGCGATCGCTTCGCTCAGGGAGAGCAGGGTAGCGCGATCCAGCTTGTTGACTGAACCCGGGGCATCAAACCTCAGTTCGGCGATGCCGTTTTCGAGGTAGCTGACCGACAGGGTTTCGCCTTGGTAGATCATGAGAGTGTCTCCTTGTTCCCACTCAGTGGGGAGTGGTGCTCCTTAATCCCCAGCAGGGGGCGAGGCTCACTATTGATCCAAAAGGAGACATTTTCAACACCTATTTAAAACATTTGTTTAACAGATCTCGAGTAAAAGCTCTTCATCACAAAACGGGCGAAAGAGAGGCGCCTTGCGGCGCCTCGGATAGATGTGAGTTTGTAATCAACTGGCCAGTTCAGGCCGGTTTCGATACTGGTTCAGCACATCGGGATCGGCGAGGGCATGAGTATTGTTGACGGGCCGATTGTGCACCACTTCCCGCACCGCCAGTTCGACGATCTTGCCGGACTTGGTGCGGGGGATGGCATCCACCTGCAGGATGCGGGCGGGCACGTGGCGGGCGGTGCAGTGCTGCTTTATTTGCTGGCGGATCCGCTCGCGCAGCGGCTCATCAAGCTTGCAACCCGCCTTGAGCTTGACGAACAGCACCACCCGCTCGTCCTGCTGCCACTGCTGGCCGATGACGATGCTCTCTTCCACTTCGTCGAGCTGTTCGACATAGCGGTAGATCTCGCTGGTGCCGATGCGCACGCCGCCCGGGTTGAGGGTGGCGTCGGAGCGGCCGTAGAACAGAATGCCACCGGTCGGGGTCAGCTCAATCCAGTCGCCGTGGCACCAGATGTTGTCGAACCGCTCGAAGTAGGCGGCGTGGTACTTGTCACCATTCTCGTCGCCCCAGAAGTAGATGGGCTGAGCCGGGAACGGCTTGGTGCAGACCAGCTCGCCCTTCTCCCCCTGCACCGGCTGGCCCGCTTCGTTGAACACCTGCACCGCGAGACCGAGGCCACGCCCCTGGCTCTCGCCGCGATAGACGGGGCTGAGCGGGTTGCCGATGACGAAGCAGGAGCAGATGTCGGTGCCACCTGAGATGGAGCTGAGCTGCACATCCTGCTTGATCTGCTGATAGACGTAGTCGAATCCCTCCGGCGACAGCACAGAGCCGGTGCTGCAGATCAGCCGCAAGTGAGGTAAGTCGTGGCTCTTGATGGGGGCATAACCCTGCTTGTGCAGTGCGTCGAGATACTTGGCCGAGGTACCGAACAAGCTGACCTGCTCGTCGCGGGCGAGATCCCACAGCACATTGCCATCCGGGTAAAACGGCGAGCCGTCGTAGAGCACCAGAGTTGCGCCGGAGGCGAGGGCGCTCACCAGCCAGTTCCACATCATCCAGCCGCAGGTGGTGAAGTAGAAAATTCGCTCCCCCGGTTTGATGTCGCAGTGCAGCTGGTGCTCTTTCAGGTGTTGCAGCAGGGTACCGCCGATGCCGTGCACGATGCACTTGGGTTTGCCGGTGGTACCCGAGGAGTAGAGGATGTAGAGCGGGTCATTGAAAGCCATGGACTCGAACTGGAGGCTGGCGTCCGGCTGGCTTGCCAGCACTTGCTGCCAGTCGTGGCCAAGCTGCAGCGGGTTGCCGAGCAGCGGGATCATCACCGTCTGCTCTATGCTGCCTAATTGGCTCACCACGCTGGCGACCTTCTGTTGAATGTCGATAGCTTTGCCGTTGTAGCGATAGCCATCCACCGCAAACAGCACTCGTGGTCGGGTCTGGCCGAAGCGCTCCACCACGCTGGCTTCACCGAAGTCAGGGCTGGTGGAGGTCCAGATTGCCCCAATGCTGGTGGTTGCCAGCATGGCAACCACGGTTTCCGGGATATTGGGCAGGTAGGCGGCGACCACATCGCCACGACCAATTCCCTGATGGCGCAGCCACTGCGCCAGCCGGGCAACCTGTTCCCCCAGTTCACCCCAGCTCAGCGTACGGCTTGGGCTCCCTTCGATACGGGAGATGATGGCCGGGCTCTCGTCCTGGCGGCGCAGCAGGTTTTCGGCGAAGTTGAGGCGGCTGTCGGGGAACCAGCGGGTGCGCTGCATATCCTGACGGTTCTCCGCCACTATGTTGCCGAGCTCGCCCTTGACGCCGCAGTGTTGCCATACCAGCGGCCAGAAACGGGTGGTCTTCTCCACCGACCATTGATAAAGCTGCGGGTAGTTCTGCAACTGCAAGCCGTGGAAACGGTTCACCTCCGCCATAAAACGGTAGAGGTTGGATTGCTGCATCCCGAGCGGATCCGGTTGCCACAGGCAGAGGTTGTTCATGAGTAATCCCTGACTTCATGTATCTATCGGCAGTGTATTGAATTGTTTTTGATTTGTTAATGATTGGTTTTCTGTTGATAACAAACGCGTTTGTAACGTATGCGTTACCTCACGAAGCGGCAGCTTGACGGGTCGAGCCGCCAAGCGCTTGATGTTATGCTGCAATCACATTCACCTCGGAGCAGGACGCCATGAGCAGCTACAGCCAACTTTTTGCCCAGCACCTCGATACCTTGCAGCAGCGCACCCGCGACATTCTGCAACAACAGGGGCTCAGCGGACTGGCCATCCACTCCGGCCAGACCCACCGCATCTTCCTCGATGATCAGGATTACCCGTTCAAGGTAAACCCCCACTTCAAGGCCTGGTTGCCGGTGCTGGACAACCCCCACTGCTGGCTGCTGGTGGACGGGGTGAACAAACCGGTATTGCTGTTCTACCGCCCGGTCGATTTCTGGCACAAAGTAGCGGATCTGCCCAACGCCTTCTGGGTCGAGTTCTTCGATATCCGTTTCCTGACCCGGCCGGAACAGGTGGCCGACCATCTACCAGCCAACAAGCAGGAGTGGGCCTATCTGGGTGGCCATCTGGAAGTGGCTGAACTGCTGGGGCTGACCCAGCCCAATCCGGAGGCGGTACTCAACTACCTGCACTATCACCGCGCCTACAAGACACCCTACGAGCTGGAGTGTCTGCGCGAGGCGAACCGGATTGGGGTTCGCGGCCATATCGCCGCCAAGGACTCCTTTATGGCGGGGGCGAGCGAGTTCGAGATCAATCTGGCCTATATGAAAGCGGTCGGACAGGGAGCCAATGAGGCGCCCTACGGCAATATCGTCGCCATCAACCGTAACGCAGCCATCCTTCACTACACCCATTTGTCCGCCTTGCGGGTGCCCGATGCGGAGCGCCACTCCTTCCTGATCGATGCCGGTGTCGATTTTCACGGTTATGCCTCCGACATCACCCGCACCTGGGCGTGGCGGCGTGGCGAGTTCGCCGATCTGATTGCGGCCCTCGACGAGCAGCAGCAGGAGATCATCAAGGAGATCAAACCGGGTCGCCGCTACAGCGAGCTGCATCTGCAGATGCACCACAAGCTGGCGAGCCTGCTGCAAGCGACCGAGCTGGTGGATATGTCGGTAGACGAGATGATCAACACCGGGGTGACCAACGTCTTCTTCCCTCACGGCCTCGGCCACTTCCTCGGTTTGCAGGTACACGATGCGGGCGGTTTCATGCAGGATGAGCGCGGCACCCATCTGGCGGCGCCCGAGCTGTTCCCCTATCTGCGCTGCACCCGGGTGATGGAGGTGGATCAGGTGTTCACCATTGAGCCGGGCCTCTACTTCATCGACAGTTTGCTGGAGCCGCTGCGTCAGGGCGAACAGGGCAAGCGGGTTAACTGGAACAAGGTGGAGGCGCTGCGTCCGTTCGGCGGCATCCGCATCGAAGACAACGTGGTGCTGCACGCCAACGGGGTGGAGAACATGACCAGACAAGCAGGACTCTGATGGCGGCTGCGTACTCCATTCCGGCTGCCCCGCTGGAGTTGACCGAAGAGATAAAGAAGAGCCGCTTCATTACCCTGATCGCCCACACCCCGACCGTCGAGGCGGCCAAGGGGTGGGTTAACGAGATCAAGCGCCAACATCCGGCCGCGCGCCATCACTGCTGGGCCTTTGTGGCGGGTGCGCCGCAAGATAGTCAGGTTTATGGCTTCAGCGATGACGGCGAACCGTCCGGTACCGCGGGCAAACCGATCCTGGCCCAGCTGATGGGTTCGGGGATCGGTGAAATCTGCGCCGTGGTGGTGCGTTACTACGGCGGCATCCAGCTTGGTACCGGTGGACTGGTCAAAGCCTATGGGGGCGGCGTCGGTACCGCCCTCAAGCAACTGCCCACCCTGCTCAAGGTGCCACGTACTCCCTCTCTCATTCACTGCGATTACGGTGACATGGGGACTGTCGAGTCGCTGATCAGCAGCCATAATGGCGAATTGCTGGCGGCGGATTACGGTCAGCTGGTCACCTTGCAGGTGGCGTGGGAGTCCTCGGTTTGGGCTCAGG
Organism: Aeromonas sp. S12(2024); assembly: GCF_041402305.1. Taxonomy (NCBI): domain Bacteria; kingdom Pseudomonadati; phylum Pseudomonadota; class Gammaproteobacteria; order Aeromonadales; family Aeromonadaceae; genus Aeromonas; species Aeromonas sp. S12(2024). The sequence goes on from NZ_JBGLRB010000030.1 coordinate 19,435, forward strand.
TGGACCGTGAATTGACCGACCGGACTCATGGGCGGGTATCCCTCAGCCCCTTAGATGGCTAGAATCCATCGCTCTTTAATTGGGGAAAGGGAGCTGTAATGCACATCCTGAGCATTATTCGCATTGTTGGCCTGCTGGTTGCGCTGTTCAGCTCGACCATGCTTTTGCCTGCACTGGTGGCCTTTGGCTATCGGGATGGTGGTGGTGCCGAGTTCGTCAGCTCTTTTCTGATCGCCCTGCTGCTCGGCGTGGTGCTCTGGTTTCCCAATCGCTACCACAAGAAGGAGATGCGCTCGAAAGAGGGTTTCCTCATCGTGGTGCTGTTCTGGACCGTGCTGGGCAGTGTGGGGGCTGTGCCCTTCATCATGAGCGACGTGCCGGACATGTCGGTCTCGGAGGCCTTCTTCGAATCGTTCTCCGGCCTGACCACCACAGGCGCAACGGTACTGACCGGGCTCGATAATCTGCCCAAGGCGTTTCTGTTCTATCGCCAGTTGCTGCAGTGGTTGGGGGGGATGGGGATCATTGTACTGGCGGTGGCCATTCTGCCACTGCTGGGTATCGGGGGTATGCAGCTCTACCGTGCCGAGATCCCGGGGCCGGTGAAGGATACCAAGGTGACGCCGCGCATCGCCGAAACGGCCAAGGCGCTCTGGTTCATCTATCTGCTGCTCACAGCGCTCTGTGCGCTGGCCTACTGGCTCGCCGGAATGACGTTGTTCGATGCGGTCTGCCATTCGTTCTCGACGCTATCGGTCGGTGGCTTCTCCACCCACGATGCCAGCATCGGTTTCTTCAACAGTCCGGTCATCAACCTGATTACCGTGGTGTTCCTGCTGCTGGCCAGCGTGAACTTTGCGCTCCACTTTACCGTCTTCTCCCACCGCCCGGTGCGGCTCGGGCGCTACCTCTATGATTCTGAGCTCAAGGTGTTCCTGGCCATTCAGGCGACCCTGGTGATGATCTGCTTTGTCGCCTTGCTGACCCACGGACACTACGCCACCTGGCAAGAGGCGCTCAACCACGGTCTTTTCCAGGCGGTCTCTCTGGGTACCACCACCGGATACAGTACAACTACTTATGCCGACTGGCCCTCGTTCCTGCCCATGCTGCTGATGTTCTCCGCCTTTATTGGCTGTTGCGCGGGCAGTACTGGCGGCGGTATCAAGGTGATGCGTTTTATGATCCTGTTCATGCAGGGGATGCGCGAGTTGAAGCGGTTGGTTCACCCCAGAGCCATCTATACCTTGAAGCTGGGGAATCGGGCGGTGCCCGAGCGTATCGTCGAGGCGGTGTGGGGCTACTTCGCCACCTATATTATTCTCTTCTTTATGTTCATGTTGCTGTTGCTGATGACGGGGCTGAACGAAGTGACCGCATTCACCGCTGTGGCTGCGGCTTTCACCAACGTAGGCCCGGGTTTGGGAGAGGTATCAGCCAACTTCGGCAATATCTCGCCAGCGGCCCAGTGGGTACTGGTGTTGGCTATGTTGTTTGGCCGATTGGAAATTTTCACGCTTCTGGTACTGTTTACTCCTGCATTCTGGCGTAGTTGAGGTTGTTATGGACAAGATTCTGGTGCTTTATTCCTCTCGGGATGGCCAAACCCGCAAAATAGTCAATGTCATGCTGGAGCAGATGCCGGGATGCGAAGTGGTGATGCACGACCTGCATACCTTGCCGATGTGCAACCTCAGCAAGTATGCCAAGGTCTTGATCGGCGCCTCCATTCGTTATGGCAACTTCCACCCCAGCCTGTTCAGCTTTATTCACGCTCATCAGGAGCAGTTGGAGGTGGCCAATGCGGCCTTCTTCTGTGTCAACCTGACGGCCCGCAAGCCAGAGAAGCAGACGCCGCAAACCAATGCCTATATGAAGAAGTTTCTGCGCCTCTCCCCCTGGAAGCCGAAAACCCTGGGCGTCTTTGCCGGTGCGTTGCAATATTCCCGCTATAACTGGTGGCAGACGCGCATCATCCAGCTGATCATGAAGATTACCGGTGGCAGTACCGACACCAGCAAGGACATTGAATTTACCGATTGGGAAAAGGTGCGCAGCTTTGCCCGCGAATTCTGGTCAAAAAGGTAGCAGCGTGATGTGAATTCAGGGTTTCTTGCCCGAAACAGCCCCGCCGATGCGGGGCTTTTGTTTAATAAAACAACGGTTGAACCGGAAAACTGTAAAAAGTGCCATTTTTTGCAGTTTTCCTCTTGTCATCCCGGCGCGGCTCCCTATAATGCGCCCCTACCAGCACGGCGGAACACGCCGGACTGATGAGCCAGCTTCCTAGCGAAGTGGGCGCCGAAAGAAAAGCGAAAACAATCGCTTGACTTTCGAAG
>NZ_JBGLRB010000031.1:0-21458 GCF_041402305.1 Aeromonas sp. S12(2024)
CGGAGCGAAGGGAGCGGAGTTATCCCCGCAGTGTGAAGCCAAGACCACAAAAGTATGCAGTGCAAAAAGCCAATAAAAACAATGCCAGTCAGGCTTAACTGACTGGCATTAACCCGTCGGGTGGCTCTTTTTTTATTGCGGATTATCCTGCGTGTTACCTGATCTCCGGTCAGGCTATCTCCATCTCTGGCTGTGGTGTCGAGGTGTGTTGGCTGGTCAGTTTGTCGATGCGCACCGCAGCTACCTTGAACTCGGGGATCTTGGCGTGGGGGTCGGTGGCATTGATGGTGAGCCGGTTGGCCGGGGCTTCGGCGAAGTGGAACGGGATAAAGACTACACCCGGTTGCATCCGTTTGGTGACGAAGGCGGGCAGTTCGATATGGCCACGGCGGCTGGTGACCTTCACCCGCTCGCTGTTGCTGATGCCCATTCGCTCGGCGTCCACCACGCTCATCATGACTCTTGGGCCAGCCAGCTTGTCGAGCCCCCTAGTCTTGCGGGTCATGGTGCCGGTGTGGAACTGCTCCAGCAGGCGGCCGGTGGTGAGCACGATGGGATAGGTCTCATCGGGCAGTTCGGCGGCATAGCGGAACGGGGTCGCGACCATCTCCCCCTTGCCACGGGTGAACTGCTTGCCGTGGAGCAGGCGAGTGCCTTCGGGCGCCGCGTCGTTGCAGGGCCACTGCAGCCCTTGCACTCCCACCTTGTCCCACTGGATGCCGGCGTATTGCGGGGTGACCCGGCAGATCTCGGCGGTGATCTCCTGCGGGTGTTGATAGCGCCAGTCGCCACCCATGGCGTTGGCGATCTGTTGGATGATCCACCAATCCTCCCGCGCGTCACCCGGCGCCTTGAGGGCGGGGGAGATGCGCTGCACCCGCCGCTCGGTGTTGGTGAAGTGGCCGCTCTTCTCGGCAAAGGAGCAGGAGGGGAGCACCACATCGGCGAGCTGGGCGGTTTCCGAGAGGAAGATATCCTGCACCACCAGAAACTCCAGCTGCTTGAGCCCTTCGATGACGTGATGCTGATCCGGATCGCTCAGCACCGGGTTCTCTCCCATCACGTAGAGCCCCTTGATGCTGCCCGCGCAGGCGGCATCTATGGTCTCGGTAAGAGTGAGGCCGGGCGTACGCGGCAAGTCCGGTTGCTGCCAAGCTACTGCGAAACGGGCATGTACCTCTGGGTTGGCCACCTTCTGATAGCCGGGCAGGCAGTTGGGCAGCGCCCCCATGTCACAGGCACCCTGCACGTTGGATTGGCCCCGCAGCGGGTTGATACCGCCCCCTTCGATGCCGATGTTGCCGCACAGCAGTTGCAGGTTGGCGATGGCGCGCACGTTGTCGTGGCCGGTGGTGTGCTGGGTGATCCCCATGGAGTAGTAGATAGCTGTGCGTTCGGCGGTGCCGATAAGGCGCGCGAGCTCGATCACCTGCTCGGCCGGTACGCCGGTGACGAGGGCCACCTTGTCCGGGGTATAGACCGGGGAGAGCACCTCCGCTTGCAGCGCCTCGAACCCTTCCACTCGTGCGGCGATATAGGCCTTGTCGTGCCAGTCGTGCTGGATGATCTGCTGCATCAGGCCGTTGAGCAGCATCACGTCGGTGCCGGGGCGGTGGGCCAGATAGAGGCTGGCGTAGTCGGCCATTTCGATCCGCTTGGGATCGGCCACTACCAGCCGCGCCTTGCCCGTGGTGACGGCCCGCTTGATATGGGAGCCGATGATGGGGTGGGCCGCCGAGGTGTCGGAGCCGATGATGAAGATGAGATCCGAGTGGTCGATACTCGGGATGTCGTTGGTCATGGCGCCGCTGCCGAGCGACGCCTCCAGCCCGGTGACGGTGGAGGCGTGGCAGAGCCGCGCGCAGTGATCCACGTTGTTGGTGCCCAGCTCCCGGCGCATGAACTTCTGAAACAGGTAGTTCTCTTCGTTGGTGGTTTTGGCCGACGAGAAACCCGCCAGCGCATCGCTGCCATAGTGCTGGCGCAGGGCGGTGAAACGCTCGGCCACCAGGGCGATGGCCTCCTGCCAGCTGGCGGGCACCAGCTCGCCATCCTTGCGGATAAGCGGGGTGGTGAGGCGCTCCTCGCTCTGGATAAAATCAAAGCCGAAACGTCCCTTGACGCAGAGCAGCCCCTGATTGACCGGCGAGTTGCGATTCCCCTTCACATAGCGGATGCGGTTGCGCGCCTCATCGACGTAGAGGGTGACACCGCAGCCGACCCCGCAGTAGGTGCAGATGGTATTGACCGGCGTGAGCAGTTCGGTGCGCCCCTGTGACTTGTCGCGGGCATCCACCAGGGCCCCGGTGGGGCAGACCTGTAAGCAGGCGCCGCACTGCACGCAGTGGGAGTCGCCCATCGAGAGTCCCGTGTCGAACTGCGGCCGGTTCGAGAGGGTACCATCGTTGTTTTTGGCAAAGCGCAGCACCCCCTGCACTGCTTGCTCACCACAGGCCTGCACGCACTGGCCGCAGCCAATGCAGCGGTTGGCATCGAACACGATAAATTCGCTGCTGTTATCCACTGCAAACTTCTGGCACTGGCTGGTATCGAGAGCGCTCTGCTCGACCTTGTATTCGGTGGCGTAGTCGCGCAGTGCACAATCGGTGTTGGCCTGACAGCCGCACTCGAGGCAGCGGCTGGCTTCGCTGCGGGCATCGGCATCACTCAAACCGCGCTCCACCTCGGCAAAGCTGCCCTCGCGATCCTGTTCTGCCAGATGGGGCATGATGGTGCGGGCGACTTTTTTCAGGTGAGCAAACTGGGCGGGATCGACCTGCTTGAGTTTGGGGGCCTTGCAGGCGTTGAAAGGACGAACCGGATCGATCATGTCACCGTGAAGGAACTGGTCGATGGCCAGCGCGGCCTTGCGACCATCGGCGACCGCTTCGATGGCGGTCGCAGGCCCGCGGCGCAGATCGCCGATGGCGAACAGGTTGCCGTGGCCGCTGTGCATGGTCTCGGGGTGGGACTCCAGCGTCTGCCAGCGGGTGAAGGGGAGGGTGAGGGGCTCCCCTTCCATAAAGCTGAGATCCGGCTGCTGCGACACTGCCGCAATCACGGTATCAAACTCTTCAAGGAAGAACTCGCCGGTGGGCTCCGGGCGGCGGCGACCGGAGGCGTCCGGCTCGCCGAGGGCCATCTTCTCGAGACGCACCTGACAGACGCGACCACGGCTATCCGGCAGATTCTCCACCGGATTGGTCAGCATCATGAAGCGCACCCCTTCCTGCTCCGCCTCGTCGATCTCATACGCTTCGGCGGGCATCTCGGCGCGGGTGCGGCGATAGATAAGGGTGGTCTCGGCGCCCAGCCTGACCGCCGTGCGGGCGCAGTCGATGGCGGTATTACCACCCCCGATCACCGCAACCCTCTTGCCGGTGGTGAGCCGCTTGGCCAGCATCTGATCCTTGAGGTAATCGACCCCGAGATAGCAACCCGCCAGGGTGCTGCCCGGGTAATCCATCGGCACCGCCTTGGAAGCGCCGACGGCCAGACAGACCGCATCATAGTCGCGGCACAGCGCCGAGAGGGTGATCTGGTGGCCCAGTCGCTGCTGGGTGTGGATCCGCATGCCACTCTGGCACATCAATGCAATCTCCTGATCGAGGATCGCCTTGGGCAGCCGGTATTCGGGGATGCCGTAGCGCAGCCAGCCACCCGCTTCGGGCATCGCCTCGAACAGATCGACCTCGAACCCCTCGTAACCCAGATAGTAACCGCAGGTGAGGCCGCCCGGGCCGCTGCCGATAATGGCAATCCGCTTGCCCTTGGCGGGCTTCTTTGCCGGTTGATAGGGGGCAACCTCGGCCAGATCGAAATCGGCGGCGTGGCGCTTGAGCTGACGAATGGCCAGCGGCTCATCCACCAGCGCGCGGCGGCACTCCGCTTCACAAAAAGCGGGGCAGACCCGGCCAATGGAGAGGGGCATCGGCAGGGTCTGCTTGATGACGGCCATTGCTGCCTCGTGCTCCCCCATGGCGATGTGATGCAGATAGGATTGAATGTCCACTCCGGCCGGACAGGCGCGCTGGCAGGGGGCTTCACAATCGGCGTAGTGATCTGCGAGGATGCGGCCGAGCGCCTGCTGGCGGTGCGCGCGCAGGGTATCGCTTTGGCTGGTGATCACCATCCCTGCCACGGGGCGTGTCTCGCAGGCGCGGCGGATGCCGAGACCGGCAATCTCGACCACGCAGAGATCGCAGGGCGTCTTGGGGCCGCTGGTGTTGTCACCGCACAGGGAGGGGATATCGATCTGGTGCTGTTTGGCTATCTGGAGCAGGGTTCTGGTCGGGTCAACCGTCAACTGAGCCCCATCGAGGGTGATGGTGATCATGGCGTCATAAACTCGCTTTCAAGGCGCAGAAAATGCTGCATCTGGCGGAGCCAGCAGGGGAAGCGACAGGGAGGCCGCTTGCTATACGCTCACCATAACAAAGATTATTTACAACTTTATTTGATTTTAGACAGCTTATTGTTCAAAAGGGAAAACGATTTCAGGTTGTCTTGTCTACCTCATCGGCACGGCGCATCGTTGAGAACTATTCCTGTTACAGCAGGCGATTCATTGTCTTATTGTCAGTTTATGCGTCTGGCAGAAGAGAGGCCGCTCTCGCTCGCGGTAGGCGTGAACCGCCAGTAGCACCATTTGTGATGCAACTTATTTTGCATAAATGGTGACTCTGATGAAGGCATGCAGAGCAAAGGGGGTGGGTGGCACTCGGCTGGATAGACGGTTGCTGGAGAAGGGGCGGGCATGCGTGAGTGGCGAGCCCGACACAAAGAAAATGGCCACCTTTTCCAAGGCGGCCATTCACGTTACCGGTCGGTGCGCTGTTGGCCCAAAGGGTTGGTCGCAGGAGATCAGCCGGATATCAGGGTCGGCAGTCGGGCTTGCCAGATCTGGTGCCAGTGCTGCAGTTCGCTGCGCGGCATCGGGCGGGCGGTAAAGAAGCCCTGACAGATATCGCACCCCAGCTTGGCCAGCAGTTGCCAGGTCTGCACATCTTCCACCCCTTCGGCGACTGATTTCAGCCCTAGCTTGCGGGCCAGCTCGATGCTCGATTCGATAATGGCCAGACGGGAGGGGTCGGCATAGCAGCGATCGACAAAAGATCGATCAAGTTTGAGCTCGGTAAACGGCAGCAGCGCCAGCTGCTGCATCGAGGAGTAGCCGGTACCGAAGTCATCGATGGAGAGGCCAAAGCCGTGCATCCGCAGCCGGGTCAGCACCTCCAGCGCCTTGCCGATATCCTCGACAAACGAGCTTTCGGTCACCTCCAGGGTAATCAGCTCGGGATTGACGCCCCAGCGCTGGCACTGGTTGATCAGAAAGTGGCAGAGGTCTCCCTCAATCAGCGAGGTGGTGGAGAGGTTCATCGACAGATTGAGGGAGAGACCGGTCTGTCCCCACAGATGGCAATCCTGCAGCGACTTGTTGATGATGACATCGGTCAGCTGATCGATAAGGCCGTTGTTTTCCGCCAGCGGGATAAACATGCCGGGGGAGATCAGCCCGTATTCCGGATGCTGCCAGCGGGCCAGCGCCTCCATCCCCACCCACTGGCCGGACGCAAAGCCGACCTTGGGTTGATACCAGGGCAGCAACTGGTCGTTGTCGAGGGCGCGTTTGAGCTCGTCCACCGAGAGGACGAGGCCATCGTCCTTGCCCGAGGGGGCCGACTTGGGTGCCCAGGAGTCGATCAGCTGGCGCAGTCGCTGCGGGCTGGAGGGTTTCTCGATGCGACCCAGCACATGGAGGCCATAGGCCGCGCTCATCCGCAGCACAGCCTCCACCACGTCATCTTCCAGCGCGCTGGAGAGGATGATACCGCCCCGAAAGCCACCCAGCGAGAGGCGGCGCAGCAGCGCCATGCCATCCATGCCGGGCATTCGCAGATCGCAGAACAGGATGTCGACAGTGTGGCTCTGGCACAGCGCCAGGGCTTCGATGCCGTCTGCGGCCTCCAGCAGTTGCTGATAACCGAGCGCCCGGATCTGGTGCATCAGGGTCTTGCGTTGAAACCCGTGATCTTCGACCACCATGATGACCAACTCGTCTGCCGTTCTACTCATCGAGCCACAATCCCATTTCACGTTCAATATTGTTCATCTGTTCTTCCACTCTCTGTGTCAGCAGCGCGAGCTCGCTCAACTGTTTGAGGCGGGCCGCCGATTCCAGTTGCGCCGCCTGCTCGGCCAGGGAGAGCTCCCCGACCATTCTGGCTGCCCCTTTGATGCGGTGGGCGATCTCCACCAGCTCCTGGCTATCATCGGAGGAGAGCGCGCTCATCATAGCGTGGCAATCTTTCCGGTTGGAGGCCAGATACTCCCTTGCCATGCTTTTGGCAATCCCTTTATCGCCAAACAGATCTTGCCAGCGACCGATCATGTCGAGATTGATGGCCTGTCGTGCGGGCACTCTCTCTATGATCGTAGTCGCGGGCAACCACCGCAGCAGCATCTGGCGCAGTGACTCCAGCGAATAGGGTTTGCACAGCATGCCGTTCATGCCGGCTGCCGTCATATTGGCTGCCGCCTCCTCCGAGGTATCGGCGGTGACGCCGATGATGGGGGCTTGCTCCCCTTGTTCCCGCAGGCGGCGGGTCAGGGTGTAGCCATCCATGTGCGGCATGTGGCAGTCGGTGATCAGCAGGGCGAAATTCCGGGTTTGCCAGGCGCGCAACGCCTTCTCGCCATCTTCCACTACCTCGCACTCCACCCCCAGGATCGCCAGCTGACGGGTCAGCAGGGCGCGATTGACCAGATGGTCATCGGCGACCAGTACTCGCCCGACCAGTTTTTCGATGCTGGCGGCATGGGTGGTCACGGCTCGCCCGGTGATCAGCTCGCGGCAGCTTTCGATCAACAGATCCGGATAGAGGGGGGATTGGCCGAGGCGCCACCAGTTCTCCGAGCCTATGCGTCCCCGCAACGCTTCGCGGGGGGAGAGGATGACCCCCTTGAGAGTGCCGGACTGCAGCAAGGTGTGCCAATCGCTCCCCAGACTGGACTCCAGCGCGGCCTCTTCCGCCAACAGCAGGCCGTCGAGATCGGCGGTGAGCTGGTGGATATCGAGGGGGCTCAACCGGGCGCCGAGCCGTGCCATGGTGGCCTGCAAGGCGGCATCGCTACCCAGCCACCACCATTCGCTGCCCGCCAGTGCGGGTGGTTCCCACAGGACATTGAGCAGCGGGATGCTGAAGCGGAAACAGGCCCCTTCACCGAGCTGGCTCTTGACCGTCAGGGTGCCGCCCATCTTCTTCACCAGCTGATCACAGATGGCCAGGCCCAGACCGGTGCCACCAAAGCGGCGATTGATATCTGATTCCACCTGCTCGAACGGGGTAAAGAGCAGCGCTTGCTTCTCTTCGGCGATGCCGATGCCGGTATCTGTCACCGCGATAACCAGCTGCTGGTCGTGACAGCTGACCTGGATCGAAATGGCGCCCTGCTCGGTGAACTTCACCGCATTGTTGAGCAGATTGGAAACCACCTGGCCCACTCTGACCGGATCGATATCGGCCAAGTCGGGGAGTTGATCCTCCCACTGGAGCGTGACCTTCAGCCCCTTGCTGTAGGCCAGTGCGGCATGGCCGCGGATCACATCGCACACCACTGGTTGCAGACGGCAGGATTGGCGATTGAGGTGCAGCTGACCCGCCTCTATTTTGGAAAAGTCGAGGATATCGTTGACCAGATAGAGCAGGTGGTTGGCCGAGCTCTCCACATTGCGCAGCAGATAGCGCTGGTCATCATTGAGCTCACTCATGCGCAGCAGCTCCAGCATGCCGTGCATGCCCGAGATGGGGGTTCTCAGCTCATGGCTCATGGTGGCCAGAAAAAGGCTGCGAGCCTGCATCGCCTGCTCGGCCGCGGCGCGCGCCTCACGCAGCTCATGCTCCTGTTGCTTGATAGCGGTGATGTCCTGCACCACGCCATTGAGCAGGCGATCATGGCCCTGTTGCGCCACAAAGTTGCCGCGGATCTGGATATAGCGCTCCCCCTGAACAGAGGGCACCAGCACCTCCATATCGAGCGGCTCAAGGGTTTGCGCATGTTTGGCCACCTTATCGATAAAGGTGGCCATAGCCTCATCGTTCAAGCCGAGGATCACGCCGCCAGACTCGGCTGCCATCAACTCTTGGTGGGTCATCCCGAGAATGTCGCTGGCCCCCTGGGACAGATAGAGGAATTTCCCCTTGCCGGCCCCTTGCCAGAGATATTGATAGACCAGACCCGGCATGCTGTCGGTGATGTCCCGCAGCCTGCCCTCCACTTCCCGCACCTTGTTTTCGGCGGCCTTGAGGGCACTGACATCGGTCAATACCGTCAGCACCCCCTGAATCTCGCCGTCTGCTGCGCGATAGGGCAACTTGACGTAGACCACGTGAAGGGGCACATCTCCCTCGCGCTGGGTATAACCCGATCCTTGGAAGATCTCGCCGGTTTCCCAGACCGCACGCTCCTCGCGCAACATCTGTTGCCGCTCGTCCTCGGTCATATAGCCCCAGCGATCACCTTCTTCCCCATCACCGACAAACAGCTCGCGGTATGCCCGGTTGCTGAGGGTCAGGCGATGATCGCGATCCCGCAGCGCCACCATATTAGGCAGGGAGTCGAGCAGGGTCTGGATGAACACCAACTGTTCATTGAGCGTCTTCTCGGCCCGTTGTCGCTGCACGATCTCCCGTTTCAGGGTACGGTTCCAGGCCCAGAACAGGGTAAACAGCAGGGTGGCAGTTGCGCCGCTCATTACGAACCAGAACAGCACTGTTTCGTTATTGATGCCGGTCTGCACGCTCATGGAGAGCCAGCGTCTCTCCACTTTATTGAGCTCCTCCGGCGGTATCGAATAGAGCACCTTGGTGAGGATCCGCTGCAGCATGGGATCTTTGCGCGTGGCCATGGCGATCGGCAGGCGCAAGTCTTTGCCGGCATAGACCACCTGATAGCGTTCGCTCACCCGCTTGTTGATGGATGGCAGGGTGACCATCACGTAGTCGGCATCGCCCGTGTCCAGCAGTTCCAGCAAGCGGTTGTCATTGTTGACCTCTACCGGATAGGCGCCGATGTGGGTCAGTAGATCTTTATCAAGCGAGCCATGCACCATGCCGACCCGTTTCCCTCGCAGCAGTGAGAGATCGGTGATATCGGCACTGCGTTTGGGGGCAATAACGACCCGATCGACAAACAGATAGCCGGGGGTGAACAGCGCAAACTGGCCGCGATCGTGGTTGGGGGAGATGGCTGGAATAAAATCGATCTGCCGCAGCTTCAGCATATTCTGGGTTTCACCCCAGCTATTGGTGCGAACCAGAGAGAACTTCAGCCCGGAGACTTGCTGCATCAGCGCCATCAGGTCCGCCACATACCCGACCAGTCGGCCCCGGTAATTGAATTCGCTCATGGAGGTCCAGTCCGGGGAGACGCCGTAAGTGAGCTCAGGATGCTGGTTGAGCCACTCCTGCTCCTCAGGGGTAAACTGCACAGACTTCACCGCTCCTGAGTCCGCATGTTGGCTAGTCGTGGTAGCTGCCAGCATATGACGACGATCTTCAACCGGTATCTCGTTGAATGCCTTGCTCACCAGGCTGACCAGTGCCGGGTCGCTCTTGTGCATATTGATAGAGAGAGACGTGCCGCTTACCCATTTCGGAGTGGCAATGGTGAAGCCAGCCTTGGGGTGCTGATCTTTCATCATCACCAGTGACGGCATGTCGGCAAGATAGGCGTCAGCCATGCGCTTTTTGAGCATAAAGGCTGCTTCGCTGCGACTCTCTGCCTCGGTCACACGGGGAAATCCCAGTTTTTTCAATTCACTGCAAGCATTGACTCCCGTGACACAGATCCAGTGCAAACCATGGGCATCCTGTCGTGACAACTTCGTTTTGCCATTGTTGAGCAGCACGCCGCGCGGCATGGAGAGCAAAAACGGGAGGGAGACAATATTGGATCGCCATTGTTCGCTTGGCTGGTCGTTCACCAGTATGTCGATTGCGCCGTGGCCAAGCCCGGTTAGCGCATCCACGTAGGAGGGGTAAACCTTGTAGCGCAGGGTCAACCCGAGCGTTCTGGCAATCTGCTGCGCAATGTCGGGGACTGGGCCGGTAAAGCGTTGATCTGCATCCTTATAGCTGTATGGAGGGTCACCCATCATCGGCATGCCGATGACCAGCTCCTGGTGTGATGACAGCCAGGCGCGTTCAGACAGATCAAACTCGTCTTCATTCAGACTGGTAATGGCGTGCGCCGCCACGCCCCAGAGCAGTAGCAGGAGAAACAGGAATAGACGATCACATTGGCGGAGCATCAGAAGGAATCCAACAGAATTGGGCGCATATTGTAAGTGCATTAAAATGCAGCGGCCAACATCAATTTACTCAATATTGCGCCGCGACATACCTGCCTGCTGCAAGCTGAGCTGAGCTGAGCCTGGCTGGTAAAGACAGAAACAAGATCATCATCACTTATCCGGCGACCAAGAAGGGAACAGGTTACGCCGTAGCCAAGATCTAGTTGGTGCTTAGTGAGCGAGCCACCAGCGAACCTCATCAGCGAAATCACGTGGCCTGCGACATCGCCCCTCTAATTGAAGGGGTGTCACTTCCGACAGCGCAGCTCTTGGCAATGGCGGCAGAGCGTACCTCTTGGGAGAAGGCGATGGCGGCTCACGTGTACTGTCTGCAAGAGCGGCGGCGGTAAAAAGCCTCCAGGGTTGGTCCGTCGTCGGCTGGCAGAAGGGGCTTGTTACGCCTAAATGACACTCGCAGGCTTGGCCGATCGTGAGAAAGTTGCCAAAAGGGTGACGCCCCCCCCTGCCACAGATTAAAATGCCATTTTTCTCGCAAGTTGGCGGCATGAACCAAGTGACACAAAAGAATAGCTATATCGCACTTTACACCTTGGCAATTTCAGGCTTTATAGTTTTCCTTTCATATATTTGGCAGGGCAACAAAGGATTTAATCTATGGGATGAGGGTTTCCTTTGGTATGGCGTCCAACGTGTCTTGTTGGGTGAGGTTCCAATTCGGGATTTCATGGCCTATGACCCCGGGCGATATTATTGGACGGCTGCGCTCGTAAGTCTGTTTGGCGACAGCGGTATCATGAGCTTGAGGGTTGCAGTAGCCGCATTCCAGACGCTGGGATTGTTTGTTGGGCTATTTTTAATAGCACAATCACAGCGACTAAAAGGCAAGGGTGATGTCGTTTTTATTCTTCTTGCAGCAATAACTCTGGTAGTATGGATGTTCCCTCGGCACAAGCTTTTTGATATTTCTATATCCATTTTACTTATTGGAATTCTTGCTTATCTTATTTCAAATCCGGTTTCAAAACGTTACCTGGTGGCAGGCGCTTGCGTCGGATTGATTGCTGTTTTTGGTCGAAATCATGGGGTTTATGGTGCATTAGGTAGCCTCGGTGTTATCGTTTGGCTCTCGATAAAAAATCAGTCAAATATCGGTTTTATAAAAGCGGTTGTCTTTTGGGGGGCGGGTGTGGCGATAGGTTTTGCACCCATCATCTTGATGATGCTTCTTATACCCGGATTCGGTGTTGCTTTCTGGGAAAGTGTTCGATTCTTGTTCGAACACAAAGCAACCAATCTACCTCTACCGATTCCATGGCCGTGGACAGTTAACTTTTCTACAGCCCCATTTGGTGAGGCCGTGCGAGGAGTTTTGATTGGGCTGTTTTTCATCGGAACCCTCGTGTTTGCTGGGCTTTCCTTAGCTTGGGTTGTGTACCGAAAATTCAGAAACGAGGCAGTATCCCCGGTGTTGGTTGCATCGGCGTTTCTTGCCCTCCCTTACGCTCACTATGCTTTATCACGAGCTGATGTTGGCCACCTAGCACATGGTGTCTTTCCTCTGATTGTTGGTAGTTTCGTTCTGCTGTCCCTTTACACAGCACGGCTCAAATGGTCGCTCGCTCTGGTGCTCTGCGGGTCAAGCTTGTGGGTAATGCACATTTTTCACCCTGGATGGTATTGCCTTGCGAGCAAACAATGTGTATCTGTCGAAATTTCCGGAAGTCAGCTTAAAGTTGACCCTGAAACAGCGAGCGATATCGCGCTACTTCGAAAGCTTGCCGAGGAGTTTGCTCCAAATGGGCGAAGTTTTATCGTGACACCATTTTGGCCTGGCGCATATGCCTTGCTAGAGCGCAGCTCGCCGATGTGGGAAATTTATGCCCTTTTTTCACGCCCTGAGGCATTTGAACATCGAGAAATTGAGCGTATCAAGGCCGCGAATCCGGGTTTTATATTCGTTTTTGACTTGCCGCTTGATGGCCGTGAAGAACTGCGATTCAAAAACACACATCCGTTGACTAATCAGTTTATTCTGGATAATTTTGACCCGATAGAAGTCTCTCAGAACCCTGCTTACCAAATTTTCAAAGCCCGAGGCAAGAGGTAATGAAAAAAGTCGCCATCTTGCAGTCCAACTACATACCGTGGAAGGGTTACTTCGACATGATTGCTGCTGTCGATGAATTCATTCTTTACGACGACATGCAGTACACGCGCCGCGACTGGCGCAATCGAAATCAAATCAAAACGCCCCAAGGGGTTCAGTGGCTCACGGTTCCTGTTCTGGTGAAAGGTAAGTACCACCAAAAAATCAGAGAGACTGAGATTGATGGCACTGACTGGGGGGCTGCACATTGGAAAGCATTGGCGCAGAACTATCGCCGAGCCCCCCATTTCTCGGAAATCGCTTCATGGTTGGAGCCGCTGTACCTTGAACAGAGCTTCACTCACATTTCGCAACTCAACCGTCGCTTTATCGAAGCTATCTGCAATTACCTGGCAATAAAAACCGCCATTACAAGTTCTTGGGATTACACGCTTCTTGATGGGAAGACGGAGCGGCTTGCAGATCTGTGTGTGCAAGCTGGTGGCACCGAGTATATTTCAGGACCGGCAGCCAAGGACTATGTCGATGAAAAGGTTTTTTCGGATCTGGGGATTAAGCTGACCTGGTTCGACTACGCCGGATACCCCGCGTACCCACAGCTTTGGGGCGAGTTCACTCATGGCGTCTCAATCCTTGATCTTTTGTTTAACTGTGGCAATAACAGTCCTCGGTACATGAGGTATGTGGCATGAAGCTTTCAATAGTTGCAACCCTCTACCAGTCTGCTCCTTATATAAGCGAGTTTCACGAACGTGCGAGCGCTAGTGCAAAGCGGATGGTTGGAGACTATTATGAAATTGTGCTTGTGAATGATGGATCACCAGACAATAGCCTGGACTTGGCTATCAGACTCACCGAACAGGATTCACATGTTGTTGTAGTTGATTTGTCCCGTAACTTTGGGCATCACAAGGCGATGATGACTGGATTGGCACACGCCAAAGGAGAGCTGGTTTTTCTCATCGATAGTGACCTGGAAGAGGATCCAGAGTGGCTTGAGGCGTTTGCGCGGCAGATGAACCAAGAACGCTGTGATGTGGTTTACGGAGTCCAGGAGCGCAGAAAAGGAAACTGGTTTGAGCGTTGGAGCGGTCAGTGGTTTTATCGCTTCTTCAAAGCGTTAACGGGACTGGCGCTACCAGAAAACGTAGTGACCACTCGGCTGATGGCGAGGCGCTATATTGATGCGCTGTTGTGTCATCAGGAGCGCGAGGTTTTTATGGCGGGCCTGTGGCACATCACCGGTTTCGACCAGCGCCCTCAGGTAATTAAGAAGCACCATACCAGTGAAACCACTTACACCTTCCGCCGGAAGATGTCATTGCTGGTCAACTCGGTGACGTCATTCAGCAATGCTCCGCTGGTCAGCATTTTTTACATCGGCGTAGCGATCTCGCTGTTTGCTCTAGCTTACATCGTGTATCTGGTTACGCACTGGCTATTCCTTGCAAAACCCATGAGCGGATGGACATCAGTCATGGCCTCTATTTGGCTCCTTGGAGGCATGGTCATCTCTTTTATCGGTGTCGTGGGTATCTACCTATCCAAGATATTTTCTGAAACCAAGCAGCGCCCATATACCATCGTGAGGCAGATTTATGCAAAACAACAAGACTAGTCTGCTCGACGAGGTTGCAACTTATTACGCTGAAAAACTTGCAGAACATGGCGATACGCCTCGTGGAGTCGACTGGAATGGTGAAGAAAGCCAGATGGTCAGGTTTGCGCAATTGTGCAAAATCATTGACTCTAAGTCGCCAAATTTTTCCCTGAACGACTTGGGTTGCGGCTACGGCGCCTTACTCGATTATCTGCGAGACAAACACGCAAACTGCACATATTTTGGGGTGGATGTTTCCCAAGAAATGATCAAGGTGGCAGAGCAACGGCATGCAACTACCGATCAAACTCGTTTCATCACCGCGGCAGAGCCAAACGGAGTAGCTGACTATGGCTTGGCAAGTGGTATCTTTAATGTGCGACTGGGGCGCTCGGATGCAGAGTGGTTTGATTATCTGCAGGCTACCTTGGACGTTCTTGACCGAACCAGCAGTCTTGGATTCGCGTTCAACTGCCTGACCTCATACTCAGACGAGGATAAAAAGCGCGACTATCTCTACTACGCGGATCCATGTCGCTTGTTTGATTTGTGCAAACGCCGCTATTCCCGCCAGGTCGCATTGCTTCATGATTATGGACTTTATGAGTTTACGATTCTGGTGAGGAAGATACCATGAAAAAAACGCTTGTAATTTTTGGCTCTGGCGATATAGCGCAACTCGCACACTACTACTTCAGTACGGACTCCAATTACGAAGTTGCTGCCTTTACGGTAGATGCAAACTACATCAAGGATACTGAGTTTTGCGGTTTGCCGGTTGTCGCGTTTGAGGATATCGCTAAAAACTATCCGCCCGATTCCTATGATTTTTTTGTTGCACTGAGTTACTCGAAGCTGAATGCAGTCCGTAAAGAAAAGTTTCTCGCTGCAAAAGAGATGGGTTACAAACTGGCGAGCTTCATCAGTTCGCGTGCAACAGTGCTCAATGAAGGAAGAATCGGCGAAAACTGTTTCATTTTTGAAGACAACACCATTCAGCCGTTCGTCAAGATAGGCAACAACGTGACTTTGTGGAGCGGTAACCATATTGGCCACCATTCAGTAATTCTCGATCACACCTTTATTGCATCGCATGTAGTCATCTCGGGTGGGGTAGAAATTGGTGAGCAGTGTTTCGTTGGCGTGAACGCGACATTACGTGATCACATCAAAATCGGGGATAGATGTGTTGTCGGTGCTGGAGCGCTACTGCTCGCAGATGCGGCACCCGAAGGGGTCTATATTGGCACAGCTACCGAGCGTTCAAAGGTGCCCAGTACAAAGTTGAGGGGCATATGAAACACTACTGGAGAAAGCTTGGGCAGATTTATTGTCCGTCAGGTCAAAAAGAATGGATGTACTCTCATGCTGCTGTGCCTATTGCGGAGCATATCGAAGGGGATTTGTTTAAGATCTATTTCAGCTCAAGGAATAAAGATAATCAAAGTTTTACCGGGTATCTATTAATAGACATAACCAGACCACAGGAAATCCTTGAGTTATCGGATAGTCCTGTGATCGGCCCTGGTGCTTTAGGTGAGTTCGACGATAGTGGAGCGATGGCCACTTGGCTTGCCCAGCACGATGGCAGGCGATTTCTCTACTACATCGGATGGAATTTGGGTGTGACTGTGCCATTTAGAAATTCTATCGGTCTCTCTATAAGCGAGCATGTTGGGGATTTCAAAAAGTATGCCCCAGGTCCAGTTGTTGATCGTTCGATGACTGAACCTCACTTTGTTGCCAGTTGCTGTGTATTGCCTGATCTTGACAAATGGCGCATGTGGTATCTCTCATGCACCGACTGGAAAATACGAAATGGAAAACCTGAGCACCGATATCACATTAAGTATGCTGAATCAATCGATGGGGTTTCGTGGATACGGGAAGGGGTTGTGGCAATAGACTATTCTGATGACTCAGAATATGCCATTTCCAGACCTTCTGTTATTCGCGACGGGGGCTGCTGGAAGATGTGGTTTTCTCATAGAGGGTCTGCATATCGTATTGGTTATGCTGAGTCACTAGATGGTATCCACTGGCAGAGGCTAGACGCCGATTGTCAAATTGATGTGTCGGAGTCCGGTTGGGATTCTGAAATGATTGAGTATCCTTTTGTGTTTGACCATGATGGATCTCGATATATGCTTTACAACGGCAATGGTTACGGGAAAACAGGGTTTGGTTTGGCTGTTCTTGAGGGGGTCTCATGAGTCGCTATTTCGACTACCTGTACATCTTTGCTACTTTGGGTTTCACAGTTTATGGACAGATAATTCTCAAATGGCGAATTGCACAGTTTGGTTCGCTACCCTCAGAGTTGGTAGATAAGCTCAAATTTCTACTCGGGCTTCTCTTCGATCCGGCGATATTTTCAGGTTTCGCAGCTGCATTCTTGGCATCTCTTGCATGGATGGCTGCTATGACGAAATTTGATTTGAGTCATGCCTACCCCTTCATGAGCCTAAACTTCGTCGTAGTTTTGCTGTTAAGTGGCTGGCTTTTAAGTGAACCCATGAGCATGCAAAAAGCACTAGGGGTTGGATTGATTGTTCTCGGGACGGTGGTAGCGGCTCGTGGCTAATTCAAATTTAACCGAAATCACCCCCCAAAAATATCAGTTTGCCCTAGATTTTTGTGTTTCAGCTACTTTTGTCCTTGCCATTTGCTTCCTCTTTGAGCCACGGTGGGAGACCAACGATGACGTAGGCATGTCCATGGTTGTGCACGGCTATGGCATTGCAGCAGTCGGAATGCCGAATTTGCTTTTCTCCAATGTCATTTGGGGGACTTGGTTCGGGCGCTCCCACAAATAAACGGCGTGTGGGGTTATTCCATAGCAACCATTGGTGTACTCGTCATTGTGTAGGGACGGTTGTTCTTCGCGCTTTGCGACAACTATCTTTTGGGTGGTTGGTGTCGTTATTTGTTGGCACCTTTATGGTCATCAGAAAAGTAGGCAAGCACTCTTCATCGGGGGTCTTCTGGCTTTCTGTGGTTATCTCGTTCGCAGTCATGAGTTTTGCTTGTCCTGCTCATTGCATCGCCTCTTTTGCCGTGGAATATATTGTCCAAAGACCGCGCTGGGCAAATCGCTACGGTCACTCTTTTGTTGGCGATTGGCGCAGCTTCCTTTTTTGATTACAACGCTTACCAAGACGATGCTTAGCTGCCTTTATTGCATTAAACTCTGCTCGCACGCCCATTACTGATTTGGCGCAGACGCTCAACTGAAGAAGCATCCAGAAATTCTTGCTCGACAGGCCTACACAGTGAATGATATTAGCCTTATCCTTGTTATTATTAATGGTAAATCGTAAACTGTTCTTGACATGGATTCTTTGCCTCGCAGCGTTTTTTGCGATAGGCATGCTGGGGCGACCAGGGGGCTTCCGAGTCTATATTCCTGTAATCTCTTTACCCTTCATTGCGTCTCTTTTGGCACGGGGCTCGGGGCACGAGGGATTCTACGCTGGCGCTTAGTGCAAGGTGTGATAGTGGTCGTCGTATTGTTTAATGCCACAGCCGTTTTTTCTGAGTCAAAGACCAGACAACTGGCTGCCCATCAAGTACAAGAGAATCTACGAGGATTCCCTAATGAAACTGTAGTGGTCTGGGGGGGGATCCTTTCCTTTTGAATCGGTATTCCCAGTTCTGAAAAGTATAGATTCAAACCCGCCTTATAGACTTTACACCTTAGGGGGGCACGCACGCCCCGTTTTCTGCTGCCTATGGTGAGATGGATTTAGGAAGGGGGATGATAACTCGACTAATTTCAGAAAATGGAATTCCTATTATTGAAAATGAACAACGATTTGAATTATTGACTGTTGATTGCAAAGAACATTGGAACGGTGATTTAATTGAGCTTGCTTCACAAGAATATGGGTCACTTAAAGTAAGCTGGCATCGATGTGCAACCAAGGTGACACAGTGATGAAGCTTATTTTTCGTGGAGCACATATTTGCTACACACTCCTTTTTCTGGTGCTTGTTTGGCCGTATTGGCTTGGTGGAGATGTAATTGCACCTCATCGACAGTTATCCGAGTTGGCGTTCGCGGATAAAATGGGAGCTAAGCAAATGGAAAAACGTAAATTTAGTCACTTCACTAATGGTTATATTCCAGAAATTTCCGAACATCTGAACGGTGCGCGATCCGGCTGGTTGACGCTGTGGATCAACCAAAGTGAGCTTGGTCGCCGGGCCTACCAGATATCAGGTCTTAGTCCTACCTACGTGTTGACCGGATTGCTGTCTAATGGCACTGATAGCCCTTGGAAGTACATAACGATTTTATCGTTGGGAACTTGTTTCCTCGCCGGTTTATTCATCTTGTTGTTTGCCAGAGAAGCTGGCTTAAGTCCTTTATCGGGATTGATTGCGGGGCTCGGACTTACGGCATTTCCGTTGTTCATGTACTGGCTGACCTTCCCCATGCTCCCAGCCGTATGGTGCTGGGCAGCGGGGGCATTGTGGGCTGTTACTCGTTTGGCGAAATGCCCAGATATTTTGGGCTGGGGAGTGTTGGCGTTCAGCGGCTACAGTCTACTGATGACTGCGTACCCGCAGCCGGTTGTCTTTAATGCCTACTTGCTGGCTGGCTATGGTCTCTGGTTGGCATACCATCAGGCACACGTTAGACGACTTGAATATGCCAAATTTCTTACTCTTGCTGCATCTGCCCTAGTTGTTGGAGCCGCGCTCGCTTTTCCTGTTTATCGAGATTTGTTCATCCTCTCGTCCGAATCTGCACGAGTTACACCCGAACACTCGCTTTTCACGATTGTGCTTCCAAAGTTAGGGGTAATCTGCCGCCCGGCAGCCGCCATGCTGTCGCAGCCCCAGGAGGCTCAGTTTTGTCTCCAAACCTGAACGCCACTCTTGGTCTTGCCTCGGTGCAAAGCTATAACAGCCTCTCTTCCACCCGTTACCACACCCTGCTCAAATCGCTTAATGGGGAAGTACAGACATATGTTCGCTGGAACGGAGCCATTTCACCAGACTATTCTGGTGGGATGTTTTGGATGAGCAATATCAGTCTGATCCTCTCGCTGGGAAAACTGGTCCTTGAAAATCTGGAGTCTTTAGGCGAAGAATCGGGCATCCACCTTTACCGAGTGGTGCCTCAGATGGGCGAAAACTTGCAAGTAGTGCCGCCGCAGCTTGATATGAGCACGACAAAACTGCTGCTCGATGACCCGAGAGGCATGGTTACGCCCCCCCCCCCTGTCAAGATTTTGGAACAGGGTGATGTTTTCGAGTTTGAGGTAAAATCCTCCGCACCATCTCTCTTTTTATTGAGCCAGAAGTTTCATCGCGACTGGGAGGTGCTAGCAGAAACCAGTCACGGTTGGCAGGCCGCGCAGACTGTGGAAGTCAATGGAGTGTTTCAGGGCGTGTTAGTGCCTCAAGAAACTCGCCGAAAACGTCTCGAATTCAAGCCTCTTGCCTGCTATGCCGCCTGGATTACACATGTTTTCTGGTTACAGTTTATCTTGCTGGCAAGAGTTAAGTCCTAGCAGGGGTATAGAAGAAAGGTCTTGGAGAGAGTATGAAAAAGACAAACAACCGCATCCCGTTCAACTGGCCTCATATGACAGGCAAGGAGTTGTACTACATCGCTGAAGCGCATTTCAATGGTAGCTTGGCAGGCGATGGGCCTTTCACCAAACGCTGTCATGCATGGCTGGAGGAGCAGACTGGATGTAATAAGGCTCTGCTTACTCACTCTTGCACGGCGGCACTCGAGATGGCTGCTTTATTGCTGGATATTCAGCCCGGCGACGAGGTCATCATGCCGTCATACACCTTTGTATCTACCGCCAATGCCTTTGTGCTTCGTGGTGGGGTTCCCGTGTTTGTAGATATCAGAGAAGACACTCTGAATTTGGACGAACGGCTGATTGAGTCCGCCATTACACCACGTACCAGTGCCATTGTTCCCGTGCATTACGCGGGAGTGTCGTGCGAGATGGATGCGATTATGGCCATCGCCCAGAAGCATGAATTGAAGGTCGTTGAGGATGCAGCCCAGGGGGTGATGTCAACCTACAAAGGGCGGGCCCTCGGCAGCATTGGTGATCTCGGAGCTTACAGTTTCCACGAAACAAAAAACGTGATCTCAGGAGAAGGCGGTGCGCTGCTCGTCAATAGCCCCGACATGAGCCTTCGCGCCGAGATCATCCGCGAAAAAGGTACCGACCGAAGTCGATTTTTCAGGGGAGAAGTCGATAAGTATACTTGGCAAGAGGTGGGCTCGTCGTTCTTACCCGGGGAGCTGATTGCTGCTTTCCTTTGGGCGCAACTTGAGGACGCGGATCGAATTACCCAAAAGCGGCTGGCTAGCTGGCAGCGTTATTATGAGCTTCTGGAACCCCTTGAAGCTAAGGGAATACTTAGGCGACCGATTGTTCCAGATGAATGTGAACACAATGCCCACATGTTCTACGTTCTTCTAGCGCCGGAGTTCAACCGTCAAAAGGTCCTTGATTCGTTCAAGCGAAATGAAATCTGGTCGGTTTTCCACTACGTACCGCTTCACTCATCCCCTGCCGGGAAGCGTTATGGTCGGCCGCATGGCGACTTGGATGTCACGAATCAGCAGTCTGAAAGGTTGGTCCGCTTACCGCTGTGGGTTGGCTTGTCGGATGAGCAGCAAGACCGGGTTGTGGAGGTACTTTGTAATGCTGTTGCCTGTCAAAGTTTGGCTTGGCGATGATTTTGTTCGGTGGGATACTTCAAGTTATCAGCTATCATATTTCGTCTTGACTTGTAGAACTCGGCAGTCGATGACACTAGGCACTCGTTTGCATAGGCTTCGATGTCGCACTGGCGATAGATGACTTTGCCAGGCAGCCGGATGTAGTTTGGTACGGTACCGTTCGTGCGCCAGCGTTCAAGGGGCGCTGTTGACAAGCACCAGCGGTCGGCAAGCTGCAGTTGGTCAAAATGGGTGGTGGGGGTCATAGTGAACTCCCTGTGGTGAATGGGAACCCATGAACGCTCTGTTTCGGGAAGATAGGCAAGTCCTGCGGGTGTTCTGGGAAAGTTTTGAGGTAGGATGCGGCTCGGTCAAACTTTTCGCATCTGTACGCAAGATCAGGCGTATCCTGCTTTGCATACTTTCATACTACTGTCCGGTGACGGGCGAGCGTCCCACGACCAAACGTTTGGAAAGGGCCACCTCGTAAGAGGTGGCTTTTTTTAGGCTATTGTCCCGTCCTGAATATGGTTTACACCTTTCCCCCCAATAAATGGAGAACCCGATGGGACAAGGTGTGAAACGGACACAGCGCGATTACTCGCTGACTTTTAAACTGGCGCTGGTCGAGCAGATTGAAAAAGGCGAGCTCACCTACAAACAGGCTCAGGTGCGTTATGGCATTCAGGGCCGCTCCACCGTTCTGGTATGGTTGCGTAAACATGGTCGGCAA
>NZ_JBGLRB010000032.1:0-18878 GCF_041402305.1 Aeromonas sp. S12(2024)
CGGCAACGGCGGCAACGGCGGCAACGGCGGCAACGGCGGCAACGGCGGCAACGGCGGCAACGGCGGCAACGGCGGCAACGGCGGCAACGGCGGCAACGGCGGCAACGGCGGTGATGGCGGTGATGGAGCTGATGGAGCTGATGGAGCTGATGGAGCTGATGGAGCTGATGGAGCTGATGGAGCTGATGGAGCTGATGGAGCTGATGGAGCTCAGCCTGACCAATAATACGTCCCTTGCAATCTATTTTTAGATTGAGGGCACAATTGGCTAGCCTATAAGTTCCATACCGTTTTGCTCTCTGAAATCCCCCCGCTATAACAACATGATCCACTGGGTTCGTGGCGATAGCAGCCATGTTCCTCTATATCTTCTGTACTCAAACAGGAGATAACCCATGAGGTACATCAGCGAAAACGGACTGTTTTTGCTGCTTTTTTTGTCGTTGTTACTGGCAGGTACGCCGCGGGCGATAGCACAAGGCAGGGATTTCAGACAGGCCCCCAAGGCGCTGACGGCGATCAAGCAGGGCCAGAACGCCCAACACAACGGCAACCTGCAAAAGGCCATCGCCCTCTACTGTGTCGCCGCCAGCACCGGCAACCCTGAAGGTTATTTCCGGATCGGCCGTCTGCTCGCCACCGGCCCTACCTCGGTGCGCAGCGCCAAGCTGGCCAACAGCTACCTCGCCATGGCGATGCGCCTGGGCAACCAACAGGCCGCCCGTTACTACAACGCCCGTATCGGCAATGCCCCTATGGGGGATAGGTGTGGCATGGGGATCCGTGGCAGTCAGGGTGGTTATCTGGCACAGATCCCCTCCACCCCCTTCAATGTCGACTCCTGGGTTGCCCGCCAGCCACCCGCCAAACAGAAACTGGTCTCCATGCTGCGTCACGCCGCCAAACACCACAAAGTGGATGCCCGGCTGGTGCTGGCGATTGCCATCGCCGAATCCAATCTCAACAGCCGCGCCGTTTCACCGAAGAATGCCCAAGGGCTGATGCAGCTGATCCCCGAAACCCAGTAACGGTTCGGGGTAACCCGGCCATTCGATCCAGCCCAGAACATCAAGGGTGGCGTCAGTTATCTCAAATGGCTGGATCGCCGCTTCGATGGCGACTGGGTACTGATCTCGGCAGCCTACAATGCCGGGGAAAAAGCGGTGGAACGCTATGGCGGGATCCCACCCTATGACGAGACCCGGGAGTATGTGAAACGGGTGCTCTACTTCGCTGGCCACAAGCAGCCCTGAGCGGGAGGTCAGGAGCTCGCCCGATCGGAAGGCGGCACACGCCTCTTTCTGCGGCCACTGTGGCGGCCACGCCCCCAATAATCGAAGCCATAGTGACGGTAGTAACCCACCAGATTGCTGACCAGAAACAGCCCCTCCATCAGCGCGGCGACCGGTGAGCCCACCAGCAAGTTGTTACCCAGCCAGCAGAGGGTGCCGAGCAGCATCCAGCGCCGCAACAGGCGATCATCCGGGCAAAACGCGGCCCGGGTTTGCAGCAGGCTCGCCAGCAGCCCGATCCATGAGAGCAGGCCCTGATAGGTCGCTAGCGCCGCAGCACAGGCCAACCCCATGAAAAACCACATCAAGATGCGGTGAACCAGCCAGATACTCACAACAAAGCGCACGCTGGCCAGCAGCAACAGGCTGGCGGCCGACCACTGCCCGAGCAGGGCAAAGTGACCGGCATTGAGGGCACAGGAGAGGGCCAGACAGGCCAGGATCCTGCGGCGCTCCCGCAACTGAAACGACAACAGATCGAGCAACAAGGCCAGGCTCACCACCAGTTGCGACCACAGAAACAGCGACATCATCCACACCTCATCCGTCATTTGGATAGCGCAACATGAGGGGATGGTCGGAGAGCGGCATTAACCCGTGTTAATGCGCCTGCGGAGCCGTGACAAAGTGACCGGACTGATACCGATATAGTTGGCGAGCTGCACCTGAGTGAGCCGCGCCGGCCAGTGAGGGAAGGTGTGACAGAGCTCCCGATAGCGCTCCTCGGGGGAGTGGAGCAGCAAAAACGCCTCCTTGCGCTCCTTGTAACCGAGCTGCTGGCGTAGCAGGGCCATGCAAACCGGCTGCCAAACGGGCTCATCCAGCAGGGCGAGCGGCACCCGCACCACCTGCAACTCCGTCAGCGCCTCCAGTTGGTAGCGGGCGAGCGATCCCGTAAGCCAGCTGTCATAGAGCAGGCAGAGCTCCCCTTCGAAGTAGAACTCCTTGCAGCGCTCCTGTCCGTCCCGGGTGTAGTGGCAGGCGCGAGCGATGCCCGCTTCGATATAGAAGGCAGCGTCCTGCTCTGACCCCTGCGCCAACAGTGCATGACCGGCGCGCAGTGTCTGCCGTGGCAAGCGCAGGCTGATGGCTTCGCTCAGCGCGGCGTCCAATCCCATGGAGCAGAGAAAGGCGGCCAGCGAGGGGGCTTTAGGAGATGGGTTCATGACGGCTCCGGAACAAAACGGCAGCCCACATCATGCCCAAATTGCACGGCTGATGCAGCAAGGCGTGACCGCTGCGGCAAAGGGGGGACATAGCCGGGTGCCACCTTTGCCCCCCCTCGTCCGTTGGTTTACAATCGACGGGTTTTTTGGAACCCGGTTGACCTGTGTCGACCTGGCCCCACCACGACATCAGTCTGTTAATGCCAAGACATTAACCTGCTGAAAAGGAAGAGAATTAGCCAATGGCTCAATTTATTTACACCATGAACCGGGTCGGCAAGGTAGTGCCGCCCAAGCGTCATATTCTCAAGAACATCTCCTTGAGCTTCTTCCCGGGCGCCAAGATCGGCGTGCTGGGTCTGAACGGCGCCGGTAAATCGACCCTGCTGCGCATCATGGCGGGCATCGATACCGAGATCGAAGGGGAAGCCCGTCCACAGCCCGGCATCAAGATCGGCTACCTGCCGCAGGAGCCGAAGCTGGAGCCAGAGCAGACCGTACGCGAAGCGGTCGAAGAGGCCGTTGGCGAGGTGAAGCGCGCCATGGCCCGTCTGGACGAGGTCTATGCGGCCTACGCCGACCCGGATGCCGACTTTGACAAGCTGGCCCGCGAACAGGGCGAGCTGGAGGCCATCATCCAGGCCCAGGGCGGCCACAACATGGAAAACCAGCTGGAGCGTGCGGCCGATGCCCTGCGCCTGCCAGCTTGGGATGCCAAGATCAAGCACCTCTCCGGTGGTGAGCGCCGCCGTGTGGCACTCTGCCGTCTGCTGCTGGAAAAGCCGGACATGCTGCTGCTGGACGAACCGACCAACCACCTGGATGCGGAATCCGTGGCCTGGCTGGAGCGCTTCCTGCACGACTACGAAGGCACTGTTGTGGCCATCACCCACGACCGTTACTTCCTCGACAACGTGGCAGGCTGGATCCTGGAACTGGACCGCGGCGAAGGTATCCCGTGGGAAGGCAACTACTCCTCCTGGCTGGAGCAGAAGGACGCACGTCTGGCGCAGGAAGCCAGTTCCGAAGCGGCTCGCCGCAAGTCCATCGAGAAAGAGCTGGAGTGGGTTCGTCAAAACCCGAAAGGACGTCAGGCCAAGTCCAAGGCCCGTATGGCTCGCTTCGAAGAGCTCAACACCAACGACTACCAGAAGCGCAACGAGACCAACGAGCTGTTCATTCCGCCCGGACCCCGCCTCGGCGACAAGGTGGTGGAAGTGGCCAACCTGCGCAAATCCTACGGTGATCGTGTACTGATCGACGATCTGTCGTTTGCCATTCCGAAGGGTGCCATCGTCGGCATCATCGGCCCGAACGGTGCCGGTAAGTCGACCCTGTTCCGCATGATGTCGGGTCAGGAGCAGCCGGATTCCGGCGCCATCACCCTGGGTGAAACCGTGGTGCTGGCCTCTGTCGATCAGTTCCGCGACAGCATGGATGACAAGAAGACGGTATTCGAAGAGGTCGCTGACGGTCAGGATATCCTGCGCATCGGCAACTACGAGTTCCCGAGCCGCGCCTATATCGGCCGCTTCAACTTCAAGGGTTCCGACCAGCAGAAGCGGGTTGGCGAACTCTCCGGTGGTGAGCGCGGTCGTCTGCACCTGGCCAAGCTGCTGCAGACCGGCGGCAACGTGCTGCTGCTGGATGAACCGACCAACGATCTGGATATCGAAACCCTGCGCGCCCTCGAGAACGCCCTGCTGGAGTTCCCGGGTTGTGCCATGGTCATCTCCCACGACCGCTGGTTCCTCGACCGTATCGCCACTCACATCCTGGACTATCAGGATGAGGGCAAGATCGAGTTCTTCGAAGGTAACTTTACCGAATACGAAGAGTGGAAGAAGAAGACCTACGGCGCCGAGGCGATCCAGCCCCATCGCGCCAAGTACAAGCGCATCGCCAAATAAGGCTGACTGCGTGTTGAGGGGAGCTTCGGCTCCCCTTTCTGTTGCCTTTTGACTTACAATCCTAGACGGATGCCTTTGCATGGATGTAGCACGATGACGACCCCCATAGAGAAAAAACTCACCATCCAGATCCGGGTTGAACCGGGTTGCCTCGGGCCGGATGGCAAGGAGCACATAGAGACCTTCTGTGCCGCTGCCGCCAAGATTTTTGCCGCCGTGGAGCCCGAGCTGGTGAGCTGGGTGCTGATCCCCCGCTACGACAAGCGACTGCCGGAGCAGGAGTTCTTTATCGAGGGGCGCAAGCTGACCGAAGAGCAGGCAAGCCTGTTTCTGCGCCGCTTCGGCCGCGAACTGGGTGAAGTTCAAGACCGGCTCGACTCGGTACTGGCCCAGCTGGTCGAGCGCTACTTCAAAACCCTGTAAGCCCCCAATTTTCGATAAAAGGTTCTCTGTTGAGAACCTTTTTTCATGCTCAAAAAGCAAACGTTTGAATTTTACTCTATTCATTGATCTGCTTCGCAGATCCGGGGTTTGTAAACGGCGCCGCCTGTGTAAAAATGTGCGCGCTGTCACGGTATCAGGACGAGTCTGGTTACTTAACCGCCAGAAACAGGGCAATTTACCCCGCATGGATGGGATAGCCCGTTCCCCTGCTGCTTATTTCACGTCACCTATTGGAATCCAATATGAATCAACAACACCAAGCTGCCAATCAGGCCGCCGGGCAAGGATTGCTTGAGCGCCTGTTTGCCCTGCAAGGCCATGGCACTACCGCCCGCACCGAAGTGATCGCCGGTATCACCACCTTCCTGACCATGGTCTATATCGTGTTCGTCAACCCGCAGATCCTCTCTGCGGCGGGCATGGACACCCAGGCCGTGTTCGTCACCACCTGCCTCATCGCCGGTATCGGCAGCATCCTGATGGGCCTGTTAGCCAACCTGCCCATCGCGCTGGCCCCCGCCATGGGCCTCAATGCCTTCTTCGCCTTCGTGGTGGTTGCAGGTATGGGCTACTCCTGGCAAGTGGGCATGGGCACCATCTTCTGGGGCGCCATGGGTCTGTTGATCCTCACCCTGCTGCGGGTGCGCTATTGGCTTATCGGCAACATTCCGCTCACCCTGCGGGTTGGCATCACCGCCGGTATCGGTCTGCTGATCGCCCTGCTCGGCCTGCACAACGCCGGGATTGTGGTCGCGAGCCCGGCCACCATGGTGACCGTGGGCAACCTCACCTCCCTGCCCTGCCTGCTGGGGCTGCTCGGTTTCTTCCTGATCTGCATCTTCTCCGCTCGCGGCGTCCACTCCGCCGTGCTGATCGCCATCGTGGTCACTACCGGTCTGGGCTGGCTGTTTGGCGATGTCACCTTCAAGGGCTTTGTCTCCATGCCCCCCAGCATCGAGCCGGTGTTCGGCCAGCTGGATCTGATGGGCTCGCTCGATATCAGCCTCGCCGGGATCATCTTCTCCTTTATGCTGGTCAACCTGTTCGACTCCTCCGGCACCCTGATCGGCGTAACCAACCGCGCCAAGCTGGCCGATGACAAGGGCCACTTCCCGCGCATGAAACAGGCGCTGATGGTCGATAGCGTCAGCTCCGTCGGCGGAGCTTTCATGGGAACCTCCTCGGTTACCGCCTTTATCGAGAGCAGCTCCGGCGTCGCCGTCGGCGGCCGTACCGGTCTGACCGCCATCGTGGTCGGCCTGCTGTTCCTGCTGGCTATCTTCTTCTCTCCGGTCGCCGCCATGGTGCCGGCCTATGCCGCCGCTGGCGCCCTTATCTATGTGGGCGTGCTGATGTGCTCCGAGCTGACCCGGGTGAAGTGGGAAGATCTGACAGAAGCGGTACCGGCCTTTATGACCGCCGTCATGATGCCGTTCAGCTTCTCCATCACCGAGGGGATCGCCGTGGGCTTTATCTCCTACTGCGTGATGAAGGCGGGCACCGGCCGCTGGCGCGAAATCAACCCCTGCGTGCTGGTGGTGGCCCTGCTGTTCGTCCTCAAGTTCGTCTGGGTCGACAGCCACTGATAATGACCAGTGCAATCCGATGGGCTCCCGACAGGGAGCCCATTTTTATTTGCCAGATCATGCTTCTCGCCCCTGCGCTGTGACGCGGGGGCCTGACAGTGCTAGATTGGCAGCCACCATTTTGAATCGGCAGCGTTGTTAACCCCGTGTAGTTAACCCGCTGTCGTGAACCACAAGGACGGCAACCGTGGCCCA
The DNA here is from genome assembly GCF_041402305.1 of Aeromonas sp. S12(2024). Classification (NCBI taxonomy): domain Bacteria; kingdom Pseudomonadati; phylum Pseudomonadota; class Gammaproteobacteria; order Aeromonadales; family Aeromonadaceae; genus Aeromonas; species Aeromonas sp. S12(2024). The sequence goes on from NZ_JBGLRB010000032.1 coordinate 6,594, forward strand.
GCACTCTCCCTCTTTCTCTGCCCTCTCCCCCTTGCTGCAAGAACAGGCCGAGCGCCAATGGCAACGGCTGATCGAACTGGCCCCCGACTATGGCAACCAGCCCGAGCCCGTTCGCCAGCCCCTGCTGACCCTGCTCGGCCTCTCCGATTTTGTCGCCGACTCCCTCTTCAAACAGCCGGAGTTGCTGACCGAACTGCTCGCCTCCGGTGATCTCGAACGAACCGAACGCTGGCCCGCTTACCAGCACGAGCTGACCGCCCTGCTCGCCGAGGTAAGCGATGAAGAGGCGCTCAAGCGCATCCTGCGCCAGTTCCGCCGCAGCCGCATGCTGGTGATCGCCTGGCGCGAGCTGCTGGGCCACGCTGAAGTAGAAGAGAGCTTTATCCACCTCACCAAACTGGCGGATGCCCTGATCTGCTCTGCCCGCGACTGGCTCTACACCAAACAGTGTGGCGAACTGGGCACCCCGATGGACGGCAACGGCAACCCGCAACCGCTGCTTATCCTCGGTATGGGCAAGCTGGGCGGTGGCGAGCTGAACTTCTCCTCGGACATCGACCTTATCTTCACCTTCCCTGAAAATGGCTACACGGTCGGCGGGCGGCGCGAGCTGGCCAACCAGCAGTTCTTTATCAAGCTCGGTCAGCGCATCATCAACGCCCTCCACCAGCCCACCCAGGATGGTCAGGTGTTCCGGGTCGATATGCGCTTACGCCCCTTTGGCGATGCGGGGCCGCTCGCCATCTCCTTCGCAGCCATGGAGGATTACTACCAGCATCACGGTCGCAACTGGGAGCGCTACGCCATGGTCAAGGCGCGGGTACTGGGGCCCCAGTGCGAACACGCAGTGGAGCTGGCCGAGATGCTGCGCCCCTTCGTGTTTCGCCGCTATATCGACTTCGGCGTTATCGACGGTCTGCGCCAGATGAAGGCGATGATCGCCGCCGAGGTGCGCCGCAAGGGGCTGGAGGGCAACATCAAGCTGGGGGCTGGCGGCATCCGTGAAGTGGAGTTTATCGCCCAGGCGCTGCAGCTTATTCGCGGCGGTCGTGAACCTGCACTGCGGGTGCGTCACCTGCCCGAAGCGCTGGCCGCCATCGCCCAATGTGGCGCCCTCGAATCTGCCCATTGCGATCGCTTGCTGGCGGCCTATCGCTTCTTGCGCCGGGTCGAGAACATATTGCAGGAGATCGGCGATCAACAGACCCAGACCCTGCCCACCGAGGAGCGGGATCGCCAGCGGCTGATCGCCGCCCTCGGCTTTGCCGACTGGGGCACCTTTATGGCTTATCTGGATGAGGAGATGGCCGCCGTCCATCAGGAGTTCGCCGCCGTGGTGGGGGAAGAGAAAGAGGCACCCGTCCATCTGGAGCAGCTCTGGCTCGATCTCTGGCGCACCGAGCTCGACGCCGCCGAGCTGGAAAAATTGCTGACTGCTCAAGGGGTCGTCGAGCCCGCTCCGCTCTGCGCCGCGCTGCTGCGTTTCAAGGAGGAGTACAAACGCCGTCAGGTGGGGCCGCAGGGGCGCATCGCGCTGGACTGGCTGATGCCGGAGCTGCTGCGACTGGTGGTGGCCAGCGAGCAGCCCGCCCGTCTGTTCGAGCGGGTCTGTGAGCTGCTGACCCGCATCTTCACCCGCAGCGCTTATCTGCAGCTGCTGGCGGAAAATCCGGGCGCCCTGCGCCAGCTGGTGCGGCTGTGTGATGCCAGCCATCTGGTGAGCGAGCAGCTGGCCCGCTACCCCATCCTGCTGGACGAGCTGCTCGATCCCCAGCACCTCTACCACCCCACCCCGCTCGATCAGTACAAGCCCCAGCTGCGCCAGTTCCTGCTGCGCATCCCCGAAGAGGACGTGGAGCAGCAGATGGAGGCGCTGCGCCAGTTCAAACAGGTGCAGCTGCTGCGCATCGTGGCGGCCGACATCGCCGGCGCCCTGCCGCTGATGAAGGTGAGCGACCACCTCACCTGGCTCGCGGAGGCGATCACCGAAGAGGTGGTCAATCAGGCGTGGGCCCAGATGAGTGAACGCTACGGGGTACCGCCCGAGGTGGCGTTAAGCGGCCAGCGCGGTTTTGCGGTGGTGGCCTATGGCAAGCTGGGCGGCATTGAGCTCGGCTACGGCTCGGATCTCGATCTGGTGTTCCTGCACGGCGGCGATCCCAACAGCTACACAGATGGTCGCAAGCCCATCGACAGTCGCCAGTTCTACCTGCGTCTGGCGCAGCGGATCCTGCACCTGTTCAGCACCCGTACCCCATCCGGCATCCTTTACGAGATAGATATGCGGCTGCGTCCCTCCGGTGACTCCGGCCTGCTGGTCTCGTCCCTCTCGGCCTATGAGCAGTACCAGCAAAACGAGGCGTGGACCTGGGAGCATCAGGCGCTGGTGCGGGCTCGTCCTATCTATGGCGATGACACCATCGTTGCCGAGTTTGCCCGCATCCGCCGCGATGTGCTGGCCAAGGAGCGGGAGCTGCCGACCTTGGTCCGCGAGGTGCGCGAGATGCGCCACAAGATGCGGGATCACCTGCTCAAGGCCGGTGCTGGCGAGTTCGACCTCAAGCAGTCCCCCGGCGGCATGGTGGATATCGAGTTTATCGCCCAGTATCTGGTACTGGCCCACGCCTGCGGCGAGCCCGATGCCCTCACCCGCTGGTCCGATAACGTGCGCATCTTCGATGAGTGCGTCATGGCGGGGGTGCTGACCCTGGAGCAGGCGGAGGGGCTGAAGCAGGCCTATCTGGAGATCCGCAACCTCGGCCATCGCCTCAACCTCTCGGAGATCTCCCGCAAGGTGAGCGACGATCAGCTGCAAAACGAACGCAGCCATGTGCTCGCCGTCTGGCACAAGCTGCTGGGGGAGTGAGATAAACCAAAGCAGGTTCAACGAGAAAGGGGCGCTTGGGCGCCCCCTTTTTTATCCAGATATAAGCGGTAGCATCAAGCTCTAGCGTCCACCGGCAAGATCGATGAAGGTGCCGGTAGCGTAGGAGGCTTCGTCCGATAACAACCACGCAATAGCGGCCGCCACCTCGGCTGGTTGGCCGCCCCGTTGCAAGGGGATCAGACCCTTTACCCTGTCGACACGGTCTGGCTCACCACCGTCGGCATGCATTTCGGTATAGATAAAGCCGGGACGCACACCATTGACTCGTATTCCCTTTGCCGCGACCTCCAACGATAACCCCTTGGTCAGCACATCGATCGCTCCCTTGGAAGCCGCATAATCTACATACTCACCTGCCGAACCCAAACGGGCAGCGGCAGAGGATACATTGACAATGGCGCTGCCCACAGCCATACGCCGTACAGCCTCACGACAGCAAAGAAAATAGCCGGTCACATTGGTGGTCAAAGTCTTGTTGATGCGCTCAGCGCTCATCTCCATCACTTTCATCTGTGGTTGCAAGAGCCCTGCATTGTTCACCAGATGAGTGATCACCCCGAGTCGCTCGTCCATCTCTTCAAACAGATGTACCACCTCAGCCTCGATGCTGATATCCGCCTGCACGGCTATGCAGGAGACAGCAAAGTTAGCCTTAATCTCTGCCACCAACGCATCGGCGGCCTGCCGGTCACACCGATAGTTAATACAAAGGTTATATCCCTGCCCCGCCAGATAACGGGCGGTGGCAGCACCAATTCCTCTACTGCCCCCGGTGATCAACACATGTTTGTTCATTAAGCATCCTTGTTATTCCACTATCAGTTTCACGATCGCTACCCGCCACGATAGTACCTAAACCAACCAGCTCCAACTTCAACGCGCTCCATCTGATTGCGAGACAAACTGCTGCTGACTGCCATCGGGCAACAGCGCCAACACGCTTTGAGCGGCCAGTTTTATCCCCGCCAGCTCGGTGGCCGGGCCGAAGTTGGCCACCAATCTGGTGCCATCGGCAAACTCGCTCTGCTGCACCACACCTCTTTTATCGAGCCAGCGAAAACCGGTGAGGGACTGGTTGTAGAGCCGCTCATGCAGCGGGCGGAAGAAGGCATCGAGCCCCTTGAGATAGGGAATGCGCGCGCTGGCGCTATCCAGACTGAGGTTGAGCAGGGGCGGCACGTTGTAGAGCTGCTGCAACAGTTCGGTGACCTGACGGCTCTCCTTGAACTTGAGGCTATCCATCGTCCAGTGGTGGGTGGTCACTATGCTGTCGTGAAAGACGCTCTGGAGCAGCGGCAACCGCAGCGCCGGATCGAAGTAGAGCCCCTGATACTCGGGCTTGAGGCGGCTCTGGCGAAAGAAGAACGCAGGCTGATAGTCGGGATACCAGGCCCCCAGATAGTAGGGAGAGCGCTTGTTGCGGCGCATATCGGGATCCTGCCAGCCAAAGCCGCTGGTCTGGGGGCCATGGGCAAAGGCCGCGGTGCGGTTGGCAACCGCGCCGCCCTCCTCGGAGCCCACCAGCACACCCTGACTCCTGGCAATCCACGCCATCCCGGCCATCCGGTTTTGCGCATCCTGCGCCTGAGTGGTCGGCTTGGCCGGGTCGAAGTCGTCAAACACCATGCCGGTCGCCGCCACATCGAGGAACCAGCTGTTGTAGTGGCTCGCCTGCTGCAATTTGGGCACTCGCTGCTCCATCACCGGGCGCACACAGGCCTGATTGGTGTAGACGCCGCTATTTTGAAAGCCGCTCTTGCGCCGGCCGTTCTCCTGCATGATGCCGCAGCGCAGATAAATATCCTGCCCCATCTGGGCGGTGAGCCAGCTCTGCTGGCGATTCCCCTCCGGCAGCGCGGTATCGTAGGAGTCATAGGGAGCGATGAGATAGCCCGCCTGTTTGGCAAGCGCTATCCCCTCTGGCGCGGCAAAACCGGCGGTCCACTGGGGCAGACCCAGCCAGAGTTTGGGTAGTCCAGCCTGCTTGAGAGCGGCGATCATCTTGGCCGAGCTGCCATCGCCCCAGCTCTGTGGCTCGTTGAGAGCAGCGCCCAGTTGCGTGGCCGCCAGCGTGCGCCGGGCGGCGAAATCGGCCGGTTGCTGACCCGGATGGCGCAGCGCCAGCGCCTGCTCTACCCCGGTCAGCACCAAATTTTGCAGGTAGCGGTTGCGGGCCAGATAGGGCGCTTGCAGCGCACGCTTGCTCTCCCCCTTGAGCCAGTCGGCGGGGATCAGGCGGCGCAGCGCGGGCCAGCTCTTCACATCCTGTGGCACCAGCAGTCGCTCACCCCAGAGATAGAGGTGAGAGGCGCCGATCAGCCGCTTGCCATCCTTTACTGCCGCCAGCTTGCTCTCGAGCGAGACCAGTTCACCCCGCTCCTGCAACCAGCTGCGATAGGCCTTGGCCGCCGCCAGCCAGTCGTTGCCCGGTTGCAACGACACTGCCACCTCATAGGGGTCAGCCCGATTGAGGCGATTGACGCTATGGGTCGCGGTGAGGGCAATGCCATCTTTCTTCGGAGCAAAGGTGAGCCGGTTGTTGAAAGGGTTGGCAAAGAGGATCGCCAACTGCTGATCGCCGTGATCCAGCCCAACCACCGGCAGGGTCAGATTATCCGTGGTGTTGATCCCCTGATACTCCTGCGCCAGCGCCTTGCGCCACGCAGTGTGCGTAGCCGGAATGCGGAATCCCTCGTGGATCGGCAGCATCAGCGCCTGCGCCCCTGCCGGTACCCGCGGCCACACCAGCTCGCCAGCACTCGCACGGCTGAGGGTAAGGATCAGACGGTTACCCTCAAGGCGAGCCAAGGCACGCACCTCGCCATCGGCACGGGTCAGCCAGCTGGCACGCTCCCCCTCCTGCTGCAAGGCGGTGACCGGCTGGCGCGGGCCGGGAGAAGAGATGGCAAGGTACTGGCCCGAGGGCAGCACAGCCTCGGCCGCCAGGGTGGCGGGATCCAGCTCGATGCGCCACTGATCGTTGGCCAGGGTCAACGCCTCGGCAGGCAGGGAGAACAGCGGCGCCAACAACAGCAGCGGGCGTATCCGGCTCGTTAGCACGGGAAGAAGAGTCATGGTCGGTGATTCCTGATAACACACGGGAATTGCATTTCAGCAGATCGGCAGCCTGAGATTGTCAGGCCAATGTCAGGATTAAGCACAGATTGGCGGCGGAGGCTCCTCTCAGCCATGTCCCATTTGATATCTACCACCATCCACTGGCCGATTGTTGCAAATAACATCAGCAAAAATTGACTGCCATTGCACCAGCGAAACAATCTGTGCCCAAAGCTGGCCATCCATCACAGATAGCAACGACTCAATCCCTTGGTATCACTCCACCGGCCCTGCCTGACTGTGGCTTAACTGCAACACCAGCTGGCCACGCTGGCTAGTCTGCACCAGCGAGAGGGTTCGCCAGCTGTCGGGCGTGGTGGCAGGCCAACCCACCTTGCCATCGAGAGGCAGACGGTTCCACCAGAGCAGTGAGTATTGCGGGCGGGCCAGCACCGTCTGCTCAAGCCTGAGCGGAGTGCACGAAGCGGGATTGGCGGGGGGATTGGTCACCGCCAGCGGCGAGCGGGAGAGCCAGTCCAGATCCTGCACCGCAGGCAGCGGCAGCGCCACCTGCCACTCCTTGCCCGCCACCGCCAGCCGCAGTTGATAAAGTCCGGCTGGTAAAGAGGTCGGCAGGTCGGCCCCCACGACCCTGACCCCTTTATTCTCTTCCGCCTCCCACTGGGCGCCAGCCAGTCGGTCACGGCCAGCGGGATCGACAAGTTCCGCGGCGGTGATGGGCCCCTCACCGGTCAGCTGCACCCGATAGTCCCGCAGCAGCGGCGCATCGCGCTGGATCAGCTCAAGCCGCAGCTCGCTCACCCCATCAGGCAGAGTGAGCGGGAAATCCTTGCTGCAGTGCTGGGCACTCAGCGCGGCCAGCATCCCTTGCCAGCTACGGCGCTCGGCATCGCTGTTGAGCGCAGGCCATGCCTGCAGCAAAGATTGCCATGCGTGCCGGTTATCCCCCTGCAACAGCGCCAACGTAGCCGGTTGCAGCGGGTCGGCGCGATCAGTTGCCATAACGCTGCCAGTGCTTAGAACCAACAACAGCGCAGCCGGTGTTGCACGCTTCACGCTGGCACCTCCAGCCGGTAGCCGATGCCGCGCACCGTCTCGATGGCCAGCCCGGGTAGCTTCTGACGCAGCTGCAGGATATGGGTATCAACCGTGCGGGTGGAGGGGAACGCCTGATAGCCCCATACCCGGTTGAGGATCTCCTCCCGGCTCAACACCCGCCCCGCCATCCGCACCAGCAGGGTGAGCAGGGCAAACTCGGTGGGGGTAAAACTCACCTCCGCATCCTTCCAGCTCGCCTGCATCCGGGCGGGGTGGAGCTGCAAGCCGCCCACCGCCTGAGTGCCATCGCCCAACTGGCGCAGCTGGGCCCGGATCCGCGCCAGCAGCTCGTCGTGGGAGAAGGGCTTGGTCAGGTAGTCGCGCGCCCCCGCATCGAGCCCGGCTACCCGATCGCTCACCTCCACCCTGGCGGTGAGCACGATCACCGGCAGCGCCTTGCGCGCCAGCCACTGGGGTAGCCAGTCGAGGGCATCCCCCTCCGGCATGGAGCGATCCAGCAGCACCAGATCCGCCGCCAGCCACTGCTGCTCCGCCGCAGCCAGGGTGTCGCACCAGAGGCAGCGATACCCTTCGCGGGTCAGATAGCGTTGCAGGTTCTCCGCCAGCAGCGCCTCGTCTTCGACAAGCAGGATGGTCTTCATGATTCGGTGTCGCTCCAGAGCTGGCAGGGCAGCGTCAGGGTAAAGGTGGTGGGCGGGCCGGAAAGGGTGAGGCACCCGCCAAGACGGCGCAGCAGATGGCGTACGATGGCAAGCCCCAGCCCCAGACCATCGGCACGGGCACCGCGGCGCAGCAGGGTAGCGAGCCGGTAATTTGGCAGCTCGCCGCCATCGCTGACCGCGAGGATCAAACGCCCCGCCTGCCAGCTGGCACAGATCCGAACCGGTGCACAGCCATGCTGGCTGGCGTTGCGCAGCAAATTGTCGAGGGCGAGATCGAGCCAGTAGAAGGGGAGCGCCAGAGTCATCTCCCGCTCAAGGCAGAAGGTGGCACCATGCCGCTCGCAGGCCAGGGTGAGCCATTCGGCCAGACTGACCGCCACTCGCTCATCCTCGAGGGTCTCTGCCGCCAGATAGTGACGGCTCGCCTGTGCCAGTTGATGCAGACGGGCGACGCTGCCCAGCAGCTGACCCACGCTCTGCTGGGCGGAAGGGGGGAGCCGGTCGAAATCGTGGCGCAGCTCCTCGCTGATGCCGGAGAGCGCCATGATGGGAGTGCGCAGCTCGTGGGTCAGCATCTGCAACGCGACGCGCCGCTCCCGCAGCAGGCGCCAGCGCTGCCAGCTGGCCCACCCGAGCAGCAGGATAAAGCCAAGCGTGCTGGCCAGCGCCAGCCACTGCCAGCCAAGCGTGGGGCGAGTATTGAAGCAGACCGCTCCGACTCGTTCTTCACAAGTACCAGCGGTACGACTATCCAGCGTCACGCCAAGCCGCTCGGCCAGCGGCTGCCACTGCCCGGCACCGTAACGACGCCACTGCCCATCGGCAAGCAGCCAGAGCTGGCCGGATTGCAGCAGCCAGCGCTCCCCCCGCAGCAGGGCGTCGAGGTTGTCATTATCGAGCTCGCCAAGCTGCCCCAACCGGTCGCGCCGCTCCCGCACATGGAGCAGATGGTTGAGCCCAGCCGCTGGATGACCAACCTGCCAGCGAGCCGCACTGGAGCCGCCCAACGGATAGACGGGGTGAGCGGCAAACCAGCTGGTCGAGGGCGCAGCCCCTTGGCCGCAAAGCGCCCGCAGCAGCGGCAACCACTCGGCAGGCAAGTCATTCTCTGTCCCGCACTCCTGCTGGTAGCGATAGATCGCCTGCAACTGGCGCAGCGGATAGCGCTGCCAGGCGGGCTGAAGGGAGTCGGGAGCAATCAGGCGCCGGTCGAGCCGCTGCACCTCGTCAAGAGGCAGCGCCTGTTCGGGAACCTGCCTGGCCAGCTCGCCCGCCAGACGATCCGCCAGCGGCCCGGCCAGCACGGGATACGCCATGCCGCAGCAGATCAGGGAGCAGAGCAGCAGGATCAGGCGCATGGGTTCAACTCGAGATGACTCCGGATCAAGGCGCAGCAGGTCACTGCGCCATAAAAAATGTCAGCGCCATTCTTCAATGGCGCTGACATCCGGTCAACCGCTAACGGCATTGGCGCGGCTCCCGCCAGCCATGTGAACCGTCACCTATTTGAACAGTCCCTTGAGCAGCTGGTCGGCCACACCTTTGACGGCATCGTTGTCGGCCTTGTCACCCAGCAGCTTCTTGAGGCCGCGTTCGGCCTCCTTGCGCGCCTTATCCTCCAGCAATTTGTTGTTGCTGAGCAGTGCCTTCACGTCGAGCTGGTAGCTGGGGGCCTGCCAGTGACCGCCGATCCGCACCGGAATGGTGATCTCCTTCAGCTCATCCACATCCTTGCCCCCCTGCCCCTTGCTGCTCTCGACAATGGAGGTGAGGAACAGGAAGTCGAGGCTCTCCGGCACCAGCGCCGTCTGCCCCTCGCCCTTGACCCGCAAGGCCGGGGCAAAGAGCTGGATGTCGTTGCTGCGGGCGATGCCGTCGGCAATCTGGAAGCTGGCGGTGAGGGCGCTGAAGTCGGTCTTGCGCGCCTCCTTCACCTGCTCGGCTCCCTTGCCGGTGAGGGTGGCCCGCGCCTCGCGGATCATCTCCGGCAGGTTGATGCCGTGCAGGGCACCGTCGCTCAGTTTCAAGGTTATCTTGCCCTGCATTCCGTTGCGCAGTGCCAGAGGAGAGAGACCACGCCCCTGCACATGCACATCGAGATCGCCCTTACCCTCCAGCAGATCGCTCTGGGCCAGAGTCTGCAGCAAGGGACGAATGTTCACTCCGGCCACCTGCTTGTGCACCTTGTAGGTGGCGGGTTGCTGGCGTGCGTCGAGAACCCCTTTCGCGCTTACCTGACCGCCCGCCACGGTCGCGCTGAACTGTTTGAGCGTCAGCAGTCCCTTGGCCAAAACCACCTGCAGATCGACAGTACCGAGATCCAGCCCTTTCAGGCGCAGGCTACCAAGTTGCAACCGACCATCCAGATCCAGACCTTTGAGCGCGCCCAGATCCGGTTCAACCGCGGAGAGGGCTTCGCTCTTGCCGGTTACCGCTTTATTGTCACTTGCAGCGGCATTGGAAGCACCGGCCGCCGGTTTGTCCTCTTTCGCCTGTGCGGTCGTGGTCGGTGCCGATTTGGCGAGCCATTTGTCGAGATCCAGCTTCTCCCCCTTGAGATCGAAGCTGATCGAGGGAACAGCGCCAAGCTGCACGGTTCCATCACCACTCAGCAGCGCCTCATCGGCACTCATCACCAGCTTGCTCAGGGTAATCAACTGCTTGTCGATCTCGGCGCGGGCAAAGCCGGCCAGTTTCAGCTTCATCTGCGGGCGTGGCAGCGCATCACCTTCCAGCACTGCCGTCAGCACCATATCGGAGAGCTCGGCCAGCTTCATCTCTTTATCGAGCCTTCCCTTGAGCGTTCCTTCCAGCGAGCCAGCCAGTGAAGCTTGCTGCCCCTCTACCTTGGCACCCTTCAGCGCCAACGTGAGGTTGCTCCACTCACCTAAGGCCAACCGGTCTCCCTTGATGGAGAAACTGTCGAGTCGCAGGGACGGGTCACTCAGACTGCCACTGAGGCTCAGATCTTTCAGTTCACTGGCCATCACCTCCTGCGCCAGCTTGATCTGGGTCTGTCCTTTAACGTCGAAAGCGAGCTTGTCGGCACTCCCCTTGGCGGCCAGCGTCACGGGTACCCACTGATCGGTGGCCAGCTGCCCCATATCGAGATCGAGGCGATCCAGTCGCAGCGAGGTGCCGCTGCGATCATCCTGTACCAGCGCACTGGCCTGGGAGAGCGCGACACCCTGCAAGCTGATCTGCCAGGGCTTGCTATCAGCGGTTGGTGCAGGAGTTGCGGGGACGACTGGTTCGCTTGCATCAGCAGTGGCATCCTTGATCAGTCCGCTCAGATTGGAGCTGCCATCCGCCTTGGTCTGGATAAAGAGATGGGCACCACTCAGGGTCACCTTGCCGATCTCCAGACGATGTGAGAGCAGCGGCAACAGGGCCACCGAGGCCTCCCCCTGTTCGAAACGAACCAGATCCGGCTCGGCAAAACCGGCCGGATTACGCAGGGCGACCTTTTCCAGCGAGAGGCCGAGGCTCGGCCAGAAACGCCAGTCAATCTCCCCCGCCATCACCAGTTCCCGGCCTGTGCTCTTGCGCACCTGTTCAGCCAGTTGGGGCTTGAATTGATTGGGGTCGATAAGGCTTATCAGCGTCACTATGGCCAGCAAGGCCGCCACGGCGATGCCGAGCAAGATGAGAACGATCTTCTTCACGATATGCTCCTTGAATCCGGATCCACTGCTGACTATACCACTCACCGTCTGACGAATGGCGTCTGCGAGACAAAAGCGGACAAGGATGAGACAGGGATGGTCGCTGCCAATCCCCATCGTCATCAGCAGGGATCAGGCTTGCAAAGAGGATTGCTGCAGCCGCGCCACCGCGGTGCGCGTCGATTCGAAAGCAAAGCGGGGCAAGGGAATATCGCTGATCTTCCGCCACTGACAGGCGGCCACATCGTCAGCCGGCTGGATGACCGGTTTTTCACTCAGCTTGATGGCGAAAAAGGTGTCACAAGTGTGATAGGTGATGCCATCGTAGGGGTAGATATTGGGGAAGGAACCGAGATAGGTAAAAGGTTGGGCGCTAACATCGAGCCCCAGCTCCTCCTGCAACTCGCGCACCAGCGCCGCCTCCAGCGACTCGCCGGGATCGACAAATCCGCCAGGCAGATCCAGCAACCCCTTGCCCGGATTGCCTGCTCTCACCGCAACCAGCACCTCGTCCTGCCAGCAAAGCGCCACCATCACCGCCGTCGCCACATTCTGGAAAAAATGAAAACCGCAGCCACAGCGAAACTCTTTGGGGCTGACGCTCTGCAGGGTTTGACCGCCGCATTTTGGACAAAACATGGGCTATCTCCGACCAGATAAAGCGCCATTTTACGCTGCCAAGGCCGTTTTTTATGAGTAAAACTGATGGGATGATCTGGAATTCAGGGGAAGGAGGGGATAACACTGGCCAATTATCAGACTATTTGCTGAATTGCAGGCAATAAAAAACCCCGCTCGATGAGCGGGGTTTCTTGTATTGGGCGCCTGGCAGTGTCCTACTCTCGCATGGCGAATGCCACACTACCATCGGCGCTACCGCGTTTCACTTCTGAGTTCGGCATGGGATCAGGTGGTTCCACGGCGCTATGGCCGC
>NZ_JBGLRB010000033.1:0-17266 GCF_041402305.1 Aeromonas sp. S12(2024)
GGAGCGAAGGGAGCGGAGTTATCCCCGCAGTGTGAAGCCAAGACCACAAAAGTATGCAGTGCAAAAAGCCAATAAAAACAATGCCAGTCAGGCTTAACTGACTGGCATTACCGCAAGGAGCCTTCTTGTCACCACCGTTCGGCCTCATTAAGTAATGTCGGCCTACAGGGCCCGCGGAAGGTACTCCTCTGCCAGTTCGGTGAGTGCAACATTGGTTTGAGTTTGGCCATTGGTCTTGCGCGTCTTGTACTCCGAGCCCAGCTCCTTTGCAGCCTGTTTAACGGCTTTGCTGAATGAATTAAGCGAGAGTGGGCGGTTCAAGCCGTGGTACTCCAGATAAGCCAGGTAGAGGTGATACAGGAATTTTCTCGGCTCCTTCATCACGGCGACATTTCCCCCCATACAGAACCCTTGCGGCTCAGCCAGAAACGCCAAGGTGGCGCAAAAGTCGAGTACGTGGTCAGCCTCGCGTTTCACCGCCAGTGCATCAGCACCATCCCGTTGCTCCTCCAGCAGACGCTTGGCCAGGTCAGGGTCGGCAAACCGGGTCAGCAGATGGCGAATGATCACCGGTAACTCAGCAGCAATCTTGTCGCCAAGCGCCCCATCCCGATCAGCCGATGCCACCACTCGTCCGAAGTGGAAGATCACCCGGCGACGAGCGATCCCCCCGTTGCGCTCGTTAAACACCATCGGCACGTTGTTGGTGGCCAGCAACACAGCTGGGATCCGAGTGCTGAAAATCGCCTTACCTTTAGGGTTGACCGATACTTTATCGCCACCAGTGATCGCCTTGAGCACGTGGCCATCGCCAACGTACGAAGGTTGGTCCGGCAACAAGATCAGGCGTTTGTCCCAGACATTCTCCAGACCAAAGTTGCTCTCGAGCAGTTTCATCGAGCTACTGCCCACGTTTTCTTGGCCAACCAGCAGCTCGCACAGACCTGCCATGACCGATTTGCCACTGCCGCCTTCCCCCGTCACCTCCAGGAACAACTGCCAGTCGTAGCGATTCGCCAGCACCATGAACAGCGCCGCGTTAATGCGATCCATCTTGGCCGCATCATTGTCGGTTGCGTAGCTCAGCCACTTCATGAAGTGGGGGGCACAATGCGCCAGGGTTTCCCCCACCAGCGGCTCGCTGTACTCGATCCCGTTGTGAGTCAGCAAACCATCGACGAGGGAATGCGGGCGAAACGCGCGGAGCACTAAGTCATAGACCCCATTGGCAAAACCAATCAGGTTGAGCGCCGGACGCGGTATCTCATCAAGGCCCAGTTTCATGGTATCCACAGCAGTGTTGATTATCCGGGCACTGTGTTTGGCGCCTTGCTGCTTAAACATTGCCGTCATACAGCGCGCAAGCACCGCATCCGGCATCGACTCCCACAGGCTGCCGGTGTAACGGTACACCTGGCTCGTGTCGACATTGATGGCCAGGGTTCCCAGACTAGAAACCAGTGCCTCCCCGCGCTGGCAGGCACTCATCTGATCCAGCATCAGCGCCGCGTCGTCCTGCTCAGGGCGCAGAGAAACAACATTAGCCGCCAGCAGAGAACCTGTTTTTTGGCTGCCCTTCTTATCGGCCAACAGCTTACTTTTAGGCGGGGCTTGGCGTGGCTCCTGTATCCCCTTCTGGTGCGCACTGGCAATAGTCGCCTTGACCTCCTGTACCGATTGGCCAGACGCCATGCCAGCAGCAAACAACTGACGCTCAGCGTCGGCGTGGCAGATCTCTCCACCAGCGACCAGTTGCGCCACCCCCAGCGCCTCCCGGTTGAGCGTCTCGTTCCGGCTCCCCATCGGCGCGCTGACAATCGCCTCACAGGCACTCGTCAACGCTCTCTCTCCATAGCGGCTGGTCTCTGCGGAGCTGACTATGGGGGCAATCACCTTTGGCTCATGTTTGGGCTTGGTGATCCACCCCAACAAGATGGCAGGAGCCTCCGGCAGAGCGGCCAGTTGGGGGATGGTATCGCCGCGCAGCACCTTACCGGCTTTGATGTAGATCAGCTGATTGCCGGTCTTTACATCTACGCCGGCCAGTCCATTCGCGTTGTTGACGCTCTGCTTCAAGCTGGCAAGGTCTACCCCAGCTGGCAAGCGGAACAGCCAGTGATACGAACCGTCAGGCAGGGTGTCGGTGAGCATCCGGTACTGGATCGGGAGCGTCTGATTGGGCAATCCGAGCATCGCCAGCAGATCCCTAGGGTGCGGCGCCTCGGGTACCTTGTTACCGTCCAGGTCCAGCAGGACCATTTCATCCAAGCGAACACCAAACAGGGTGTCATCCTCACGCACCATGGAGGACGGGTAGCGCTGCTCATTGCCATAGGGTTTCGGGTTGCCGTTGTCCTGATACGGAATGACAGCGTGACCGTTGGCCTCGATATTTGCAGCCTTGGCTTGCAGGGTTGCGTTCATACCGTACCCCCTACCACGCGCAGCATGGCACGCTTGTGATCGAACAGTGACACGCCGTCATCGTTCTCATAGGCTTCCTGAAGGCGGTGCATTTCCTCGATGCGCGCGCTGTTGGTGCTAGGGGAAGCACCATACAGGGCGAACTGGCCACAAATAGCATCCCTGCTAATTATCCCCGACTTTGCGCGGCACAGGCTTTTGCTTGCCAGCGAGCGCGCAGGTGCTACGCTCTCGGAGCCAGGTTTAATCATCTGGCCAATATCAAACATGCTAACCGAAGAGGCCGCCGTACCATGGCGGCTCTTTTTTGCGTAATTGGTGACTGTCATCCTCGCCTCCTTACGCCTCACGGCTCTTCTGGATCTGGGCGATGAGCCATGCTTCCAACTCCTCTTCAATCCAACCAACGGCTTTTGCGCCGATGGACACCGGTTTGGGAAAGGTCGGGTCATAAACATTGGGGTACTTCGGATTGGGACGCATTTTGGCGTAGATGGTAGAGCGGGACAGCCCGGTGCGGGCTTCAACCTCATTACGGCGAATAATGGTCAGAGTGGGTTTGCTTTCTTTAGCCATGTTAGTCATTCCCTGTCATGTACTGGAACGAAATGCACCAGCATGGCTCCTTATTTTTATCATTTCGTCACCAATTCCTAACCCTACAGGGGGAAACCCCGTCAGAGACGCACTTGACAAGGGAAATTAAATGGCGAGTAGGTGTGGATGACTTACTGGAACAGCAGCGAAATCTGCTGTTGAACGGCGGAACCGGGACGGGTCAAACCCACCTGGCATCGCCTTGGGACGCAATGCTGAGGGCCGGGTCAAGCGAGTGCGTTTCTATACAGTGGTGTACTGGCCAGCGAACTGGAGCAGGAAAAGGTGGCAGGCAAAGCCGGGCTGCTTGCCATTCGGTTGGTCAATGTCGATGCAGTGATTCTGGGCAAACTGAGCTATCTGCCGTTTGCCGAAAGCGGAGGCGCTCTGCTGTTTCACCTGATCAGCAAGCTGCGCAAGCGCACCAGCCCGCTCCCTGACCTCCAACCTGGCCTTCAGCAAGTGGAGAAGATGACAACGCTGATGCTGGATAGGATCATGTGAGTTTATCGAGACAGGCAACGACGCCTATCGCTTCAAACAGAGGATGAAATCAGCCAGCTAACCCTGGTCAATGTTGGACGCTGATCCCTGGTCATTTTTCGATGCTGATTAACAACCCGATCCGTCTATACAGACAGACTGTTTGGCAAGTGAATTACATTGCTCTCCAACCCGGTAAATTCATGGGGTGGCACATAGTGATGCTTGCAACAGTCCAGCCAGTCAGCCCACCATTGCACCATCTGTTGCCGCTGGGTGATAAATTCGGCCCGATGAATGTAAGCCGCCCGCACACCGTTACGCTCCTTATGGCTCATCTGCCGTTCAATGGCATCCGCACTCCATTGGCCTGATTCAAGCAACGCGCTGCAGGCCATCGCCCGGAAGCCATGACCGCATACCTCCACCTTGGTGTCATAACCCAGGCGGCGCAAGGCACTATTCACGGTGTTTTCACTCATGGGTTTTGATACATCATGGTCACCGGCAAAGACCAGATCAA
This sequence comes from Aeromonas sp. S12(2024), assembly GCF_041402305.1. Lineage (NCBI taxonomy): Bacteria > Pseudomonadati > Pseudomonadota > Gammaproteobacteria > Aeromonadales > Aeromonadaceae > Aeromonas > Aeromonas sp. S12(2024). The sequence continues at coordinate 4,028 of NZ_JBGLRB010000033.1, forward strand.
AGCGCCCGGTCAAGGGGCGAATAGCCTCAATGATGGCCAGTGCCTGGCGTGACAACGGCACAAAGTGCGGTTCTCGCATCTTGGCACCACGATGTGAATGTTTAACCCCTTCAATGGGATCGCGGGACGCCGGGATCGTCCAGATTGCTCGCTCGATATCGAGCTCATCCCAGCGCATGAAGCGCAATTCACTCGAACGGACAAAGGTTAACAAGGTGAATTTCACCGCCATCTTGGTCAGCAGACGTCCCGAATAACTATCGAGACGACGCACCAGCTCGGGAATATCCTGCAGCGGCAGCGCGGGATGATGCTGGACTTTGCGAACCGACAACGCCCCCGTCAAATCAGCAGCAGGATTGGCCTCAATCAAATCAGTTCGCATTGCATAACTCATTATGCCATTGATGTGTTGCCGCACTCGTCCTGCCAAATCAAGCGCATTTCGCTGCTCTATCTTACGCAGTGGAACAAGCAGGTCACGAGTCTTGAGTTCGGCAACGGGGCAATGGCCAATCAATGGAAACACGTCTTTTTCAAGCCGGGTCAAGATGCGTGAAGCGTGATCGGAGGACCACTTGCCAGCATTATTTGCATGCCATTCACGGGCAACAGCCTCAAAACTATTCACTTGTTTGCGGGTAATGTCGTTACGCACCTGCTGCTTATGGACGACAGGGTCAATACCCTTGGCCAACAAATTTCGTGCGGCAGCGTGTTTGGCACGGGCCTCCGTCAACGACAGGATGGGGTAATCACCAAACGCCATCAGCCCGGCCTTACCATCAGGCTTAGTGAACTTGAAGCGCCACGAACGGGTACCGTTCTTTTTGACCAATAAGTGCAAGCCATTCCCATCGAACAGGGAATAGTCTTTTTCTCGCGGGCGGGCATTGCGACACTCGGTATCAGACAAGGGTCTGGTGGTTCGCGGCATTGGTATACGACTCCTTTATCGAATCGATGTATACCTAAGCGTATACCAATTTATAGCGGATGTGTTAGGAATGACTCGGAATGTTCTGGACGTAAAAAAACCCAGAGACGTTGAATTCACTGGGTTTTTTGAACTTTTTCGGAATACTTTGGAAGTATTAATGGTGCCCGAGGCCGGAATCGAACCGGCACGACGCGAACGTCGAGGGATTTTAAATCCCTTGTGTCTACCGATTTCACCACTCGGGCACCGCAATCGGTATCAAGCTCGCGTGGCGGGCTTGTCAATATGGAGGCACGTTCCGGAGTCGAACCGGACTAAACGGATTTGCAATCCGCTGCATAACCGCTTTGCTAACGCGCCATGCAAAAGAGAGTTGGCTCTCTATTGTCTGAATTTGGAGCGGGAAACGAGACTCGAACTCGCGACCCCGACCTTGGCAAGGTCGTGCTCTACCAACTGAGCTATTCCCGCATTGGTCTGGCTGACTGCCTGACTACGAGGACGCATTCTAGCGATGTTCCTCGCCCAGTCAACCAGAAATATTTAATTACCTGATCGTTCGGGCATTTTTTGCCCTTTTTGAACAGTTTTAGCGCCTTTGGCCGTTTCCTGCCTAAAATCAGCGGAAACCTCACCTTGCAGCACGGCTGGTCACAGGTTGGCGTGATGGGTCAGATCGCCCCAAGCGGCCTTCATGTACTGGAACATCGACCAGAAGGTGAGCACGGTGGCGACATAAAGCATCACGTAGGCGAGCCATACCATCCAGACGTTGTATTGCCAAATCAGACCGGTGAGCGACACCATCTGGATCATGGTCTTCCACTTGCCAATCCAGCTGACCGCCACCGAGGAGCGTTTGCCGAGCTCGGCCATCCATTCGCGCAGGGCGGAGATGATGATCTCGCGGCCAATCATCGTCATGGCGGGGATGGTCACCCAGATGGTGTTGTAGTGTTCGACGATAACCACCAGTGCGGCGGCAACCATGATCTTGTCGGCAACGGGGTCAAGGAAGGCGCCAAAGGCGGTGGACTGATTGAGCTTGCGGGCCAGATAGCCATCAAACCAGTCGGTGGCAGCGGCCAGAATAAAGATGATGGCAGCAGCCAGATAGGACCATTGATAAGGCAGATAGAACAGGATGACGAAGACGGGAATGAGCAAAATCCGGAAAAACGTCAACAGGTTAGGTATGTTTGTCATTATTTTCAGCCACTTCTTGTACGTCGCTACATAGTGCGCCAAAGCCGATTTGCGATGCAACCGCACTGGCGCCCGTCTTGGTCTTTTTAATCCATCAATCTTCTCAAAATGCGAGGGCCATTATGGCATTTACGGCCCCCCCGCGTCACGGCTCTTGTGCATCAAGGAGTTAGCGATTTTGCCATGCCGCTAACCCTGCTCAGGCGCTGTGCAAGCCATCGTGGATGGTCTGGGCCAGCTCCTGACTGATGCCGGGTACCTTGGCCAGTTCATCCACGCTCGCCTTTTTAACCTCCTGCAGGCCGCCCAGATATTTGAGCAGCGCCTGCCGCCGCTTTGGCCCCACCCCCGGAATATCCTCCAGCGTGCTGCTGGTGCGGGCCTTGGCCCGTCTGGCACGGTGGCCGGTAATGGCAAAACGGTGGGATTCATCGCGAATATGCTGAATAAGGTGCAAAGCGGGCATATCTGCCGGCAAATGCAGCTCTTCGTGGCTCTCCCCCATGATAAGCGTTTCCAACCCCGCCTTGCGGGTGACTCCCTTGGCAATCCCCACCAGCAGCGGGTATTTGCCGCCGAGAAACTCCAGCTGGCGCGCCAGGATCTCTTCGGCGCGGCGCAACTGGCCGAGGCCGCCGTCGATAAACAGCACGTCCGGCACCTTGTCCGGCTCCTGCTGCTTGCCAAAGCGGCGCTCCAGCGCCTGCTCCATTGCCGCGTAGTCATCACCACCGGTGATGCCGTCGATGTTGAAACGACGATATTCCGATGAGAGCGGCCCCTCCCGGTTGAACACCACGCAAGAGGCCACCGTGCGCTCCCCCATGGTGTGGGAGATATCGAAACACTCCATGCGGGCGATTGGGCGATCCAGCTCCAGCAGCTCTTCCAGCTGATCGTAGCGAGCAGTAATGGTGCTCTTGTGAGCCAGCCGCGATCGCAGCGCCGTCTCGGCGTTGATGGAGGCGAGCTTGATAAAACGAGCCCGTTCGGCGCGGGTACGGCTCACCACCCGCACCTTGTAGCCTGCGGTCTGGCTCAGAGTCTCGGCGATGACGCTCTCGTCCTCAAGGGCCACATCGAGCAGCACCTCGCTCGGGATCTGCCGCCCCCCCTGCCCCGACAGATAGAACTGCAGCAGGAAGGATTGCACCACCTCATCAAGCTGGGTATCAGCAGGCACTTTCGGGAAGTAGCTGCGTGAGCCGAGCACCTTGCCCTGACGGATAAAGAGCACGTGGATGCAAGCAGCACCTTGCTGGAAGGCGACCCCCACCACATCCAGCTCGTCCAGTACGTTGCCGCTCACCGACTGCTGTTCGGTGACCCGGCGCAGCGCCAGGATCTGATCCCGGTAGCGGGCCGCCTCTTCAAAGCGCAGATCGCCGCTGGCAGACTCCATCTTGCCCACCAGCTCGCCAATCACTTGCTGGTTCTTGCCCGCCAGAAACAGTTTGGCAAGCTCCACCTGCTGGGCATATTCGGCCTCGCTCACCAACCCGGGTACGCAAGGGCCAGCGCAACGCTTGAGCTGATAGAGCAGACAGGGACGGGTGCGGTTGGCATAGACCGCATCCTCGCACTGGCGCACCGGAAAAATCTTCTGCATCAGATGCAAACTCTCGCGCACCGCACCGCCAGAGGGGTATGGGCCGAAGTACTCCCCCTTCACCTTGCGGGCGCCGCGATGGACGCCGATGCGCGGATGCTGGTGCGCGGTGATGATGATCCAGGGGTAGGATTTGTCGTCCCGCAGCAGCACGTTGTAACGGGGCTGGTACTGCTTGATAAGGTTGTGCTCGAGGATCAGCGCCTCGGTCTCGGTGTGGGTGACGGTGACCTGAATATCGGCGATCTGGCGCACCAGGGTGCGGGTCTTGATGCTGTCGACGTTGGTGCGAAAGTAGGAGGCGAGCCGCTTTTTCAGATCCTTGGCCTTGCCCACATAGATCACGGTGCCACCGCTGTCATACATGCGGTAGACGCCACTCTGATGGGTGACGGCGCTCAGAAACGCCTTGCTGTCGAAGAGAGGTTCGGGAGAGAAGGTCATCAGCTACTCGGCTCACACAAAGGCAAAAATTGACGGGCAGAGCATACTGCCCTCGCCGCCCGAAAAGCAAAGGGGCAGAAAAGCAAAAAGGCGGCACTCGCCGCCTTTGTGACCACACGCCAGCCGATTAGAGGGTATCGGCATCCAGCATGCCATAGCGAATGGCCAGATGGGTCAGTTCCACGTCACCGTTGATCCCCAGCTTGCTGAACAGACGATAGCGGTAGCTGTTGACCGTCTTCGGGCTCAGGTTGAGCTGCTCGGAGATATCGGTCACCTTCTGCCCCTTGGTGATCATCATCATGATCTGCAGCTCGCGCTCGGAGAGGGACTTGAAGGGATTCTCGTCAGCGGAGGCAAATTGGCTGAGGGCCATCTGCTGGGCAATCTCCGGGGAGATGTAGCGCTGACCGGAGTGCACCAACCGGATCGCCTGGATCATCTCGTCAGGGGCAGCCCCCTTGGTCAGGTAACCGGCGGCGCCGGCCTGCATCACCTTGGTGGGGAACGGATTTTCTGAATGAATTGTCAGCACTATGATGCGCACATCGGGGCGGATCCGCAGAATTTTGCGAGTCGCTTCCAGACCACCAATACCCGGCATGTTCATGTCCATCAGGATCACGTCCGGATGGTGTTGGCGACAGAAAGTGACTGCGGTCTCGCCGCTCTGTGCTTCGCCCACCACCTTGATCCCGCGCACATCTTCAAGAATGCGTCTTATCCCTGTACGCACCAGCTCATGATCATCGACCAGGAATACATTTATCACCCAAACACCCCGTTTTATCTCGTTTTAGCCGCCCGGTTAGGGTTAACAGGGCGTCTTGCATCATAACCAAACTCGTTGCTTTGGCAAACCATGCACGCCAAAAGTTTGAGAAAACCCATGTTTAGCGTTTAAAATCAAATAATTATATAAATTTTCAAAACAAAAAACGGTGCCTTGCGACACCGTTTTTCATGACGTTAGTGCTGTGGCCATCACTTGGCCAAAAAGGCCCGCACCTTCTCCAGATCGGCCTGGGTATCCACCCCGACTGGCGGTGCTTCAAGGGCCTGGGCGACGTGGATCTTCTCCCCGTACCAGAGCACCCGCAGCTGCTCCAGCGCCTCGACCTGCTCCAGCACGCTCGGTGCCCAGTCTACGTAACGCTGGATAAAGCCGGCGCGATAGGCATAGATACCGATATGACGCTGGTAGTGGTCACCAATTTGCTCATGGCTCTTGGCAAAGCGATCCCGATCCCAGGGAATGCTGGCGCGACTGAAGTAGAGGGCGTAGCCATCCTTGTCAGTCACCACTTTCACTGCGTTCGGGTTGAACGCCTCTTCGGCATCCTTGATCGGCACAGACAGGGTCGCCATCGGCGCCGTGGCAGCGGCCAGATTATCCGCTACCTGACGAATGATGGCGGGCGGAATGAGCGGCTCATCCCCCTGCACATTGACGATGATGGTATCGGCGGCAAAGCCGTAGTGACGGCACACCTCGGCCAGACGCTCGGTGCCGGACTGGTGATCAGGTGAGGTCATGCACACCTCGACGCCGGTGCTCAGCAGTGCCTGCTGCACCCGCTCGTCATCGGTGGCGACGATCACCCGATCGGCACCCGATTGCAGGGCTTTCTCCACCACGTGCTGCACCATGGGCTTGCCATGGATATCCGCCAGCGGCTTGCCCGGCAGACGGGTTGACGCATAGCGGGCGGGAATAACGACGACGAAACTCATGACTGCAGCTCATCGCTGTTGAGCGGACGGGCACGGTTCTCCAGTAGTACCGGGATCCCCTCTTCCAGCGGATAGGCCAGCTTGTCAAAGCGGCAGACCAACTCATGAACTGCTTTGTTGTAATGCAGCTTACCCTTGCAGACCGGGCAGGCGATGATGTCGAGCAACTTGATGTCCAAAGCCAAAACGATACTCCTTCAACGATGTCGCGCTGGCGGCTTCATCACGCCAGCGATGGATGTCGAGCAACCAGATATTCCATGCGGGGCATATCAAGCCCCTGGTCCCCCGCCGAGGCGAGAGAGATTAATCTTGTGCCTTGGTTACGCCTTGCGCCTTTCCACTCGTGTTCAGCTTGTGCAGCAGGGTGTCGAGCAGAGAAGCTGGCAACTCGGCACTGACCGGCAGATACCACCAGTTATCGAGGGCAAACGGGCGGCACTTGACCGCATCCTTCTCCGTCATCAGCAGCGGCTTGCTGGCAAAGCGACCCACCAGCTCATCCCGATAGAAGGGGTGATGATCGCCGTAGGCAACCTGTTGATCCAGCTGATAGCCGAGCCCTTCCAGGGTGGCAAAGAAGCGGGGCGGATGACCGATCCCCGCCAACGCATCGACCTGCCCCGACAAGGGGGCGACAAGCGGTGCATCGTCGCGCACCCGGCGCGGGGTGCCGGCGACCAGTTGCATGGGGTACTCCCCCTTGCCCGGCTCGCCGCCGTTGCAGATGATGGCGTCCACCCGTTTGAGACGAGTGACCGGCTCGCGCAGCGGCCCCATCGGCAGCAAGCAGGCGTTGCCGAAACGGCGCGCTCCGTCCACCACCACCAGCTCGATGTCGCGGGCCAGCGCATAGTGCTGCAGACCATCGTCGGTGATGATGATATCCACCTCACCGCTCTGCTCCAGCAGTCGTACCGCGTCGGCCCGTTTCGGGGCAACCACCACGGGGCAGCCGCAGCGCCGGGCAATCAGCACCGGCTCATCTCCGGCCTGCGCCGTGGTGCTGGTCTCATCCAGCCGATAGGGGTAATGGGGTGCCTTGCCACCATAACCACGGCTCACCACCCCGGGTCGATAGCCACGGGCTTGCAACTGCTCCACCAGCCAGACCACCACCGGCGTCTTGCCGTTGCCCCCCACCGAAATATTGCCCACCACGAGCACCGGCAAGGAGGCGCGATACCCCTTGCGCCAGCCATGACGATAGGCGTAGCGGCGGGTGCCGCTGATGACGGCAAACAGCAGGGCAAAGGGGGCCAGCAACCAGCGCCAGCCACTCTTTGCATACCAGAGCCGTTCCAGCATCAGGCCTTGCTTCCCGCGTTGCCAAACTGAATGGCGCGCAGCTGGGCATAGGTGCCGCGCTGCTCCATCAATGCTTCGTGGTTGCCGCGCTCGACGATATGGCCTTCGTCGATCACCAGGATCTCGTCCGCCTTCTCGATGGTGGAGAGACGGTGGGCGATCACCAGCGAGGTACGCGCCTTGCAAAGCTCGTCGATAGCCGCCTGAATGTGGCGCTCGGACTCGGTATCGAGGGCCGAGGTGGCCTCATCCAGCAGCAGAACCGGCGCATCGCGCAGCAGGGCGCGCGCAATGGCAACACGCTGGCGCTGACCGCCGGAAAGGGATGCACCGTTCTCGCCAACCACAGTGTCATACCCGTTGCTCATCTTGCTGACGAACTCGTCGGCATGAGCGATACGGGCGGCCTGCACGATCTGGTCGCGGCTGTATTTGTCTTCTGCGGCGTAGGCGATGTTGTTGGCCACCGAGTCATTGAACAGGTGAACATGCTGGGAGACTAGCGCGTACTGCTTGCGCAGCTCGCTCAACTTGTATTCGCGGATGTTGATGCCGTCCAGCAGGATCTCGCCCTGATCGATGTCGTAGAAGCGGGTCAGCAGGCTGGCAATGGTACTCTTGCCAGAGCCGGAACGGCCCACCAGCGCCACCGATTTCCCCGCCTCCACCTTGAAGCTGACGTTGTGCAGCGCCGGGGTGTCCTTGGTCGGGTAGGTGAAGGTGACGTTGCGAAACTCGATCTCGCCACGGGCGCGCTCCAGAGTGCGGGTGCCGGTATCCTGCTCCGGCTCGGTGTCGAGCAGACCAAACAGGCTGTGGCAGGCAGTGATGGCCCGCTGGAACTGGTTATTGACGTCGGTCAGGCTTTTCAGCGGCTTGAGCAGCATCATCATGGAGGTGATCATGACGGTAAACGTACCGGCAGTCAGCTCGCTGCGCACACTGTCGATGGTAGCTACATAGAGGAAGGCAGCCAGCGCGATGGAGGCCACCATCTGCACCACAGGGCTGCCGATGGCATCAGCCGCGACCATCTTCATGGTCTGCTGGCGCATGTTGTTGCTGACCTGGAAGAAGCGCTTCTCTTCCACCTTCTGGCCACCAAACATCAGCACCTCTTTGTGCCCTTTGAGCATCTGCTCGGTGGAGGTGGTGATATCCCCTACCGCCTGCTGAATGTGACGGCTGATCTGGCGGAAACGGCGGCTGATAAGGCCGATGATGACACCCACCAGCGGGCCAACCACCAGGAAAATCACCGACAGCTGCCAAGAGTGCCAGAACATCAGGCCGAGCAGACCGACCACGGTCGCCCCTTCCCGCACCAGGGTCACTAGCGTGGTGCTCGCCGCCGAGGAGACCTGACTGGCGTCATAGGTCACCTTGGAGAGCAGGTGGCCGGTATTCTGACGATCGAAGAAGCTCATCGGCATCGCCACCATGTGATTGAACACCTGCTGTTGCAGACGCATCACGACGTGGTTGCCAACCCAAGCCATGCAGTAGTTGGAGAGAAAGTTGGCGACACCGCGCAGGGCCACGATGCCGAGGACGAAGAAGGGCATCCATTTCAAAACGGTGCTGTCGTTGCCATTGATGCCCTGATCGATCAGCGGCTTGATGGAGTAGACAAAGGTGGTATCCACGGCGGCGTAGCCCAGCATCCCTATGATGCCACCGACCAGGCCCAGCTTGCGATCACGGACATAACCGAGCAGGCGTTTGAATACTGGCCAGCTCTCTTGTGAGGTTTCTTGTTGCATGAATAGCCGTTAGTAATGGAAATGACGGGCTATTCTAGCCAAAGCGCAGGCTTACACCAAGCGCCGCCACCGATATCGCATTCCTACACGGCAGAAATGGCCAATTATTGCTCAAACCACACTCTCGGCCGCCACCACTCACCACTGCGCCGGTACCAGGGCCCCAGATCTCGCTCGGCGGTGACGCTCAAGCCCGCAGCGGTGGGTTCGACCAGCATCGCCCCTTGCTGACCGGTGATCCACTGGCGGGCATCCCGATAGCGGGCCACCACATCGGGACGGGGAAAGCCCCACTGATTCATAAAGCCGGCGCTGTGGATCACCTCCTGCGCCGCTACCGCCGCAACAAAAGGGGGCGTGGAGGAGGTGCGACTGCCATGATGGGGGCTCACCAGCAAGGTGCTGGCCAACCCCTCTCCCTCCAGCGCCACCAGCCGTTGCTCGGCCTGCCGCTCGATATCGGCACTGAGCAGCACGCTGTGCAGCCCATCGTTGATACGCACTACGCAGCCATCGTTATTGCGCCCGCCACCGGGGCGCTCGGGCCAGAGCACTGCAAACGAGAGCCCCTGCCAGCGCCACTGTTGCCCACGCTGGCAAAGCGTCGTTCCCTCACTGAAGGGATAAGAGGAGAGCTCGTGGCGCACCGGCATGGCGCTGAGCAGTCGCTTGCGATTGCCGGCATGGTCCCGATCCTTGTGGCTGATGATGAGGCGATCGATGACCCGGATCCCCAGATGGCTCAGCTGGGGCAGGATCACCGCGTCCGCCATGTTGTAGCCTCCGGGATAGCGATCACCTGTGTCATAGAGGATGGCACGCTCCCCCTTGCTGATCAGCACTGCCAGCCCTTGCCCCACATCCAGCACCCGCAGTTGCCAGCGGACTGGCGTTGGCCAGAGCGCCAACAACAGCGCACACAGACCCGGTAGCAACAGCCAACGTGCCGGGCGCCACTGCGCGGCGAACCAGAGCAGCAACAGCAGGGTGCAAAGCGGCAGCCACCAGCCGGGCAGTGGCCACCACAGTTGCAGTTGATCGGAAAGCCAGTTCAGGATCGTCAACACCCACCCGAGCCCCAAATCCGCCAGCCAGAACAGGCCGTAGGCAAGCGAGGTGGATAGCGGCGCCAGCAGCACACCGATCAGCGCCAGCGGGATGATAGCGATACAAAAGAGCGGCACCGCCAGCAGGTTGATCACCATGGCAAGGGGTGCGATTCCCTCGAACAACGCCAGTTGCAGCGGCAGCAGACCGAGCAGCAGCCAGAGCTGGATCTGCCAGAGCCCCGGCTTGTCGTGGACATATCCCACCAGCAGCAAGATGGCCACCGCCAGAAACGAAAGCCAGAAGCCGGCCGAATAGAGGGCGAAGGGATCCCAGAGGGTCAATACCACAAAGGCCCACAGCCAGATGCGCCAGGCCGGCCACTCTCGCCGACTCCAGCGCAACACGCTCCACACCAGCACCATGATCAGGGCCCGCTCGGTGGCCAGCGCAAACCCGGCCAACGCGCTGTAGACGGCGGCAAACAACAGGGAGGTGATGATGGCGCCGCGCAGACCAAACAGCCTGCCCAGCCACCACCCGAGCACCGCCACCAGCGCAATGTGCTGCCCTGAGATGGCGATGATATGGGTCAGGCCGCTGCCGCGAAACAGCTCCCACTGGGCATCCGTGATGCCGCTCTGCTCGCCAAAAGTGAGCGCCGCCAGCAAGGGGGCATAGTCAAGCGGACGCCAACTCTCGGTCGCGGCCCCCAACCAGCGTTCACGCCACCCTGCTGGTGCCTGTTGAATGTCGATCACCCGGCGCAAATTGCCGGTGGCGGTGATCCCCTTGCCCAGCAGCAGACGCCGCCCATCCAGCCCCGCCTCGTTGGCCAGACCGTGAGCCGGTTTCAACGAGGTCACCAGGGTGATCCGGCTGCCCACTGTCATGGTGGGTAATGCCTGATAGGCATTGACCCGGATCAGGGGCTCAGGTGTCACCGGTTGCTCGTCGAGGGTACTCACCCGCAGCAGCAGCCGGACAAATTTATCCCCCTCGGGCTCTGCACTTTGCAGCTCTGCGGTTATCATGTGGCTCGTCTGATCGCCCAACCGCTCCAGCCAGGCCAGCCGATAGGCAAGATTGGCCTGCATCCAGAGGATGCCGAGCAGGAGAAACAGCCACCGCCAGGCTCGGCAATATGCAAGGGGGATCAGCAGGGACAGCAACAGGCCCCCCCATGCGAGTGAAGGTAACCATGGCCAGAGCAGTGAGGAGCTTGCCCCCAGGGCAAACGACAACAGACGCAGATCCATGGAGCAAGTATTTAGCAAGGTTTCAATATGCCCAAACGACTCATTAAACGCTGGATGCCCGATCAGCAAACCCTTAAAGAACACAAGCACCTGCGGCTGTTTGGCAAACTGCTGCTCGATGCCAACCTCTGGCACCTCAACCGCCGCTCGGCCGCCGGGGCCTTTGCGGTGGGCCTCTTCATGGCCTGGGTGCCGCTCCCCTGCCAGATGCTGCTGGCCGCCGGTGGCGCCATCCTGTGCCGGGTCAATCTGCCGCTCTCGGTGGCGCTGGTCTGGCTCTCCAACCCCTTTACCATGCCGCCCCTGCTCTATGGTGCCTATCTGGTGGGTTGCCAGTTGCTGGGACATTCGGCGCAGCAGATAGAGATTGAATTCACCTGGGACTGGCTGGTCTCGGTATTGGGCACAGTGGCACCGCCGCTGTTGCTGGGCTCGCTGATCCTGGCCCTGCTCAGTTCCCTTATCGGCTACACCCTGATCCGCACCTTCTGGCGGATCAGTACGGTGCGCCAGTGGCAAAAACGCAAGATGGCCCGCCCATGCTGAGTCGCTGGTTTGCCCGCTTCAAGCTCGATCCCGATGCACTCGCTCATCGCAGTCGGTCTGGCGCTGGCATTCAGCCTCAACCTGCCGCTGGCGCTGCTGGCGGTCTGGTTCAACAATCCGCTGACTTTGCCGTTCATGTACCTCTACGCCTATCGCACCGGTTGTCTGGTACTGCACCAGACACCGGAGCCCTTCCACCTCAGCTGGACCCTGCACTGGCTGGAACAGGAGGCCGCGACCCTGGTGCCCCCCTTCCTGCTCGGCAGCCTGCAGCTGGCGGTACTCACCGCCCTGAGCGGCGGCGCCCTGACTGCGCTGCTGCTGCAACTGCGCAAGCTGTGGCAAGGTGCCCGCCACCAGTTAGTCCCCCTTCCCATTGTTTGACTGTTTGACGATCAGCCGTTGGTGTCTAGTCCTGAAATAGGTTTACACATTTTCAACTAGCATTTCTCTACTCAGAACCCCCTATGTGCCGCATCGGGGGTTCTGTATTTCAACGCATGATGCGGCCGCTCCGCGTTGTAAATATCCACTGCTTCACGCACCATTTCCCGCGCTTGCGTCAAATCCTGCGGGCTTTGCAACAATAACTCTCCTTTCAAAATCCCGTTCACCCGCTCCGCCAACGCATTCTGGTAACAGTCATACCCATCCGTCATCGAGCATTTCACCCCGTACCGTTCATGTAGTGACTGATACAGCCCAGAGCAATACTGCACGCCGCGGTCTGAGTGATGGATAAGTTCACCGCTGCCACGCCGTTGCTTCAGCGCTTTCTTGAACGCCATCGCAACCGACTCCGCGTGCATTCCTTCGTGCACGTGATGGCCCACTATCTTGCGTGAGTAGGCATCCGTCACCAAGCTCAGGTACAGCGGCCCGCTCCTGGCTGGCAGATAGGTGATATATGCGACCCAGACCTGCTCCGGGGCCACCGGTGTGACCTGCTCTGGCCCCGCCTTGAGCAAGTTGTGATGACGGTAGAAACGGTGAAAACTGTGGGTGGTTTTGTGATACGCCCGCTTAGGCTGCACCAGCAGGCGGTGCTCGGCCAATATCCGAAACAGCCTGTCACGCCCGACCTTGAGCCCGCCATCCTCCTGACCCTGCAGCAGATAATGCAGCTTGCGAGTGCCGACCCGCGGTTGTCGCAGTCGAACCTGACGCACGAAGCGCACCACCTGCAATCCCTATGCATGGCGTTCGTCGGCGACCCGATTGCGCTTGTAGTAAGCCTGCCGGCTTATCCCCAGAAACAGGCAAGCCCTGACGATGGTCAGCCTCTCGACTTGCCGCTGCGAGAGGACTTGCCGGGTCGCTTTTTTACGATGGAGACGCCGTAGTCATTCTTCAGTACATCGACGACGGCCTCAAAGAACTGGG
>NZ_JBGLRB010000034.1:0-15953 GCF_041402305.1 Aeromonas sp. S12(2024)
CACAGCGGGAGTGCCGGGCTTTAGCTTGCCGGCGGACTGGAGCGGGGTCGTGAGTGGCAACGTGGCGGGGACCACGGACGAGGGTGGGGCAGACAACAAGCCCTTCACCGTGACCGTCACTGCAACTAACGATGCTCCCATGCTGACTGTCTCGGATCTGCGCATATCCGAGGAGGGATTGCCGGGATCCAATCCAGACAATTCACCCAATCCCGGCGATATTACCGACAGCACTTCGACCTATGCGACGGCAAGTGTGACAGATATCGACAGCAATACCTTTACGTTCACTCTTTCTGCTCCATCTGGCCTGAGCTCTGGAGGTGTACCAGTTGTGTGGAGTGGTATAGGGTCTGCGACACTGGTGGGTTCAGCGGGAGGGATCCCAGTCATACAAGTATCTGTAGATCCGGTTGGTAAATATACCGTCACCTTGCTGGGGCCCATCGATCATGAATTTGGAGACAATAAGGAAGGACTGAAGACATTTACCTTCAACCTGTCAGCCAGTGATGGTGACTTGAGTGATACCAAGCAGGTAAGTGTTGTTATTGAAGACGATATGCCCGTGATCACAGGCATCGAAAGTCTGGAAGTGATGAATGTAGCCGACATCACTACCGGTGGATTGTTTGGCGTCTCTTTTGGTGCTGATGGCTCTCTGGGTACTGGTGGACTGAAACTGACTGGATGGCCTGATTTGGCAGGGATCACAGAAACCTTGTCGACTGATGGCAAGACTCTGGTAGCAACCATTGATGGTAGTGGGCAGTCACCTAAAGTGTTCTATACATTGACACTCAATGACGACAATACTTACAGCTTTGAACTGGTTACTCCCCAGCCAACCCAGACTTTCTCGATCGGGGCACAGTTCGGTGCTGGCGGGCCTGTTGAGACGATTGGAGTTACTGCTGGCGGGATTGGTGTACTGTTCGATGGTCTGCTGTTCAATGGCAGCGTCAATAATCCTCAGGATCTGCCGGGGAGTGATGCAGATAATCTCAACCCGAACAACAATGGTTTCGGGATTAAGAACGGCAACCTAGACAATAACGAAGGGTTCAAGGTATCCACGACTGCAGCCGTTGATGGGCTCTCTTTCAACGTCTACGGGGTTGGCAACACCAATACCAGCACCATACAGTGGGTGGCTTATGCTGCCGATGGCGTGACCGTCGTCGATTCCGGAGAGCTTGTTCTGTCAGGACTCAAAGGGTCGATGCAGTTGGCCAGCATAGAACCCGATGGGGAGTTCAGCCAGCTTTATGTCCGCTTTGTGCTGAATGGCAATGACTCAGTGAGGATCGAGAATTTCGGAGTGATCGACAAGATCACGCCTCCTGATATTGACCTTGATTTCAGTGCTACCTTGACTGATGCCGATGGAGATAAAGCCAGCGCCAACTTTACTGTATCGGTCAAGAGCAATGAGCCTCCCGTCGCGTCCAATATTCTGGTTGTGGGCAGCAACACCTCGGATATCCCCGACACTACCGGGACCCCCGGCACGGATGATGATCACAAGGTGCCCAACTCCAACGGTAGTCTGGATGGTCTGGTTGCAGGCGGTGCTGGTCACGATATTGTGGTGGGGGACATCGGAGGCACCAGTACCAATTTCATCCCGGGTGAGAATTACAATATTGCCCTGGTGGTCGATGTGTCTGGCAGTATGGCTGGATCACGACTGAATATGCTCAAGGCCTCCCTGACCCATTTGGCCAACCAGTTGAAAGATCATGATGGTGAGATCAATGTCACCTTGATTGGTTTTGCAGCGAATGCCAGCGAGAGTGTGACAATAGTAGGGCTTGGTGCCAGTAATGTGAGCAACCTGACCAATGCCATTGATGCACTGGTTGCCAATGGTGGCACCAACTATGAAGCCGCATTCAATCAGGCCGTGCAGTGGTTCAATGATGGTAGCAAGGCTGCTCCCGGTTACCAGAACCTGACATTCTTTGTCACGGATGGTAACCCGACTTACTACCTCAATGACAGCAATCAGGTCGCCGGACCAGGCAACAGCACCACATTTGAGGTGATCAAGGAGTCGGTGGATGCTTTTGTTTCACTCAGTGCCATCAGTCAGGTCAATGCAATCGGGGTGACCAATGATGTTAACAAGGATTTGTTGAAGTTCTTTGATAACACGACTGAAACGGCAGATCAGTTTTACTCGGCAGGCAGCTTCCTTGACTTGGCCACATTTGGTAGTGGTAGCGGCATAAATGCCGCCTCGGGATGGGTGCTCAGTGGTGATGCTCAGGGATCGCATACTGTTACGAATGGAAGCTTGCGGATCCGGGATGATCGAACCGGTTCTGATTCTGACAGGACAATATTGGCGCTCGCCGTGGCCAATGCCATCCAGGTTTCTGCGGCACAAGCCGGAGCAAGTCTGCAGTTCCAGTATGCCTTGAATGGTGTTAATAGCAGCGACAGCTTCACCTGGAAGTTGGTGAAACTCGAGGGTGGTGTCTGGGATATGCTCAATCCAGTGCAAACGGGCACCATTACTGGCGTTAGTTCGTCTGTTTTGACGGCTTACAGCACTATCACAACCGATGGACTGCCTGTCGGGCAATACGGGTTTGTGTTCGAACTGCTCGACAGCTCCAATGACCGGAATGCTGAGGTACGGATAGACAATATCCGGATCGAGCAGGGTTTCAATGCCCCGATCGGCGATGCCCAGATTGTGACCAGTGCCGAGCAGTTGACGGCAGCCCTGACCGAGGGGGATCAGATTACCGTGTTGCTGGGGGCCGGCAATGACGTGGCCGATGGTGGTGTTGGCAATGACATCCTGTTTGGCGATGTACTCAATACCGATACGCTGGCCAGCGAGTTGGGACTGGATCTGCCCCAAGGTTCTGGTTGGCTGGTATTTGAAACGCTGGAGTCCAGTCATGGGTGGACACGTGAACAGACGGTGGATTACATCCGGACCCATATTACTGAGCTGAGTGGGGAGAGTAGCCGCAGTGGTGGTAATGACACCCTATATGGTGGCAGTGGCAACGATATCCTTTTTGGCCAGGAAGGGAACGACACCCTTGTTGGAGGTGTCGGTGATGATTATCTGGATGGTGGTTCTGGTAGCGATATACTCACGGGCGACCTTGGTAAGGACATTCTGATCGGCGGCCTTGGCAGCGATACCATGACCGGTGGTGGGGAGAGTGACAGCTTCAAGTGGCTGGCGGGGGATGCGGACGGCAGTATCGATACCATTACTGATTTCACTTTAGGTGATACGAACAATGGTGGAGATGTACTGGATCTCTCGGATTTGCTGGTCGGCGTACCTGCAGTGGGGAACAACGAGGATCTGGCAGCCGTGCTGGACAACTATCTGCAGTTCAACACGACGACCAAGACGTTGACGATAGATCCTGCCGGGGCCGGTGGGAGCCCGGAACTGACCATCCAGTTCCAGAATTCACTCGACCTCGCCTCACTGGGCTCCAATCAGGAGATCATCAAGCACTTGCTGGATGACGGTAACTTGAAGGTTGATCCGTAACCCTGTCTTGGGGCCGGGCTTGCCTGGCCCCTGTTTTTTCCTCAAGGGGATGGATAAGATAGCGGCAGTAGAGGAGAGGGGTAATCATGCAGTCATTCAACTGGGTCGACATTGATGGCATCCGTTATAGCTGGGATGGGCAGGGGAACATTACCTGCGCAGGCCAGTTTGGCTATCAGGCCTCGATCGCGGGGGATCGGCTGGATGGGATGGAGATTGAGAATGAGGCCGGTGATGTAGCGGGCTCGCTCTATGTTGATTTCGCTACGGCCTCTATCACTTATGTGCCGGTCATGGATACCGAGTCTGCCCATAACATGATTCTGGTTGGCCATCATCAGGGGCAGCAGGAGTATCCGCTGGCCAGTTTTCACTCTCCGTTGTTGCAAGATTTGCTAGGACCATCTGATACCATCCCTTGGTCTGCGATGGAGGAGGATAGTGGTGGCACCAATATCGGACAGGCGGTGCAAGGACACGTTCTGTCGTGGGACTCGTTCCATTTCGATGATGAGGTGTTGGTCTGTGGCGCGGCTCCTGCGCTGGATATGGCAAACCAGAGCCAGGATCCCGGCAGCATGGTCACCATTAGTCTCGATCTGACCAATCAGATACTGGATCAGATCCCCCCCTTGCACGATATATAAATCCCGTAGCTGCACGGGCATAATGGCCTCAATCTTTCCGATTGAGGTTTTTTTCTATGTGGCGTCCCCTTCTTACTCTTTCCGCTCTGGTTGTCAGTGCTCCGCTGCTGGCGATTGAAGTGCCGCAAGCGCCCCATCTGGTGGTGAGCGGTTATGCCGAGCAGAAGACCGAACCCGATATGCTCACCCTCAATGTGGCGGTGAGTGCACTGGATAAGCAGGGCCTCAAGGCCAAGCAGCAGGTCGATACCAAGGTCGCAGCCTTTTTCAGCCAACTGGAAGGGTTGGGGATCAAGCGCAGCGATGTTGAGGCTGGCAACCTGATGGTCTCGCCGGAATATCAGTATGGCGAAAACAAGAAGCCGGTATTGTTGGGGTATCGTGCTCAGCGACAATTGGCGGTGAAGCTCTATCAGCTCGACAAGTTGAGCCCCCTGATGGATACCGCACTTAAAGCCGGGCTGGAGTCTGTATCCCAGATTGAGTACGGGTTGAAATCGCCGCAGGTCATCAAGGAGCAGGCCCGTCTGAATGCCGTTGAGGATGCCAAAACCAAGGCTGAATCTCTGGCCAAGGCGTTCGGGATGAAGCTTGGCAAGGTCTACAGTGTGGAGTACCGCAATGCTTCACCCATTACCGCCTACAGCCGCAACCTGAAGGTGGTGCAGGCCATGGCGATGGCTGCTCCCGCGCCGGATATGGCGGACAACAGCTATCAACAACAGCAGATCACGGTAAGCGATAATATCGAGGCTGTTTTCTTGCTGGAGTGATACCCGTCGTTGAAGTCCAGTCATGAACAACCCCGCTATTTGCTGCGGGGTTTTTATTGCGCATCGATGCAGATATAAAAAAGCCGACGCTCGTGTTTACTAAATCGAGCATCGGCTTTTTGTTGTGCCGGGTTTATCAGGCGGTCACAGCATCAGCCTTGGTCGCTTCAGGTGCCGGGTTGCGGATGAGGTAATCAAACGCACCCAGTGCGGCGGTGGCGCCAGCACCCATGGAGATGATGATCTGCTTGAACGGTACCGTGGTGGCATCCCCTGCGGCGTAGACGCCGGGCAGGGAGGTTGCCCCTTTGGTATCGATCTCGATCTCGCCAAAGCGGGTCAGGGCAATCTCGCTCCCTTTCAGGAACTCGGTGTTCGGTACCAGGCCGATCTGGACGAAGATCCCCGCCACCGCCAGGTGTTTGATCTCACCTGTGGTGCGATCTTCGTAGTCCATACCGACCACCTTGCTGCCATCACCGATCACTTCGGTGGTGCGCGCGCTCATGATGATGTCGATATTGCCCATGGAGCGAGCCTTCTTCTGCAGCACTTCATCGGCACGCAGGGTGTCGGCGAACTCCACCACAGTCACATGCTCGACGATGCCAGCCAAGTCGATTGCAGCCTCGATGCCGGAGTTACCGCCTCCGATCACCGCTACTCGCTTGCCCTTGAAGAAGGGGCCATCGCAGTGCGGGCAGTAGGCCACGCCCTTGGTGCGGTACTCGAGTTCGCCCGGCACGTTCAGATCACGCCAGCGGGCACCGGTAGCCAGGATCACGGCACGGCTCTTCAAGGTGGCGCCAGAGGCGAGATCCACGTTCACATATCCATCTTTGCTGATGGCGGCGGCGCGCTGTTCGGTTATCACTTCCACGCCGTACTCTTTGACGTGCTGCTCCAGGCTGGCGGCCAGCTTGGGGCCTTCGGTATAGGGCACGGAGATAAAGTTCTCGATGCCGACGGTGTCCATCACCTGACCACCAAAGCGCTCGGCAACGATGGCGGTGCGAATGCCTTTACGAGCGGCATAGATGGCCGCTGCGGCGCCCGCCGGGCCACCGCCCACGACCAGTACGTCGTAGGGAGCTTTCTCATTCAGCTCGGCAGCCTTGCGCTCGGCGGCGCCGGTGTCGAGTTTGGCGACGATCTCTTCCAGCGAGATACGGCCCTGGCTGAACGGTTGGCCGTTCAGGTAGACATTCGGTACTGCCATGATTTGACGCTCGGCAACCTCTTCCTGGAACAGGGCGCCGTCGATCATGGTGTGGGTGATGCCGGGGTTCAGGGTCGCCATCAGGTTGAGAGCCTGTACTACGTCCGGGCAGTTGTGGCAGGAGAGGGAGATATAGGTCTCGAAGTGGAACTCACCCTTGAGATTGCGGATCTGCTCCTGCACGGCCGCATCGGCCTTGGAGGGGTGGCCGCCGCTTTGCAGCAGGGCGAGCACCAGAGAGGTAAATTCATGACCCATGGGGATGCCGGCAAAGTGAACGCGCGGGGCTTGGCCCTGCGGCGCGACACTCATGGAAGGCTTGCGAGCGGCAGTGCCAGAGGTCTGGGTGATCTTGGGGGACATCTCGGCGATCTCGCTGGCCAGTGCCAGCAGCTCTGCAGATTTGTCGCTGTCGTTGCCGGACACGCTGATCTCGATGGGATTGACGATGTACTGCAGATAGGTGTTCAGCTGTTGTTTGAGGTTGGTATCCAACATGGTCGAATTCCTTCTTGTAATGGCGAGTTGGCATTAAATGTGAGTCGGTCTGCTTTCAGGCCTATTTGGCAATGCCGGAAAGCAGACCGGCCCTTATGCGGGCCGGTCTTGGAAGCGGGAGGCTTAGATCTTGCCTACCAGGTCCAGGGACGGGGCCAGAGTGGCTTCGCCTTCTTTCCATTTAGCCGGGCACACTTCACCCGGGTGGGAAGCAACGTACTGGGCTGCTTTGACTTTGCGCAGCAGTTCCAGTGCGTCACGGCCGATGCCGCCAGCGTTGATCTCGACGATCTGGATGATGCCCTGCGGGTCAATTACGAAGGTACCGCGGTCAGCCAGACCAGCTTCTTCGATCATCACGCCGAAGTTGCGGGTGATGGTACCAGTCGGGTCACCAATCATCGGGTACTGGATCTTCTGAATGGTGTCAGAAGTGTCGTGCCATGCTTTGTGAGTGAAGTGGGTATCGGTAGAGACAGAGTAGATCTCGACGCCCAGTTTCTGGAATTCAGCGTAGTTGTCAGCCAGGTCGCCCAGCTCGGTCGGGCAAACGAAGGTGAAGTCAGCCGGGTAGAAGAAGACCACGGACCACTTGCCTTTCAGGTCAGCGTCAGACACCTGAACGAATTTGCCATTGTGGTAGGCGGTAGCATTGAACGGCTTGATTTCAGTGTTGATGTAGGTAGACATGTAATTGCTCCTTGGTGATGTACATATGCCGGTCTGGTGTTGAAGAGTCTTGCCAGACGAGGCGCTTAACTTTCGATGGATTCATCATAGGGGCTTCCGTTAATCGATAAAAGCCGCAATTTTGAATCGCTTAAATCTACTTATTAGATAGCTCACTATGGCTGTACCTAACATGAATATCTCTGACCTACTGAGATAACTCCTTGTCGTGGTTCAATATCTGTGCGTTACATCGCCTTTTCAAGGCATAAGAAGGGGTGTGCAGAGCCACGATGACGCGATGAGATAAACGGTGGTGCAAACAGGTGGCGAGGAGGTTGAGGCCGTTGGTCGCAGCGATGGGGATGTGCTGGCAAGGGGGAGGCCGAAAGGCGCAGATAAAAAAAATCCCGGCGCTATCGCAACGACAGGGCCGGGTCATCAAACAAGGAATGGCTATATAAACAAATGCTTTACAGCAAAGACTAACTACGGGGTGTGCAAACTTGCAGACATATGAGAGGAAGATAATGGGTGCACAATCCCTCGTCTCCCCCTCGGCAACTATTGCATGAGAGGGATGATAGTGTGACGCAGATCACAAGGCAAGTATTTGGTGTAATTTTTCAATCAAAATGAAAGTGTTTCATCATTTCAGCTTATTTTGACGGCTGAAAACGCTTTTATTGTAATTTAATTACAGCCAGATCTATCAAAAGTCGATAGGTGGTTCCTGCTCTTCCATCAATTCCAGCAGGTTGATGGCCACGGCAATGAAGTCCGACTCGGTGACAATGCCGATCAGCTTGCGTCCTTTGAGTACCGGCAGGCAGCCATATCTGTGTCGCTGCAGGTAAAGTGCCGCCTCCTTGATGCCGGCGTGAGGATCTACGCTCGTCACTTGCCGTGTCATGATCTCGTCGAGTTGCACGCTGTCGGTAAATTCGGCTTCCCGCTCCGGGCTGATGAGCAGCAGCTTGGATTCCTGGGTGGCCAGGATATCGGTGAGGGTCACCAGCCCCAGCAGGTGGTGCTGCTCGTCGACGATGGGAATGTGGCGGATCCGCTCCTGCTGCATCAGGTCCATCGCTTGTTTGACACTGTTTGACGGACCCAGAGTGAAGGGGTGTTCGGTCATGATTTCGGATAGGGTCATCATGGTGGGCCTCCTTGTGTATCTGCTTTCACCCTAGCCCAGCGCCCATTGGCAAAACATGATCAGGGTCAATACAGAACATTAAAGAATCATTAACCGGAGGTGTGTCTCAATATTGCTCGCTACCCCTTGTCTCTCTTGGGTTTTTGGTCTTTTGGGTTGCCTTGGAAGATGGGGATAACTAGACTAGCCGCCGATTCCCCCCGAGGTGAAAGATGCAAGTATCCGATTTTCATTTTGATCTGCCAGACGAGCTGATTGCCCGCTATCCGATGGCAGAGCGTACCGCCAGCCGCCTGTTGCAGCTCGATGGTCAAACTGGCGCCCTGCGCCACGGTCAATTTGTGGATGTGCTGGATCAGCTCAATCCGGGTGACCTGCTGGTATTCAATAACACCCGTGTCATTCCGGCGCGCATGTTTGGCCAGAAGGCCAGCGGCGGCAAGCTGGAGGTACTGGTCGAGCGCATTCTGGACGAGCACAGCGTGCTGGCCCATGTCCGTGCCTCCAAGGCGCCCAAGCCCGGCACCCGGATGATCATGGATGGTGGCGTTGAAGCCGAGATGCGCGCCCGCCACGACGCCCTGTTCGAGATCCACTTCCTCGACCCGCGTCCGGTGCTGGAGATTTTGGAGG
The DNA here is from genome assembly GCF_041402305.1 of Aeromonas sp. S12(2024). Classification (NCBI taxonomy): domain Bacteria; kingdom Pseudomonadati; phylum Pseudomonadota; class Gammaproteobacteria; order Aeromonadales; family Aeromonadaceae; genus Aeromonas; species Aeromonas sp. S12(2024). Next base: position 9,131 of record NZ_JBGLRB010000034.1, read on the forward strand.
CCATCGGCCACATGCCGCTGCCCCCCTATATCGACCGTCCCGACGAGGATGCCGACAAGGAGCGCTACCAGACCGTTTACAATCAAAAGCCGGGCGCCGTTGCCGCGCCGACCGCCGGTCTGCACTTTGATGAGCAGCTGCTTGAGAAAATTCGGGCCAAAGGGGTTGAAACGGCCTTCGTCACCCTGCATGTAGGGGCGGGGACCTTCCAGCCGGTGCGGGTAGAGAAGATTGAAGATCACCACATGCACTCCGAGTATGCGGAAGTGCCGCAAGAGGTGGTAGATGCCATCGCGGCCACCCGTGCCCGTGGTGGTCGGGTGATCGCGGTGGGGACCACGTCGGTCCGTTCGCTGGAGAGCGCGGCCAAGGTCACCCTGGCACAGGGCAAACCGCTAGCGCCCTTCTTTAGTGACACCGATATCTTCATCTTCCCTGGCTATCAGTTCCAGATTGTCGATGCCATGGTCACCAACTTTCATCTGCCGGAGTCGACCCTGATCATGCTGGTCAGCGCCTTTGCCGGTTATGACAACGTGATGGCGGCCTATCAGGCAGCCGTGGCCGGGCAGTACCGTTTCTTCAGCTACGGGGACGCCATGTTCGTCACCCGTCGCCAGGTTGAAGCATAAGCTTCAGCTTATTTACCGGGCCGTGCGCGGCCCTCCTATTGTCAGACTGTTTATCTGACGCAGCCGAGGTAGCAATGAAATTTGAACTGAAAACCACCGACGGCCGTGCCCGTCGCGGTCAACTGGTCTTTGAACGTGGTGTGGTACAAACGCCGGCCTTTATGCCGGTCGGGACTTACGGCACCGTCAAGGGGATGACCCCGGAAGAAGTGCGTGAAACCGGCGCCCAGATCCTGCTGGGTAACACCTTCCACCTCTGGCTGCGTCCGGGTCAGGAAGTGATGCGTGCCCACGGCGATCTGCATGACTTCATGAACTGGCAGGGCCCGATCCTGACCGACTCCGGTGGTTTCCAGGTGTTCAGCCTGGGCCATATTCGCAAGATCACCGAAGCGGGCGTCCACTTCCGTCACCCCATCAATGGCGAGAAGATCTTCCTCGACCCCGAGAAGTCCATGGAGATCCAGTACGATCTGGGCTCCGACATCGTGATGATCTTCGACGAGTGCACCCCGTACCCGGCCACTTATGAAGAAGCGCGCAAGTCCATGGAGATGTCCCTGCGCTGGGGCAAGCGCTCCCGCGACAAGTTTGATGCGCTGGGCAACAAGAACGCCCTGTTCGGCATCATTCAGGGCTCGGTCTACGAAGATCTGCGGGATGTCTCCCTCAAGGGGCTGCTGGAGATCGGTTTCGACGGTTATGCGGTCGGTGGTCTGGCCGTGGGCGAACCCAAAGAGGACATGCACCGCATCCTCGAGCACGTCTGCCCGAAAATTCCGGCCGACAAGCCGCGCTACCTGATGGGTGTCGGCAAGCCGGAAGATCTGGTGGAAGGGGTGCGCCGTGGTATCGACATGTTCGACTGCGTCATGCCGACCCGCAACGCCCGCAACGGCCACCTGTTCACCACCGATGGCGTGGTGAAGATCCGCAATGCCCAGCACCGCAACGACACCAGCACCCTGGATGCCGAATGCGATTGCTACACCTGCAAGAACTACAGCCGTAGCTACCTGCACCATCTGGACAAGTGCAACGAGATCCTCGGTGCCCGTCTGAATACGATTCATAACCTGCGTTACTACCAGCGTGTGATGCAGGGTTTGCGGGACGCGATCGAGCAGGGTAAATTAGACGACTTTGTAACAGAGTTTTACCGTCGGCAAGGGAAGCCTGTGCCTCCGTTAGCTGAAAATGACGTTAAATAACAACAACATATAATTTTGTTTTTTTAAATCTACATCAATAAGAGGTTGTTAAATGAGCATTATCTCCAAGGCGTATGCAGAAGGCGCAGCACCGGGTGCACAGGGTGGTGGTATGGAAATGATCATCATGCTGGCCGTATTCGGCCTGATCTTCTACTTCATGATCTATCGTCCCCAGGCCAAACGTGCCAAGGATCACCGCAATCTGATGAGCTCCTTGTCAAAGGGTGATGAAGTGCTCACTTCCGGTGGCCTGGTTGGCAAAATTGCCAAAGTGGCTGCAGACAGCGATTACCTGGTGATCGCCCTGAACGACCAGACTCAAGTCACCATCAAAAAGGACTTCGTCTCTGCCGTTCTGCCCAAGGGTTCTATCCAGTCCCTTTAATCTCCCAAGGAGCACAGCGTGTTGAATCGCTATCCGCTGTGGAAATACCTGATGGTGATCCTGGTGATCGCCATCGGTTTTCTATATGCAGCCCCCAATCTTTACGGCGAAGATCCGGCTTTGCAGGTTTCTGCCAGCCGTGGTGCCGAAGTCAAGCTAGATACTCTTGATCTGGTGAAAGAGACCCTTGAAGCGGCCAAGATCCCGGTCAAACATGCTGCATTCGAGCACGGTTTTATCCTGATCCGTTTCAAGAACACCGAAGACCAGCTGAAGGCGCGCGATATCGTTGCCAACAAGCTGGGCGACAACTTCATTACCGCACTCAACCTGGCACCTTCCACTCCCGCCTGGCTCGAAGCCATCGGTGCGGCGCCTCTGAAGCTGGGTCTTGATCTGCGCGGTGGTGTGCACTTCCTGATGGAAGTGGACATGGCCGAAGCACTGACCAAGCAGCAAGAGCAGATGGTGCAGGATTTCCGCTCCGAGCTGCGCATCCAGAAGATCCGTTACTCCGGCGTGCGCCGGGTCGGAGATCAGGTGCAGGTGATCTTCCGTGACGAAGCCGATCAGGAACGCGCCGTTTCTCATCTGCGTCGTCAGAACCCTGATTTGACCTTCACTACCGAGCAGAAAGGGGATGAGTTCATCCTGCTGGCTGGTCTGAGCGAAGCCAAGATCAAGGAAGTGAAGAAGTACGCCCTCGAGCAGAACATCACCATCATCCGTAACCGGGTCAACGAACTGGGTGTGGCCGAGCCGCTGGTACAACAGCAAGGCGCCGAGCGCATTGTCGTTGAACTGCCCGGTATTCAGGATACCGCCCGCGCCAAGGAGATCCTGGGGGCAACCGCGACCCTGGAATTCCACATGGTCGATGAGACAGCCGACATCCAGGCTGCGGCCGATGGCCGTGTCCCGCCCAGCTCCAAGGTCTACAACGATCGCAACGGTCGCCCTGTGGTGTTGCAAAAGCGGGTGATCCTGACCGGTGACCACATCGTGGGTGCCCAGTCCGGTTTCGACGAGTACAGCCGTCCCCAGGTCAACATCAAGCTGGATGGCCAGGGTGGCAACAAGATGGCCAACTTTACCAAGGACAACGTCGGTAAAGGGATGGCGACCGTCTTCATCGAGTACAAGCCGGTCGGTCAACCGGGTCCGGATGGCAAGCGCAAGTTCCGCAAGCAGGAGGAGGTGATCAACGTCGCCACCATCCAGTCGCGTCTTGGCAGCCAGTTCCGTATCACAGGTATCGACAACGCCAATGAAGCCCACAACCTGGCGCTGCTGCTGCGTGCCGGTGCCCTGATCGCCCCGATCCAGATCGTGGAAGAGCGCACCATTGGCCCGAGCCTGGGTCAACAGAACATCGACAGCGGTATGGAAGCCATCGGCTGGGCCATGCTGGTGATCGTGCTGTTCATGGGGATCTACTACCGTGCATTCGGCTGGGTTGCCAATCTGGCGCTCTGTATGAACCTGGTGCTGATCGTCGGTATCATGTCGATGATCCCGGGGGCCACCATGACCCTGCCAGGCATCGCCGGTATCGTGCTGACGCTTGGTATGGCGGTGGATGCCAACGTGCTGATCTACGAACGTATTCGTGAAGAGATCCGCAACGGTCGCGGGGTTCAGCAAGCCATCCATCTGGGCTTTGATCGGGCATTCTCGACCATCGCCGACTCCAACGTCACCTCGCTGATCACCTGTGTGATCCTGTTCGGTATCGGTACTGGCGCCATCAAGGGCTTTGCCCTGACGCTGGGCATTGGTCTGACCGCCTCCATGTTTACTGCCATCACAGTTTCCCGTGCCATTATCAACCTGGCTTGGGGTGGACGGCGTATCGACAAGCTGCCCATCTGAGGATAGAGAGATGTTTCAGATTCTACATTTTGAAAAACCGATCCCGTTTATGCGCTATGCCAAGCCGGGTGTGGTTTTCTCTTCCGTGCTGATGGTGGTAGCCCTGTTCTTCCTGTTTGATCGGGGGCTGAACTGGGGTCTGGACTTTACCGGTGGTACCACTATCGAGGTGGGGTTCCAGCAGTCGGTGAGCCTGGACAAGATCCATGACGCTCTGGAAGAGCAGAAGATTGAAGGGGCAACCCTGCAACACTTTGGCTCCAGCCGTGATGTGCTGTTCCGCCTGACCCCGAAAGAGGGGGTCAAGGTAGAACAACAGGGTAACGAAGTGCTGGCGGCGGCCAAGCAGCTCGACGAGGGCGCAGTGCTCAAACGCGTCGAGTTTGTCGGCCCTTCCGTGGGTGATGAACTGGCGACAGACGGTGCGTTGGCCATGCTGGCCTCCATCCTCTGTATCCTGGCCTACGTGGCAGTGCGTTTCGAATGGCGTCTGGCGCTGGGGGGCATTCTCTCCCTGGTGCACGACGTGGTGATCACGCTGGGTGTCTTTGCCTACTTCCAGTACGAGTTCGACCTGACCGTACTGGCGGCACTGATGACCCTGGTGGGTTACTCCCTGAACGATACTATCGTGGTGTTCGACCGCTTGCGGGAGAACTTCCGCAAGGTGCGTAAAGGGGATACCGAGTACATTCTGGATCTCTCCATGACCGAGACCCTGAGTCGTACCATCATCACCTCCGGCCTCACCTTTATCGTGGTGCTGGCGCTTTTGCTCAAGGGCGGTGCGCTGATCCACGGTTTTGCCGTGGCCATGGTGATCGGTGTGGCGTTCGGTACCTACTCCTCCATCTATGTGGCGAGTGCGTTTGCCATGTTCCTCGGCGTCAAGCGCGAGCACATGCTGCCCACCCAGGTAGAGAAAGAGGGTGCGGACCAACAGGAAATCCTGCCGTAACAGTGAAGAGCGCCTCATGGCGCTCTTTTCTTATCTCTGCGTGTCGTTTGCTGACGCAGATGATTTAAACAACAGGAGTTTGTCATGCATCACAATCCCCGTTTTTTAGCGCTGGTTGACGGGATCCGCTCCCGCATCACCGAAACCGATGTTCACCAGATCAAGCGCTGGCTGGATGAAGGGCGCACGTTTCACCTGATCGACGTGCGGGAAGAGAGCGAGTGGGCCAGGGGCCATCTGCCCGGTGCCCGATATCTGGGTCGTGGCGTGATTGAGCGGGATATCGAGACCCAGTTCCCGGATCTCGAGACCGAGCTCTACCTCTATTGTGGTGGTGGTTTTCGCTCAATTCTGGCGGCGGACAACCTGCAACAGATGGGTTATCGCAAGGTGATCAGCGTCGACGGCGGCTTTCGCGGTTGGTGCGATGCCGGATACCCTGTCGAATCCTGATTTATTTGAGGTAGAGGGGCACAGCTACATGACAAAGCGGCAGTTGACCTTTACCATATGCGGGGTCAAGCGTAAGCGTCGGAGTGTTCATTGAACGTCAGGAAAGGGATTGGATACCTCCTCGGTATCCTGTTGTTGCTTCCCATGTGGGGTTGCAGCAGTAGCAGTCAGGTTAACACCCCCAAGGTTCCCAAGCCGCAGCCTGCTTCACTGGTGTTGGCGACCCCCCTGCAGGTCTCCTACCAGAGTGAGCTGGCGCTCGCCCGACTCGGGCAGATGCTCAGTGAAATGGAACTGACCACCGAGCAACGGGCAGAGTTGTTCTATGAGCGTGCCGTGGTGTTTGATCGGGTTGGTCTGCGTTCCCTCGCGCGGCTCGATTTCAACCGTGCCCTGCGGGAGAAACCGGATTTCGCCGAGGCCTACAACTTCATCGGCGTCTATCTGGTACAGCAGCAGAATTACGACGAAGCCTATGATGCGTTCGATTCCGCCCTCGAACTGGCGCCGGACTATGACTATGCCTATCTCAACCGTGGCATCGCCCTCTATTACGGTAACCGTCCCGAGCTGGCCGCGGCCGATATGAAGCGTTTCTACGAGGCGCAGCCGGAAGACCCCTATCGGGTGATCTGGCTCTATCTGGCTGAGCAGAAACTCGACCCGTCGGCCGCCATGAGCCGGATGCGCGAGCGTCTCAACAAGTACGATGACGACGCCTGGAACTGGGATCTGGTTCGCCTCTATACCGGCGAGATCAACGCTTCCCAGCTGATGGGCAACGTGGTGAAAGGGGTGAAGGATAACCGGGAGCTTGCCGAGCGCCTGTGTGAAACCTACTTCTATCTGGGCAAGTTCGAGCTGGGCAAAGGCAACCGCAAGGAGGCCATCAGCTACTTCAAGCTGGCCTTATCCAACAACGTCTACGACTTTATCGAGCACCGCTATGCGCTGCTGGAACTGGAGTTGATGGCGCGCAAACCCTTGCCGCCAGGTGCCCAGAGCGCTCGTAACAAGGGTGATCAGCCCTCCTGAACCACTGCCAGATAGTGGTAAAAAAGGCCTCGCGATGAGGCCTTTTTGTTGGGCGTGTCCCGTCCTGAATATGGTTTACACCTTTCCCCCCAATAAATGGAGAACCCGATGGGACAAGGTGTGAAACGGACACTGCGCGATTACTCGCTGACTTTTAAACTGGCACTGGTCGAGCAGATTGAAAAAGGCGAGCTCACCTACAAACAGGCTCAGGTGCGTTATGGCATTCAGGGCCGCTCCACCGTTCTGGTATGGTTGCGTAAACATGGTCGGC
>NZ_JBGLRB010000035.1:0-14436 GCF_041402305.1 Aeromonas sp. S12(2024)
GTGACAGTTTAAAAGTCAGCGAGTAATCGCGCTGTGTCCGTTTCACACCTTGTCCCATCGGGTTCTCCATTTATTGGGGGGAAAGGTGTAAACCATATTCAGGACGGGACATGGCGATCAAAAAAGCCCTCTGGCGAGGGCTTTCGGGTCGGGCGTTGGGCGAGGGGTCAATCCCGCGGCTGCGCGGCCCTGCGTTTGCTGATCCAGCGCCAGACCAGTGCCACCATGCCACCCACCAGCAGGGCCACCGGCAGATAGATGATGATGTTGAAGAACTGGGTCTGGTATTCGGCTGCCAGCTTGGTGTGGCTCAGGTAGTAGCCAAACCCGACCAGCGGGCAGATCCACATGATGGAGCTGATCAGATTGACGATGAGAAAGCGCCCCTGGGGCAGCTCGGTGGCACCGACTATATAGGGGTAGGCGGTGCGCACGAAGGCGATATAGCGCGCGGTGATCAGGGTGATGATCCCGTACTTGTCCAGCAGGTGGTAGACCTTCTGTTGGTGTCGCTCTTCCACGTGGGACATCAGCCGATGGTAGAGCTGGGTGTGGCCGAGAAAACGCCCCTGCATGTAACCGAGCCAGGTGCCGACAAAGGTAGCCATGATCAACAGCGGGATCACCCCGAGAGACAACACATCCTGATAGATGAGTACGCCGGTGAGGATCAGCAGGCTGTCACCGGGCAGAAAGGCGGTAGGGATGAATCCGTTTTCCAGTACCAGAAACGTCAGAATCACACCACAGATCATGAAGGCCATCTTGGGATCGGAAAGTGTGTTCAGATCGTGATTCATAAAGGCGTGAGCCAGTTGGTAAAACTGCTCCATACTTGCAAACTCCGCAGGTTAGCTGGGTTGATCGGTCAAGGGCATGGCGAGCACCTTGTCGATGCGCAGGCCATCCATGTCAACAATTTCCAGTTGCCACTGTTCCAGTGTCACCAGGTCTCCGGTTTGTGGAACACGACCAAGGAGCAGCATGATAAGCCCTCCGAGGGTGTGATAGTGATGTTTTTCTTCTTCTGGCAGACGAACCAGCTCCAGACAGTCCTTCAACTCGGGCAGCGGGATCAGGCCATCGAGCAGCCAGCTGCCGTCGGCGCGCCGGAAGGCCCAGTTGTCCTCGCCATCCTCCTGCTGGAAATCCCCCGCCAGCGCCTCCAGCAGATCCTGCTGGGTGACCAGCCCCTGCAGCTCGCCATATTCGTCAACCACCAGCGCCATCTGTTCGCTGTGGGTGCGGAAGTGGTTGAGCAGCTCGACGCCGTTGAGGGTCTCGGGCAGCAGGCTGCCCTCCTGGGTCAGGGTAGCCAGATCGATGGGCTCCCCCTTGATATAGGCGTGCAGCACCTTGCTGACATTGATGATACCCACCAATTCTGACAGGTTGCCGTCGCAGACCGGAAAATAGCTGTGGCGATACTCCACCAGTCGCTGCAGGTTGGTCTCCAGCGGCAGCGCCAGATCCAGATAGCGGATATCGCTGCGCGGCACCATCAGGGAGGAGAGGCTGCGCTCGTCGAGACGGAAGACGTTGCGCAGCATGGTGTGTTCATGATCCTCGATCACCCCGGCTTCAGAGCCCTCCACCAGCATGGCGTGGATCTCCTCCTCGGTAACGTTGGCGCTGCCGTTCTGGTTGACCCGCAGCAGCCGCAGGCTGGCATTGGTGGAGGCCGACAGCAGCCAGACGAAGGGGCGGGTCAGGGTGGCGAGCCAGTGCATGGGGCGCGCGACCAGACAGGCGACGCGCTCGGCATTGAGCTGGCCGAGCCGCTTGGGCACCAGCTCCCCCACCACGATGGAGAGGTAAGTCACCACCACCACCACAATGATGGTGGCGATCAGGCCACTGCTCTTGGCGGGGAGTCCCCACTCCTGCAACCAGAGGGAGAAGGGCTGGGCCAGTAGCGATTCGCCATAAATACCGTTGAGCAGGCCGATGCTGGTGATGCCTATCTGGACGGCAGAGAGAAAATGGGTTGGGTCTTCGCCCAGTTTGAGGGCAATGGCGGCGGAGCGGTTGCCTTCAGAGGCAAGCTTGCCGAGGCGAGCCTTGCGTGCGGTGACGATGGCGATTTCTGACATGGCGAAGACGCCATTAAGCAAAATCAATCCCAGCAGGATCAATATTTCCATACAGCAACAGCACTCCTTGAGTGGATAAGATCGCTGGCAGTGTAATGAATTTGGCGGCGATGCGCTTGTGAAAGCGGGTGATCCGGCTCGCTAATTTGATGACAGCGCTTTGCGATGGCTGAAAAAGATGGCCGGAAAAGGGAGGGATGGCCCCGCCAAACGGCGTAATGGGCGAGATGGCATGTCAGGATGGAAAAGGGCGGGAAGTCCCGCCCTTGCTCATCTCAGTTCAGAAACGCCTTATCAGAACTGCTGGAACCAGCGCTGGATCTGGGCCGGATCCTTGCTCTGGGTCAGGGAGAGCATCAGCAGCACCCGCGCTTTCTGCGGGTTGAGAGTGCCGGAGGCCACGAAGCCGTACTTGGCATCATCGATCTCGGCATCCAGGGTGGTGGCGCCGGTTGGCACGCGGGCGGAGCGCACGACGCGGATGCCATCCTTGCTCGCCTTGGCCAGGGTGTCGAACAGGGTGTGGTAGAGGTTGCCGTTGCCCACCCCGGCGCTGACGATGCCGTCGAACTTGGCATCCACCATCGCCTTGGCCGGCAAGTCGGTGGCGTTGGCGTAGCTGTAGACGATGCCAACTTGCGGCAGCTTGTCGAGCTTGCTCACGTCAAACGGCGTCTTGCTGGTGTGCAGACGGGCCGGGCTGCGCTGATAGTCGATCTTGCCGTTGTGGATGTAACCCAACGGGCCAAAGTTGGGGGAGGCGAAGGTTTGCACCCCGGTGGTGTTGGTCTTGGTGACGTCGCGGGCATCCAGCACTGTGTCGTTCATCGCCACCATCACGCCACGGCCCTTGGAGGCGGGGTCGGAGGCGGTCACTACGGCGTTGTAGAGGTTGAGCGGGCCATCGGCACTCATGGCGGTGGAGGGGCGCATGGCGCCGACCAGCACCACCGGCTTGTCGCTCTTGACGGTCAGATTGAGGAAGTAGGCGGTCTCTTCCATGGTGTCGGTGCCGTGGGTGATGACGATGCCATCCACGTCATCCTTGGCCAGCAGCTCGTTGACCCGCTTGGCCAGCTTGAGCCACACCTCGTCGTTCATGTCCTGGGAGCCGATCTTCACCACCTGCTCTCCCTGCACATCGGCCACGTTTTTCATCTCGGGCACCGCGGCGATCAGGGTTTCGATGGCCACCTTGCCAGCCTCGTAGTTGGACTGGGTAGCCGACTGGCCTGCCCCGGCAATGGTGCCGCCGGTTGCCAGAATATGGACGTTGGGCAGGGCCATCGCCATGGGGGAGAGGGTCAGGCCGACGACGGCGGCGAGCAGGGTCTTGCGGATCGGTAGGGTCATGCTGCAAATCCTTATGGTTGGAATAATCGCAGCAAGTTTGCCCGTTTAATAACCTGGGTCTGTGATAAAACTCACCAAAAGACAGGTGAGTACAGATTTTTAACCTGTTTTATACCTCTATGGAGATAATTTAACTCGCAGAGAAACCCTTGGCTTCGATCAGGGCGATCAGCTCGGCCTTGCTCAGCTCGCTCTCGATGACGGCCTTGCTGTTGGCGAAATCGACGGTCGCGGTAGTGACTGCAGGCTGGGCCAGCAGGGCTTTTTGCAGACTGGCGGCGCAGCCACCACAGGACATGCCGGACACGGTGAGTTCGATGGTCATGGAATATCTCCTCTGTTGATGGGCGCCAGCCTAAAGCTGCCGCCTCCGGCAAGGTCAAGCCGTCAGTACATCAACCCTAGGTAGTTCATCAGAGTCGCCCCGAGGCTGGTAGTGACCAGCGAACCGAGGGTGGTGGTGGCGATGATGTTTGCGGCCAGCACGCTGTCGCCCCCCATGGCACGGGTCATCACATAGCTGGCGGCGGCAGTCGGGGTAGCGCTGATGAGGAACAGAATACCCAGCTCCAGATGGCTGAAACCGAGCAGAGCCGCCCCCAGGGTAAAAGCTGCTGGAATGAGACAGAGCCGCATGATGCTGGCCCACCCGGCAATGGCTGCACCACCACGCAGAGCATCCAGGCTGAGGGAGGCGCCGGTGCAGAGCAGCGCCAGCGGCAACGTCATGTTGGCGAAGTAGCTGCCGGTGGTGAGCAGCAGTTGCGGCATCTTGATACCGAGCAGGGTAAACGGCAGCGCCGCCACAATGGCGATGATCAGGGGGTTTTTGATGATGCCGAGCAGGATGGGGCGAATGCCTGTGGCGCCGCCGAGACTGCGGGTGAGGGTGATCACCGCGAGAATGTTGTAGAGCACGGTCACCGCACCGACATAGAAGGCTGCCGCCCCCAACCCTTCGTGGCCGTAGGCGTTCTGCACATAGGCGAGCCCGATAATGGCGCTGTTGCCGCGAAAGCTCCCCTGCACGAAGATGCCGTGCAGCCGCTGCTCCCCGATAAAACGCCCGGCCAGCAGTTCCAGCACCAGATAGCTGATAACGGTAGCGAGCAGGCCATAGCCGATAAACCAGAGGCTCGGCATGGTGGCGAAGTTGGTACCCAGAATACTGAGAAAGAGCAGAGCGGGCAGGGTGACCTGAAACACCAGTCGCGAGGCGGATTCGGTAAAGGGATCCGGCAGCAGCCCCAACCGCTTGAGCAAGATGCCGAGCAGCAGCACCACGCAGATGGGGCCTGTGATGGAGAGGGAGAAGAGCAGACTGGCCAGCAGATCCATGATGGGCATCCTGTGCTGTGCCCACACACCCTGACGGCGGGGCAAAAAGGGCATTCTAACGCCATGGGCTTGTATTCACAGGGGTTAATCACAACAATGTGGGCAATTCCACCGCCTAGCCTCCTGTGAGCCAATTCATGGACAAGAAACTGACCATCCTCGATATCGCCAGACTGAGTGGCGTCGGCAAGTCGACCGTCTCCCGGGTGCTTAATCAGGATCCCAAGGTGAAGCAGGAGACCCGCGAGCGGGTGGAGCAGATCATCGCCGAACACGGCTTCGTGCCGAGCAAATCGGCGCGGGCCATGCGCAGCCAGAGCCAGCAGGTGGTGGGGATCATCGTCTCGCGGCTCGACTCCAGCTCGGAGAATCAGGCGGTGCGCGGCATGCTGGAGACCCTCTACCTGCGTGGCTACGATGCCGTGCTGATGGAGAGCAAGTTCTCCCCCGCCAAGGTACAGGAGCATCTGGCGGTGCTGGAGCGGCGCGGGGTGGATGGCATTATCCTGTTCGCCTTCAATGACTTGGACTATGCCGCCATGGCGCCGCTGCAAGAGAAGCTGGTGCTGGTCGCCCGTGAATACCCCGGTTTCTCCTCGGTCTGCTTCGACGACGCCGGTGCGGTGCGCACCATGCTGGCGCAGCTGGCAAGCCGTGGCGCCCGCGATATCGCCTATCTGGGGGTGGATGCCTCGGATCTCACCACAGGCCAGCGCCGCCTAGACGCCTATCTCGCTTACTGCGCAGAGCAGGGGTTGCGCCCGCGCAGCGCCCTCGGCGATCTCAGCCTGCAGAGCGGCTACCGGCTGGCGGCCGAGCTGCTTACCCCCTCCACCCAGGCGCTGGTCTGCGCCAGCGACACCCTCGCCATTGGTGCGGCAAAATACCTGCAAGAACAAGGGCGTAGCGAGGTGCTGGTGACCGGCCTTGGCAACAACCCCATGCTCAGCTTCCTCTTCCCCAACGCCCTCAGTCTCGATCTTGGTTACAAAGGGGCGGGGGATCAGGCGGCGCGTCAGCTGCTCGGCCAGATTGAGCAGGATCAGCCTCCGCTGGTGACTATCGCCCCCTGCCGAACCCTGTGAGCCCCATCACTTCAGACTGAACAAAAAGTGCGCTTTTTGTGATGCTGGCCACGAATTGGGAACGTTCCCATTTCGATCTGGCCAGATTGTCGGCATGCTAAATGGGAACGATACCAAAAACGCTCCGGCCGACAGACTGGCTCAAAAGGGCGATACAGACCACTATTCAATGGCGTCACAGAGGGAAGACCCATGTCCAAGATCAACGCACAGCAGCTTGCCACCCTGATCGACAAGATCGGCGGCAAGGAGAACATCGCCACCGTCAGCCACTGCCTGACCCGGTTGCGCTTCGTTCTGAACGATCCGGCCAAGGCCGACAGCAAGGCCATCGAAACCATCCCGGCGGTGAAGGGAAGCTTCACCCAGGGCGGTCAGTTCCAGGTGGTGATCGGCAACGAGGTAGAGCAGTGGTACAAGGCGCTGACCGAACAGCTCGGCGTCAGCGGTGGCAGCAAGGAGACCGCCAAGCAGGCGGCTCGCCAGAACATGAATCCGCTGGAGCGAGGCATCTCCCATCTGGCGGAGATCTTCGTGCCGCTGCTGCCCGCCATCATCACCGGCGGTCTGATCCTGGGCTTTCGCAACGTCATCGGCGACATCAAGATGTTCGACGATGGTACTCACACCCTCACCGAGATCAGCCAGTTCTGGGCGCAGGTACACGCCTTCCTCTGGCTGCTGGGCGAGGCGATTTTCCACTTCCTGCCGGTCGGTGTTTGCTGGTCTGCAGTGAAGAAGATGGGTGGCTCCGAGATCTTGGGTATCGTGCTGGGGGTGACGCTGGTGTCACCGCAGTTGATGAACGCCTACGGCATTGGTCAGCAGACTCCCGAGGTGTGGGACTTCGGCCTGTTCGTGATCCAGAAGGTGGGTTATCAGGCCCAGGTCATTCCGGCGCTGCTGGCGGGTGTGTTCCTCGCCTGGGTGGAGACCAACCTCAAGCGGATCATTCCGGCCTATCTCTATCTGGTGATTGTGCCGTTTGTCTCGCTGCTGTTGGCAGTGATCGTGGCTCACGCCTTTATCGGCCCGTTCGGTCGCTGGATTGGTGATGGCGTCGGTTTCGCGGCCAAGGCCGCCATGACCGGCTCCTTTGCTCCCATCGGCGCAGCCCTGTTTGGTTTCCTCTACGCACCGCTGGTCATCACCGGTATCCACCACACTACCAACGCGGTGGATCTGCAACTGATGCAGAGCATGGGTGGCACCCCGATTTGGCCGCTGATCGCCCTCTCCAACATCGCTCAGGCGTCTGCGGTCGTCGGCATCATTTTGATTAGCCGCAAGGAGAACGAACGGGAGATCTCGGTACCTGCCGCCATCTCCGCCTACCTCGGGGTGACCGAACCGGCGATGTACGGTATCAACCTCAAGTACAAGTTCCCCATGCTGTGCGCCATGGTGGGCTCCAGCCTAGCGGCCCTCATCTGTGGCTTTGCCGGGGTGATGGCCAACGGCATCGGGGTCGGCGGCCTGCCGGGCATCCTTTCCATCCAGCCGCAATACTGGGCGGTATTTGCCATCGCCATGCTGGTCGCCATCGTGGTGCCGGTGGTGCTGACCCTGCTGGTCTACAAGCGCCAGCAAGCCGCTGGCAAGTTGACCCAAGCCAGCGCCTGACAATGATTATCAGGGCGACCCGCGGGTCGCCCTCTCCATTTCATATTCGAGACAAGAGAAAGACCCATGAGCCAAACACCCTGGTGGCAGAGTGCCGTGATTTACCAGATTTACCCCAAGAGCTTTCAGGATTCCGCTGCCCGTGGCACCGGTGACCTCAAGGGGATCATGGCCCGCCTCGACTATCTCAAGACCTTGGGCGTCGATGCCCTCTGGCTGACCCCTGTCTACGTATCCCCGCAGGTGGACAACGGCTACGACATCGCCGACTACCTTGCCATCGACCCCGCCTACGGCACCATGGCAGATTTCGAGGCGCTGCTGGCCGCCGCCCACGCGCGCGATATCCGCATCGTGATGGATATCGTGGTCAACCACACCTCCACCGAGCACGCCTGGTTCAAGTCGGCGCTGGGGGATAAAAACAGCCCTTACCGCGACTACTACATCTGGCGCGATCCGGTGGACGGCGGCGTACCCAACAACTGGCAATCCAAGTTTGGTGGCAGTGCATGGGAGCTGGATGCAGCCACCGGTCAGTATTACCTGCACCTGTTTGCCCGCGAGCAGGCGGATCTCAACTGGGAAAATCCCACAGTGCGCGCCGAGGTGAAAAAGATCATCCACTTCTGGGCCAAGAAGGGGGTGGACGGGTTCCGCCTCGATGTCATCAACCTTATCTCCAAGGATCAGGCGTTCCCGGACGACGAGATTGGCGATGGCCGCCGCTTCTACACCGACGGGCCGCGCATCCACGAATTCCTGCAGGATGTGAGCCGCGACGTCTTTGCCCCGGTGGGCGCCATGACGGTGGGGGAGATGTCCTCCACTTCGCTGGAACACTGCCAGCGCTACGGCGCGCTGGACGGCTCAGAGCTCTCCATGGTGTTCAACTTCCACCATTTGAAGGTGGATTACCCCAACGGCGACAAGTGGACCAAGGCGCCGTTCGATTTCCTCGAACTCAAGCGCATCTTCAACCACTGGCAGAGCGGTATGCACGGCAAGGGATGGTCGGCGCTGTTCTGGTGCAATCACGACCAACCGCGCATCGTCTCCCGTTTCGGCGATGAGGGCGAGCATAGAGTTGTAGCCGCCAAGATGCTGGCCAGCACGCTGCACGGTTTGCAGGGCACCCCCTACATCTATCAGGGGGAGGAGATCGGCATGACCAACCCCGGCTATCAGCGCATCGATGACTATCAGGATGTGGAGAGCCGCAACATCTTCGCCATCAAGCAGGCGGAAGGGATGAGCGAGGCCGAGATCCTCGCCATTCTCGGCGCCAAGTCCCGCGACAACTCGCGCACGCCGATGCAGTGGAGCGCAGCGGCCAATGCAGGTTTCACCAGCGGGACGCCCTGGCTCAAGCCTGCCGCCAACTATCCCGAGATCAACGCCGAGGCGGCGCTGGCCGACCAGCACTCGGTGTTCTGGCACTATCGGGATCTCATCGCCATTCGCAAGGCGCACCCCATCTTCACTGTGGGGGATTATCAGGAGCTACTGGCCGGGCACCCGCAGATCTGGGCCTATGCCCGCCGTGCCAACGGTCAGACCCTGCTGGTGGTGAGCAACTTCTACGGCGAGCCGGTGGAGTTTGCCTTGCCTGCCGAGCTGCAAAGCGCTCAAGGTCGGCTGCTGCTCGGCAACTACCCCGATAGCCCGGCCCAACCGCAATCGGGTATGCTGCGCCCTTATGAATCCCTGATCTGGCTGATGGAGTAGGTAATGGAGAAGGTGGTGCTCGGTACCGAGTGGCAGAAGATGGTGGCGGGGGAGCCTTATGATGCGGGGGATCCCGAGCTCAAAGCGGCACGTGAGCGCTGCCGAAGGCTTTATCACACCTTCAACACCAGCTGGCAGGAGAAACCGGCGCGGGATGCTTTGCTGCACGAGCTGCTTGGTAGCCGCGGCCAGGAGTGCGCCATCAATCCACCATTCTTCTGCGACTATGGTGCCAACATCTTCGTCGGCGAGAACTTCTACGCCAACGTCAATTGCACCATCCTCGACGTCTGTGAGGTGCACATCGGCGACAATGTGCTGCTGGCGCCCGGGGTGCAGATCTACACCGCCGCTCATCCGGTGGCGGTGGCGCCACGTATCCAGGGTGTCGAGTTCGGCAAGCCGGTACGGATCGGTCACAACGTCTGGATCGGCGGCAGCGTCGTCATCTGCCCCGGCGTCACTATCGGTGACAACAGCGTCATCGGTGCAGGCTCGGTGGTGACCAAAGACGTGCCCGCCAATGTGGTGGCGGCTGGCAACCCCTGCAAGGTGCTTCGGGCGATGACGGCACAGGAGCTTGAAGGCGTCATCCAGCGGTGAACAGGGACCATGAATGCTATTGCTATCTGATTGATAGAAAAGCGACTTTCAGATTGTTTTGCATTCAGTGCTTATGTTCGGGGCCGCTTGGCCGATACTGTTGAGTGCAGGAGGAACCCTATGGATATATCAAGTTCTGCAAATGCGTCGTTTGGTTCTGCTCTGATGACGGCCAGCCTGGCCAAGAAACAGCAGACCCAAGAGGGCGAAGCTGCGCTGAAGCTGCTGCAAAACGCAGCGCAATCAGCGCCGGTTGCACCGACATCGGCCAGCGCTTCTCTGGGAAGCAAGATCGATATTCGCGTCTGACCCTAATGAAAAAGCCCCCATCTTGCGATGGGGGCTTTTTTATCTCTGCGATTTTGGGGTCAGACCGGGAAAGGTGCCGGCGCCTCGAAGGTCATCCGCTCGCCGCTACGGGGGTGACTGATGGTCAACATGGCCGCATGCAGGTAGAGATGGGGCGCAGCCGCCAGCGCATCCGGATGGGCGTAGAGGTTGTCACCCAGGATCGGGTGCCCCAGCTCCAGCATATGGACGCGCAGCTGGTGCGAGCGACCTGTGATGGGGGTCAGCTTGATCAGGCTGTTGCCGTTCTCCACTTTCAGTTTTTCCCACAGGGTCAGGGCGTGACGCCCCTCCTCGTGATCCACCTTCTGTTTCGGGCGGTTGGGCCAGTCGACGCAGAGCGGCAGGTCAACCTGACCCGACTCTGCCCCCGGCTCACCCCACACCCAGGCGAGGTAGTGCTTCTCGGTCTCCCGCTCGCGAAATTGTCGGCTCAGCTCCCGATGAGAGTTGGGATTGAGGGGAATGACAATGACGCCAGTGGTGGACATGTCGAGGCGATGAGCTGCCGCCGCCTTGGGGTGCTGCTGTTTCACCCGATGCAGGACGCTGTCTTCATTCTCGGGGCCGCGCCCGGGGACGCTTAGCAGGCCAGTGGGCTTGTTGACCACCATGATGTCCTTGTCCTTGAACAGGATATCGAGCCAGGGTTCCAGAGGCGGTGAGTATTCAAACATAAATGTCTCGCATCAGAAGGTGGGGGCAAGCCCCCATCAGTTATGGGTAACCACGACAAAGCGGCCTTGGGTATCCAGTTTGAGCTGGGTCTGGCCGCTGTCGGTCGGTACCTTGTCAGTTATGGGTGATCACGATAAAGCGGATGGCATCCAGCTTGAGTTGGGTCTGATCGATCAGGTGGTGCAATTCTGCCTGCAGATTGCGCAGATAATCCAGTTCGCTGTCGCGCACGTTCGGGTTGACTGCCTTGAGCGCTTCCAGACGATCCAGATCCTGCTGCAGGATCTGCGCCATCTGGGCGCGGGCCTTGTCGACAATCCCGGCTTTCAGCTCTTCGGCAATGGCTTGCCCCTTGCCAATCAGACCGTGGATCACCGGCTGGGATGCAGTCACGAGCTTGCTGCCGAGGTGGCGATTGACCGGAGTCAGCTGGCGGTTGAAGGCATCGAACGCCACTTTCTCACCCAGATTCTGGCCGTTCTTGTCCATCAGCAGACGGATTGGCGTCGGCGGCATGAAGCGGTAGAGCTGGGGATGGGCCGCAGATTCGGCAACGAAGATCAGCTCAAGCAGGATGGAGCCGATGGGCAGCGCCTTGTTCTTGAGCAGTGCGACCGAGGTGGCACCGATCTCGGAGCCCAGGATCAGGTCGATACCGCCGCGCATCATGGGGTGATCCCAGGAGAGCAGCGCCATGTCATCCCGCGACAGGGCGGTATTGCGATCGAAGGTGATGGTCATGCCGTCTTGCGGCAGGCCCGGGAAGCTGGAGACCAGCATGTGATCCCCGGGGGTCAGCACCAGCGCGTTCTCGCCACGGTCATCCTGATTGACGCCGATCTCGTCGAACATCTTGAGAGCGAAGGAGATCATGGCGGTGTCGTCATCTTCGGCGGCCAGCTTGTCGACCAGCTGCTGGGCGGCGGCACCACCGCTGGAGTGGATCTCCAGCAGGCGATCGCGGCCCTGCTCCAGTCGTGCCTTGAGCGGCTCGTGCAGTTCGCGGGTCTTGACCAGCAGGGCGTCGAGGGCTGCCTGATCGCTGGTGTTGGCGGCCAGCAGCTCGAACAGCTCGTCACGTACCGCTTCGAATACCGGGCGGGCAGTCGGGCAGGTCTGCTCGAACGCGTCCAGACCATCGTGATACCAGAGCTGCAGGGCGCGCTGGGCAGTCCCTTCCAGATAGGGAACGTGGATCTCGACGGTATTCTGCTGACCGATACGATCCAGTCGGCCGATACGTTGTTCCAGCAGATCCGGATTGAGCGGCAGATCGAACAGCACCAGATGACTGGCAAACTGGAAGTTGCGTCCTTCTGAACCGATCTCGGAGCAGAGCAGCACTTGGGCGCCACCCTCTTGCTGGGCGAAATAGGCGGAGGCCTTGTCCCGCTCGAGGATCGACATCCCTTCGTGGAACACGGCACCACGGATCCCTTCACGGGTACGCAGCGCCTCTTCCAGCGCGATAGCGGTCGCCGCTTCGGAGCAGATCACCAGCACCTTCTGCTGGCGGGCTGAGAGCAGCAGCTCCAGCAACCATTCTACGCGCGGGTCGAACTGGGTCCAGGTGGCGTTGTCGCCTTCGAACTGCTGGAAGATCTTCTCGGGATAGAGGTAGCGCAGGGCACGGGTCTGCAGATCGCCACCGTTACCACCCATCATGCCCATCACCTTGATGGCAGTCTTGTACTGCTCCGGCAGCGGCATAGGGTAGACGTTGAGGTGACGCTCGGGGAAGCCCTGAATATTGGCGCGGCTGTTACGGAACAGCACCCGGCCGGTGCCGTGCTGGTCCAGCAGCTTGGCGACTGCCTGCTGGCGGGCCTCAGCATCGCTCAAGTCCAGCCCTTCCAGCTGGCTGGCGAGGATCTGTCTGGTTTCATCGCTCAGGGTCTCGCCATCCAGCAGCTCTTGCGCTGCGCTGGCGACCTGACCATAGGCCTGCTCCTCGGCGAGGAAAGCCTCGTAGTCGTAGAAACGTTCGGGATCGAGCAGGCGCAGACGGGCAAAGTGGCTCTGGTGGCCCAGCTGATCCGGTGTCGCAGTCAGCAGCAGCACGCCCGGCACCTGTTCGGCCAGCGCTTCCACCATTTCATAGGCACGGCTCGGCGCCTCTTCACTCCACTCCAGATGGTGGGCTTCGTCGACAACCAGCAGATCCCACTCGGCTTCCAGCACCTGCTCGAAGCGACGACGCTTCTTGCGCAGGAAGTCGAGGCTGCAGATCACCAGCTGTTCGGTCTCGAAGGGGTTCTCCGCATCGGCAAACGCCTCGATACAGCGCTCCTCGTCAAACAGGGAGAAGTGCAGGTTGAAGCGGCGCAGCATTTCGACCAGCCATTGGTGCTGCAAAGTTTCGGGCAGCAGAATGAGTACGCGATGGGCACGGCCGGAGAGCAGTTGCTGATGAATGATCATGCCCGCTTCGATGGTCTTGCCCAGACCCACCTCATCGGCCAGCAGTACACGCGGAGCGTAGCGGTGACCCACCTCGTGGGCAATGTAGAGCTGGTGCGGGATCAGGCTGACCCGGCCACCGGCCAGACCACGAGTCGGGTTGCGACGACGTTGGTGCTGGTTGATCAACGCTTCGTAGCGCAGGGTGAAGCGGGACATCCGATCGATCTGACCGGCGAACAGGCGATCCTGCGGCTTGTTGAACTTGATAAAGTTGTTGAGAAACACTTCTTTGAGGGCAACGGGCTCATTATTGTCGGTGCGCACACCTACATATATAAGCAGGCCGTCTTTCTCCTGCACTTCGTCGACCGTCATGGTCCAGTCTTCGTGACTGGTGATCTGATCGCCCACATTGAAGCTGACCCGGGTGACCGGCGCCTCTTCTTTGGCATACATGCGGTTTTCACCGGTAGCCGGAAACAACAGGGTAACCATGCGTCCTTCAACAGCAACGACAGTCCCCAACCCCAGATCCGTCTCTGTATCACTAATCCAACGCTGGCCAAGTGCAAAAGGCATTAAACTCTCCAAAGCCCAAGAGTGTGTGAATCGCAAAGGGGCGCTATGTTACCCGAAGGCGTGACCTCGATCACCATGCATATAGATGTAGAGAGACCAAATCGCCACAACCTTGATCTGCTACCATCGCCACGCCATCTAGAGGATAGCGAGCTCGCCAAACGGGTGTGTTATTGCAGGATAAATGCGCTTTTTGGGTGATTAGTGAACGGTTGAACCAAAAATGAGAATTTAATTCGAAAACACCCTTGCAAGCGTGATCCAGATCCCTATAATGCGCCTCCATCGACAGGGCAAGCGGCAACGCAAACAACCTCGTCGATAACCTCGAAAAGCCTCTGAAAATAAGGCTTGACTCGAGAAAGCGGTTGAGTAGAATTCCACTCCCGCAGCAACGAACTGTTGCGTCGCTCTTTAACAATTTGAATCAAGCAATCTGTGTGGGCACTCACAGCATCGAGCATCAAAAACAATTTTTGATTTTCAATGTCTGATGAAGTGACCAAAGCAACGAAAGTTGCAGCAGTTAATTCAGCAATTCATTGAGCCGCTTTTCGAAGCAACCAAACTTAAATTGAAGAGTTTGATCATGGCTCAGATTGAAC
>NZ_JBGLRB010000036.1:0-4161 GCF_041402305.1 Aeromonas sp. S12(2024)
GAAGTCGAGAGCTTGAGCGATACGCATAAAAAATCCGAAACCAATCAACAGGTTTCGGATTTTCACACAACAGAAGGATCGGTCAATGGATCCTTAACTGATCGGCATTACGCCGAGGCGCTCTTTTTTCGTTGTGCGGTTGTCTCGATTGCAATGCTGAGGGATTACAGCGCCTCGAGTGCCTCAGACAGCTTCTTGACCGGCACCACTTCCATCCCTTCGATGGGATGCTTGGGGGCATTGGCGTGCGGCACGATGGCTCGACGAAAACCGTGCTTGGCCGCCTCCTGCAACCGCTCCTGGCCGGACGGCACCGGGCGAATTTCACCGGAAAGGCCCACTTCGCCGAACACCACCAGATCCTTGGGCAGCGCTTGGTCCCGGAAGCTGGAGACCATCGCCAGCAGCAGCGCCAAGTCCGCACTGGTCTCCTCGACCTTGACCCCGCCGACCACGTTGATGAAGACATCCTGATCCGCCATCTGCAACCCGCCGTGACGGTGCAGCACCGCCAGCAACATGGCGAGCCGGTTGTGATCCATCCCCACCGCCACCCGCCGCGGGTTGGAGAGCTGGGAGTAGTCCACCAGCGCCTGCAACTCCACCAGCAGCGGTCGGGTGCCCTCCCAGATTACCATGACGATGGAACCGGGCGCCTGCTCCTGCCCCCGGCTGAGGAAGATGGCAGAGGGGTTGCTCACCTCACGCATCCCCTGTTCAGTCATGGCAAAGACCCCCAGCTCGTTGACCGCGCCGAAGCGGTTCTTGTGGGAGCGCAGAGTCCGAAAACGGGAGTCATGGCCACCATCAAGCAGCACAGAGCAGTCGATACAGTGTTCCAGCACCTTGGGGCCCGCCAGACTGCCATCCTTGGTCACATGACCCACCATGAAGATGGCCACATGATTCTGCTTGGCATAGCGGGTCAGCAGCGCCGCCGCTTCGCGCACCTGCGAGACAGAACCGGGGGACGATTGCACATCCGCCACATGCATCACCTGAATGGAGTCAATCACCATGATCTGCGGCTGCTCCTGCTGGGCAATCAAGCAGATCTGCTCGACG
Source organism: Aeromonas sp. S12(2024) (assembly GCF_041402305.1). Classification (NCBI taxonomy): domain Bacteria; kingdom Pseudomonadati; phylum Pseudomonadota; class Gammaproteobacteria; order Aeromonadales; family Aeromonadaceae; genus Aeromonas; species Aeromonas sp. S12(2024). Next base: position 1,066 of record NZ_JBGLRB010000036.1, read on the forward strand.
CTGGTCTCGGAAAGCATCCGCAGCTTGTCGGTGGGTAGCCCAAGGCGGTTGGCCCGCATCGCCACCTGCTGGAGCGACTCCTCGCCGGTGACATAGAGGGTTTTCATCCGCTCAGCGAGACCACACATGGTCTGCAGCAGCAGGGTCGACTTGCCCGCCCCCGGGTTGCCGCCGATCAGAATGGCCGAGCCGGGCACCACACCGCCACCAAGCACCCGATCCAGCTCCTTGAAACCTGAGGTAAAACGGGGAATTTCGGTGGTGGCGATCTCTGCCAGTGTCTGTACCTGACTGCCGACCGCGCCGGCATAACCGGTGTAACGGGCACCCTTGCCAGCGGGGCTCACCGAACCGAGGCGCACCTCGGTAATGGTATTCCACTCCTTGCACTCGCTGCATTGACCTTGCCAGCGTGTGAAGTCGGCACCACATTCGGAACAAACATAAGCAGTTTTATTTTTGGCCATTGATAACTCGGGGACAGGATGAATTCCTGCTTGATATACTTGTTTGCGACCGACAGATCAAACCCAGAATCGGAAAAGTGACTTTCCGTGGCAGGAACAAATGGATTCAGAACACCAGCAACATCTGATTGAACAACTCGTCCCCTTGCTGCGGGAGAAAGATTTCGAGGAGATCTTCAACCGCATGACCCAGGAGGAAAACAGCAACAGCCGTTTTCTGATCAAGATGGAGCTCAAGCGCAAGTGCTCCCCCTGCCGCAGGGTCATCGACATGCGCGATGAGCTGGAGGATGAGTGCCTGGTGCATGAGTTCGACGGCATCACTCACTTCATGCCCGCCGATGCGATTGCCCTGTTCCAGTCCCAGTGCTATCTCTACCGCGATATCTATACCCTCGGCGTCTACGAGGTGCTGCAACAGTGGCAAAAACAGCACCACAACGCCCGCGTGGATGGTCAGCTGTCGCCGCCGGCCAGCCCCTTCCGGCAATATGATGTCAACACCATTGCCTTTGCCAGCTACTACGGCCGCCGTCAGGAGCGGATGCACTTCAGCTCGCCGGTGCTGATCAAGTTTCAGGATGGTGAGAAGCTGTTCGCCAAGAGTTCAGATCTCTCGCTGGGTGGCATGCGGGTCTCGGTTCCCTATCTGCCGAGCTATCACACCGGCGCCCAGGTAGAGGTCTTCTTTACCGGACTGGAGCGGGACACCCCCAATCCGGTGCTGCATCAGCCGGTCGGCTATCAGATCCTCGGCGAAGAGAGCAAAGAGGGGAAATACTGGCTGCGGCTGGTGCGCTCCGGCGAACAGCCCGCCTTCGATGCCTTCCTCAGCGACTTTATCGATGCCAACAAGATCCGATATCGGGTCAGCGTCGACTATCTGCTCTCCGCCGCCATCATCAAGGGGTATGAGCAGTTCTACCTGCCGCGCATGACCGGCATGCCGCTCTTCTTCGGCACCGGCGACAGCCCCAATCTCGAGATTGCCCTGCGTACGGAAAACAACCAGCACCTGCTGGAGTATTGGCGCGATGAGAAAAACCGCGATGCCCTCGCGGGGCTTTTCAGCGCAGAGCGGATGAAACGGCTCTGCCCGGCCCCCGGCACCACCACCGAGATCACCATCTACTGCTTTACCCACACAGTGCGCAGCCACATCTACTTCTTCTCCGCCACCACCGAGGAGCTGCGTCAGAGTGGCCTCACCGCCCTCTTCTTCCAGGTGGGCTCACGCCGGCCCAGCTGGCGTGTCTACAAGTTCACGCTGGAGGCATGCGATCTCGTCGAGGCGGATGTGGGGCAACTGCAGGGGCAGGACAACCCGCAGTTGCAAGATATCCTGCTGCTCGAGCGGCTCAAACAGATCGGCTACTGCGGTCTGCTGCAGGAGATCGGCCTGGAGTCCCAGCGGGAAGAGTTCCATCAGGAAGGCGTCAGCAACAACGCCAACGAGCTGCAACGCTTTGGTCACGAGCAGGGGGTTGCCCCGTTCGAGATCGAGACCCTGCACTATGTTCAGCTGCGCAAGGAGTCGCGCTACATCCACAAGACCGCGGTCGCCATCCATCACAACGGCAAATCCTGGATCGGCTGGACCCGCGACATCTCGACTCACGGCCTGCAAATCGAGCTGGAAGATGCCTTTATCGGCGAGAAGAACGATGTGGTGACCATCGCCCTGCCCCGCTTGCAGGAGCTCTCCAAGAGCATGGACCTGCAGCGCCTCTCCTACCGGCTGGTCAGCCTCAACATGACCCGCACCGTGCTGCACCTCTGCATCGAAGGGGATTCGGATCGCCATACCGGCCGCCAGTTCTTCAGCCTGCTGATCGAGAGCAACCAGAACAAGCTCAAGGCGGCGCAGGAGCAGCGCCGCTATCGCGGGCTGGCGCGGGCACTGCGCAACATCTATACCCACCACTTGTTCAACTCGCCGGTCTATGTCAACAAGCTGAAAGGCGCCCCCAAACCGGCCTCCATCGGCAAATCCCTGCAACCGCGCAGTCTGCAGCGGCTGCTGCAAGCCTGTGCCGAGCTGCCGGAGCAGGAGAACCTCTACCCGCTGTTTCAGGGGGAGCTGCTCAAGGAGCTGCTGATGAACCCGCTGCGTGCCATCGAGCGGGAGGACAAACCGAGAGAGGAGGAGGTCTATATCGCCAGCATCCAGACCAAGGCCGGCCTGCCCATCTTCAGCAGCCGGCTGGCCAGCAGCTTTGCCAACCTCAAAGAGAAGCGTCAGTTCATCGAGCTGGCGCAGCAACAGGGGGAGTTCTACTCGGTGCTGGTCGGTATCTCCCGTACCGGACGGCCCGACACCAACTTCATCGCCAACGAGCTGGACTACATCGCCAAGTTCGCCATCCACAAGGCGCGCAAGCTGGAAGAGGAGCTGTGGAGCGTGGTGGGGGTGGGCGAACTGACCGATACCACCCAGGCCACCCTGTTCCGCTTTGGCATCACGCCGCCGCTGAACTGATGATCCGGAAACAGACAAAAATGAAACAGGGCGCTCGAGGCTAATGCCGATCAGTTAAGGATCCATTGACCGATCCTTCTGTTGTGTGAAAATCCGAAACCTGTTGATTGGTTTCGGATTTTTTATGCGTATCGCTCAAGCTCTCGACTT
>NZ_JBGLRB010000037.1:0-2456 GCF_041402305.1 Aeromonas sp. S12(2024)
AGAGAACTCCTTCCGGGTGTTCTGGCACGACGGCACCCACTCCCAGATTGAGGGCAGTCTGGTCACCAACCGGGATGGCTTTGATGCCCAGGGCTATCGCAGCAACAGCGCATTGCCTGGCTGGAACCAGCTCACCTAATCCCCCTCCCGGCCCATGCGGCGGCACACATGGCGCAACACGCGCTGTGGATATGGATAAACCCCAGCGCCTGCGCCACCCTCGACCTCTTAACGCGGGGCCTCTTGAGGCCCCTTTCTGTAGTTGTGGTGGGGCATGTTTGCCCCTGCTCCACCCGCTGGCGGGCGTTGGTCGCACACGGCCATCCCTCCGTCCTCTTTCAACAGGAGATACCACCCAATGGAACACCCTGAAGCAGTGAATACCCACTTTGCCCAGGTATGTCGGGATACCCCGGATATACAGGTACTCGACAACCGGGGCTTGATCGTCCGGGAAGTGCAGCTTTATCGCGCAGCGCCCGGTGAGAGCATCGATGTGCGTACTACCTGTCACACCCACAATGATGCCGGACACCTGAGTACCAGCATTGACCCGCGCTTGGCGGCGCTGCGTGAGCAACGCCCCGAGGTCAGCCCCAACTTCACCTACCTGACGTCCCTGAGCGGTAAACCGTTATTGACCCACAGTCTGGATGCGGGTTGGCAAGTGCTGCTGCATGATGCAGCAGCCCGCCCCCTGTATCGGGTGAATCAGGCTGGCACGGTGCACACGTTTGCCTATGACGCCCTGGACCGTCCCGTGGCCATTTACGAGGGGAAAACGGGTAGCCCCGACCAGCCCCGGGTTATCGAACGCATGGTCTATGGCGACACGTTGCCGGAGGCAGAGGCGCAATCCCATAACCTCAAGGGGCAATTGGTGCGTCATTACGACCTGGGTGGCTTGCGGGCCCTCACCTCAGTCAGTTTGCTGGGCAAGCCGTTGGTGGAATTACGTCGGCTACTGGCGGTGGAGGACATGGAGAGCGATTGGCGGGGAAGCACAGAAAGCGATTGGCAAAGCCTGCTGTTGTCGGGTACGGACAACACCTATACCACCCGGTGGACCTATAACGCGCTGGGGGAGATGCTCACCCAGACCGATGCGATGGGCAATCAGCAACGCCACACCTATCTGCCGACCGGCCACCTCAAGGGGACCTACCTCACTCAGAAAGGACAGGCTGAACGGGTGATAGTCCATGAGCTGGAATACAACGCAGCAGGGCTGAAACTTAAAGAGACTGCGGGCAACGGGGTGTTGACTGAATATACCTATGACCCCACCAGTTTGCGACTGAGCCAGATGCGGACCACTCGCCCCACTCAGGCGGGTCGCACTTCTGTGCTGCAGGACCTGCGCTATCGCTATGACCCGGTCGGTAATGTGCTGGGCATCGAGGATGTCTCCACCGCCACGCGCTTTTACAAGAACCAGCGGGTGTCTGCCAACAATCAGTATGAATACGACTCTCTCTACCAGCTCATCAAGGCCACTGGCCGTGAGAATGACAATGTGCTCCCACAGGGCAGCGCCCTGCCAACCCCGCTCATCCCCATTCCGACGGACACCCAACAGTTGCGCAACTATACCCGGACCTACGGGTATGACCGGGGGGGCAATCTGGTGCGTATCCAACATCTCCCCGCGACAGGGCACGGCTATACCCGGGAAATGGTGGTGTCAGACCGCAGCAACCGGGCGGTGGCGCAAACTGCTGACCCAGCCCTGCGCCCGGCAGATGTTGAAGGGTATTTCGATAGTGCGGGCAATGTGAAGGCGCTGGCAACGGGCCAGCCGCTGCGTTGGGATGGTCAGAACCAATTGCGCAGCGCCACCCTGGTGGCACGTGGCTCAGGCAGTGATATCGAGCGCTATCGCTACAGCACACAGGGCGTGCGGTTAAGCAAGACTACGGAGACGGTCATTGATGTGGCCAACCAGCGGGTCAGGCGAGAGACAGTGATTTACTTGCCGGGGCTCGAGTTGCGGCAAAGCTGGGAGCAGAAAGTGACCCGGTCGCTGTTTCGCAGTGCCAGCAGCGCGACGCTGACAGAGGACTTGCATGTGTTGGTCATCGAGCAGGGCGGAGCGGGGTCGGTGAGACTATTACACTGGGCGCAAGGCAAGCCGGCGAGCATGGAGAATGATGTGTTGCGTTACAGCGTGGACAATCACCTGAGCAGCAGCATGTTGGAGCTGAACCAGGGGGCGGATATTTTGACGCAGGAGGAGTATTACCCGTATGGGGGAACGGCGGTGTGGTCGGTACGCTCGGTGGTGGAAGCGAAGTACAAGACGGTGCGTTACTCGGGTAAAGAGCGGGACGCCACGGGGTTGTACTATTACGGGTACCGGTATTACCAGCCGTGGGTGGGTCGTTGGTTGAACGCAGACCCAGCGGGGACGGTGGATGGGCTGAACCTGTACCGGATGGTGCGCAATAATCCTGTGA
>NZ_JBGLRB010000039.1:0-1499 GCF_041402305.1 Aeromonas sp. S12(2024)
ATTACGGGTACCGGTATTACCAGCCGTGGGTGGGTCGTTGGTTGAACGCAGACCCAGCGGGGACGGTGGATGGGCTGAACCTGTACCGGATGGTGCGCAATAATCCTGTGAAATTTATGGACAATACAGGCCTTAATGGAGAGGGCTTTTTGTATGCACCATTTTCCTCCCCTGATGTGGTCATCCAAGCTGCAACCCATAATATACGTCGCGAACAGAGTGGTAAGTCTCCTCGAGTCCTGATCAGTCAAAACTCACAGGATAGAATATCCCTTGAACAATACAGGAGCAATCAGATCGCAACTCGGAATGCGATGATCCAAAAAATTCAAGGCACAATGAATGACATTATGCAAATGGCTAACGTGCCCCAGGATCAAATAGCCAATTTTTTGGGCGTAGATACCTTTAACGAAATGATGTCAAATATGAATAGGCTCAAAGGCCAAGTCAACGCGTTGAACCAACTCTCAATCACTAGCAACACTATACTGAGCACACTATCCTCAGCTCAGCAGCATAAACTGTACATTCTCGGGCACGGTGGTCCGGGCAAGAATTTTCTAGCAGCTGACCAGGATATGGCTATGGGTATGGCTACTGCTAGTGAGGTCGCTCGTCAGTTGGCAACAGGGGGGCTTGAAAAGGAGTTCATCGACATACGGGCTCTGGCTTGCAACAGTGCTGATACTCGGGAGCCACGCTCATTCCAAGGTAATGACCTCATGGAAGCGAGCTTGCCGATAACGAAAAGAACGGGTCTTTTCGGGCTTTTTGGCAAAAAGCGTGTTGTGGCCGAACCTTTTGCCCAAACACTGAGCAATGAGCTGTCTAGAGAGGGCTTCGGGCAAGCTAAGGTCAGTGGCTATCACGGCGCTGGCGTTACATTCTCGAATAACCATCACATGCGCCGCTTACTAAATGGTCAAACGCCTGATGTGCGAGCCTCCTCCGTTCGGCGCCAGTTTTAAGTGTACTGGTTGCATATTCCGGCCGTTCATGAACCCCCAGTGGCAGGGTAGTTGTCGCCTGATTTTTTTTCACTGGGGGCTCGAGCTGTAAAATGGCTAATCACAGGATTGCGCCTGAGCTTAGGGAGAGATCCATCATGCATATGATGCCCCTATAACTGGAGCCTCAGACAGGTCACTGTGATATTGGTGTTGGCATTGCAACTGTTCATGGCTGGCGAAAACAACTGGAACCAGAGGGGGTGATTGTACAGATCTGGTTATCACCTGACGCCGGCCTCAAACCGGTGTCTTGTTTACGCTACGTTAGTGCGCACTTCCTTCGGTATCAATTTCAGACCCTTCTTGAACATGTTGTAGGGGGTTTGACCCTCCATCATCCTGCCTTGATGTGGCCGCTATTGGAGTCCTCTTGTGTGGGTAACGAATGCGATGGGCGGCAATCTGCCTATTGGGGTAAATTGCCGCGTTGTTGTCGTTGTGGTGCGGCGAGTGGCACGCAGTACATAGACATGCGCAAGGTGAGCC
>NZ_JBGLRB010000040.1:0-1499 GCF_041402305.1 Aeromonas sp. S12(2024)
CCTTAGGGGTCGACTCACCCTGCCCCGATTAACGTTGGACAGGAACCCTTGGTCTTCCGGCGAGGAGGCTTTTCACCCCCTTTATCGTTACTTACGTCAGCATTCGCACTTCTGATATCTCCAGCATACCTCTCGATACACCTTCGCAGACTTACAGAACGCTCCCCTACCACTCACACATAAGTGTGAATCCGCGGCTTCGGTGCCTGGTTTGAGCCCCGTTACATCTTCCGCGCAGGCCGACTCGACTAGTGAGCTATTACGCTTTCTTTAAATGATGGCTGCTTCTAAGCCAACATCCTAGCTGTCTGAGCCTTCCCACATCGTTTCCCACTTAACCAGAACTTTGGGACCTTAGCCGGCGGTCTGGGTTGTTTCCCTCTTCACGACGGACGTTAGCACCCGCCGTGTGTCTCCCGGATATTACTTACTGGTATTCGGAGTTTGCATGGGGTTGGTAAGTCGGGATGACCCCCTAGCCCAAACAGTGCTCTACCCCCAGTAGTATTCGTCCGAGGCGCTACCTAAATAGCTTTCGGGGAGAACCAGCTATCTCCGAGTTTGATTGGCCTTTCACCCCCAGCCACAGGTCATCCCCTAACTTTGCAACGTTAGTGGGTTCGGTCCTCCAGTTGATGTTACTCAACCTTCAACCTGCCCATGGCTAGATCACCCGGTTTCGGGTCTACACCTTGCAACTAGACGCCCAGTTAAGACTCGGTTTCCCTACGGCTCCCCTATACGGTTAACCTCGCTACAAAATGTAAGTCGCTGACCCATTATACAAAAGGTACGCAGTCACCCCGAAGGGCTCCCACTGCTTGTACGTACACGGTTTCAGGTTCTATTTCACTCCCCTCACAGGGGTTCTTTTCGCCTTTCCCTCACGGTACTGGTTCACTATCGGTCAGTCAGGAGTATTTAGCCTTGGAGGATGGTCCCCCCATATTCAGACAGGATGTCACGTGTCCCGCCCTACTCGATTTCACATCAAGGTTGTTTTCGTGTACGGGGCTATCACCCTGTATCGCCGGCCTTTCCAGGACCGTTCCACTAACTTCCAAGATGCTTAAGGGCTAATCCCCGTTCGCTCGCCGCTACTGAGGGAATCTCGGTTGATTTCTTTTCCTCGGGGTACTTAGATGTTTCAGTTCTCCCGGTTCGCCTCTGTTACCTATGTATTCAGTAACAGATACCCGAGTTATCTCGGGTGGGTTTCCCCATTCGGAAATCTGTGAGTAATAGCGTCTCTTACCGACTTCTCACAGCTTATCGCAGGTTAGTACGTCCTTCATCGCCTCTGACTGCCAAGGCATCCACCATGTACGCTTAGTCACTTAACCATACAACCCCAAGAAGTGTCGGTGAAACCGGCACAGCTTGTTGTCGTACAACAAGGACCAAATAAAATTTGGTTTTCGCCAAGAAGTTTCCAAAGCACTTGTAACAAATGTTTGAGAACTACTTTTTAAATCAGCTTTCCAGATTGTTAAAGAGCA
>NZ_JBGLRB010000041.1:0-1464 GCF_041402305.1 Aeromonas sp. S12(2024)
CCTATCAACGTTGTGGTCTCCAACGGCCCTTTAGGACCCTCAAGGGGTCAGGGATGACTCATCTCAGGGCTCGCTTCCCGCTTAGATGCTTTCAGCGGTTATCGATTCCGAACTTAGCTACCGGGCAGTGCCACTGGCGTGACAACCCGAACACCAGAGGTTCGTTCACTCCGGTCCTCTCGTACTAGGAGCAACTCCCTTCAATCATCCAACGCCCACGGCAGATAGGGACCGAACTGTCTCACGACGTTCTGAACCCAGCTCGCGTACCACTTTAAATGGCGAACAGCCATACCCTTGGGACCGACTTCAGCCCCAGGATGTGATGAGCCGACATCGAGGTGCCAAACACCGCCGTCGATATGAACTCTTGGGCGGTATCAGCCTGTTATCCCCGGAGTACCTTTTATCCGTTGAGCGATGGCCCTTCCATTCAGAACCACCGGATCACTATGACCTACTTTCGTACCTGCTCGACCTGTCCGTCTCGCAGTTAAGCTGGCTTATGCCATTGCACTAACCTCCTGATGTCCGACCAGGATTAGCCAACCTTCGTGCTCCTCCGTTACTCTTTGGGAGGAGACCGCCCCAGTCAAACTACCCACCAGGCACTGTCCGCGAGCCCGATTCAGGGCCCTGCGTTAGAACATCAAACATACAAGGGTGGTATTTCAAGGACGGCTCCAGCGCAACTGGCGTCACGCCTTCAAAGCCTCCCACCTATCCTACACATGTAGGTTCAATGTTCAGTGCCAAGCTGTAGTAAAGGTTCACGGGGTCTTTCCGTCTAGCCGCGGGTACACCGCATCTTCACGGCGAATTCGATTTCACTGAGTCTCGGGTGGAGACAGCATGGCCATGGTTACACCATTCGTGCAGGTCGGAACTTACCCGACAAGGAATTTCGCTACCTTAGGACCGTTATAGTTACGGCCGCCGTTTACCGGGGCTTCGATCAAGAGCTTCGCTTGCGCTAACCCCATCAATTAACCTTCCGGCACCGGGCAGGTGTCACACCCTATACGTCCACTTTCGTGTTTGCAGAGTGCTGTGTTTTTGATAAACAGTCCCAGCCATCTGGTCACTGCGACTCCCAACTGCTCCATCCGCAAGGGACTTCACTGTCAAGAGCGAACCTTCTCCCGAAGTTACGGTTCTATTTTGCCTAGTTCCTTCACCCGAGTTCTCTCAAGCGCCTTGGTATTCTCTACCCGACCACCTGTGTCGGTTTGGGGTACGATGACTTGTAATCTGAAGCTTAGAGGCTTTTCCTGGAAGCAGGGCATCAATGGCTTCCACACCGTAGTGTGTTCGTCTCGTGTCTCAGTGTTGTGTCTCCGGATTTGCCTAGAAACACCACCTACGCACTTTCACCAGGACAACCGTCGCCTGGCCCACCTAGCCTTCTCCGTCCCCCCATCGCAATTACAAGTCGTGCAGGAATATTAACCTGCTTCCCATCGA
>NZ_JBGLRB010000042.1:0-1221 GCF_041402305.1 Aeromonas sp. S12(2024)
TGTAGATTCAACCTGTCAACGCAACACCCTTTTCAATAACTTCTTTAGGTGTTTTAAATTTCAGGGTCTTCCTCGGCCTGCTGTTTAGTTGGGCTGCAACCTTATCCAGCTCCTGCTGGGAATATTGGGCAAGGCATGTCTTTTTGGGGAAAAACTGTCGTATGAGACCATTGGTGTTCTCGTTCGTACCTCGTTGCCAGGGACTTTGAGGGTCGCAGAAGTAAACCTTTACTCCTGTACTGGCAGTAAGCTCCAGATGCTTGGCCAGTTCCATGCCGCGATCCCACGTCAGGGATAACCTAAGTTTGGGGGGCAGTTCCTGGAATTTATTTATAAGTGCTTGATTTACAGACCCTGCATCCTTTCCATTTAGCTTGAGAATAACGGTATAGCGCGATTTTCTATCTACAAGTGTGGCTATGTGGGAGTTATTAGTGCCGGACACCAAATCCCCCTCCCAGTGACCGAATGATCGTCGGTTATCGATGTGCTTGGAGCGCTCGTGGATTGATATGCCATTCACGATATTGATGGTGCCTCTTTCTCCCTTGCGTGTATGGCGTTTCCCATGGCGCAGGCTATGAGAACGGCGCAGATGTTTAACAAGCAGGTGGTGCAGCGCACTCCGATTGCGAAAATACAGCGTTTTATAAATCGTCTCGGCGGATATCTGCATCATGTTCTGGCGGGGGAACGTTCTTCTGAGCCACCCAGAGATCTGCTCCGGAGACCATTTTAACTCGAGTTTTTCCAGCACGAGATTCCGCAGTTGCGGATTACGCTCCAGAAGGCATACCTTGGGTCTTTTGGCCATTCGATTAGCGCGATTATTGGCACCAACAGCTTTGTAGCCGCGTCTGCCACGATTGCGTCGAACTTCCCGAGATATTGTTGAAGGAGAGCGGTTAAGGGAGCGTGCTATGGCACGAATACTCATTTGTGCCGATAGACCGGCTCGAATCTCCTCACGCTCAGATAACGTCAGGTGAGCTACTGCTCGACGGCGCTCGCTCGGTTTGATCCCTCCCGTGTCCCTCAACATGGTGAAAATTGTGCCGGGCTTCGAATCCAAGATTCTCGCTATCTCGCTGAAGCCTGTTCCGCGCTTCCACAGATCAAAAACAAACGCTTTTTCCTTTGCTGTAAATGTTCGCTTCATTCAACAATCCTCCGCAACGGCATGCTTTCACATGGTTGTTGCGTTGATCAATTGAATCTACA
>NZ_JBGLRB010000043.1:0-1062 GCF_041402305.1 Aeromonas sp. S12(2024)
GGCGTTGTTTCCCAAATCAGCTAAAAAGTCATGACTTCCCCAGCCCCAGGTGACCGTTACACTCGGGGCTTTCTGACTGGCAGACCAAGCCTGTTCAGTTTGTTTATCGCACTCACATACGCCATCACTTCCCCTACCTGACCGTTGTATGTTCGCAGACTGATTTTGCCCATCATTAACTGCTTGAACCGATACATCGCCGTCTCTGCCAGCGAGCGACGGTGATACCCCGATATCTTCTTCCAGTGCGCCAGCCCTTCCTTGCGCATCACCAGCACGGCCTCATTTCTTGGATGCCCCTTTTTCCATAGCCCAGCGTTCTTGCGGGGCGGGATACAGGCTGTCGCCCCTTTGCGCGAGATAAGCTGATGGCTGGCGTTGCTGTCATAAGCGCCATCCGCATAAACATGTCCCAGCTTACGCCGCAGAGGGTTGAGTAAGGTGGGCAACACCTCGGCGTCATGGACATTTTCCAACGACACTTCCGCCGCCACGATATCGTGGGTCACAGGGTCTACCGCCAGATGCAACTTGCGCCACACTCGCCGTTTCTCAGCGCCGTGTTTTCTGACCTTCCACTCGCCTTCACCAAATACCTTCAGGCCGGTTGAGTCGATAACCAGGTCGGTGATACGTCTCTTGGCGGGTTGTCGATAGGCCACAGCTACCGTACGGGCCCGCTTGCTTACGCAGCTATAGTCCGGTGCGCACAGCGGCACATTCATCAACACGAACAGGGAGTCGAGTAGCCCCTGAGTTGCTCTCAGGGTGAGGCTGAAAATCCCCTTGAGTATCAGGAAGGTACAAATGGTCTGGTCGGTGTAGAGCTGGCTGCGGCCCCGCCGCCCATGATGGGCGTGGTGAAACCAGTTGTTCATGGCCTCGGTATCAACCCAGAAGGTGAGTGAACCACGGTTAATCAAAGACTTGTTGTATTGAGGCCAGTTGGTGATGGGATGAAGCGATATGCCCATGATGCAGACTTGAAGAGGATGGTGGTGATCAGATCACCAAGTCCTCAGTTAGTTCCATTCAAGCGGCATCGATTTGGGAAACAACGCC
>NZ_JBGLRB010000044.1:0-941 GCF_041402305.1 Aeromonas sp. S12(2024)
CCGGCCAGCCGGACAGGGTGTCGTTGCGGCGCATCCCCCGCGCGTCAAAGTCATACCTGCCTTTGTAAAAGACCTTCTCGGCACTGTTATAGCAGGAGTGCGTGCCATCCCCCCAAAAATACATGGTCTCATTGCTATTCCAGGGGGTGAGCGCGATGGGGGGGGGCACTGGCGGATTCAGCCGGGCCTGACTGACGCTGCCATCGAGGTTATCCTTGTTCGAGTCATGCCAGCCAGGGTGCTGGGGGGCCGCCGCCCGGGTCCGCACACACAGGGTCTTGTTGGCTCCTCCACCAATGGCGCGCACCCGCAGGGTGACCCGATTGGGCTGCGGATTGACCGCTTCATAGACCCACGGGGCCGTGCCGGAGGGGACCGCCCCCCTGGGCAACTCACTCCCCCCCACTTCAGCCAGGCAGACCACCTTGCCCATCTCGTCAGCACTCAGGTCGTAGTCTTGATGCAGGGCTAAATCCCGCGCCCTGACGGTCACAGCCAGGTCGATAAATTGACCTGGCATGATGGTGCCGCTGGCCGGCGTTACCTCCGTGTTCATGACCCACACTTTTTTCGGCAGGGCATCGCCCTCCGCCGTCACATGCTGCGCTTGCGCCTCGTTCGCCTCTTGCACCTCAGTAGCCTCCTTATCAAATTGATAAAGCACCATTATTACAACCAGCGCTCGCAATACGGCACACACCCTTTCACACATGTTCATGTGGATTCACACAAGTTAAGTGAGCACCCGCACCCATGTGTATTTATGGCAATTTGTGTGGAGATAAAAATGGGGAGGATATGAGACGCTTCCAGGCCGCAGGTGCAGCCCCGGCTCACCTTGCGCATGTCTATGTACTGCGTGCCACTCGCCGCACCACAACGACAACAACGCGGCAATTTACCCCAATAGGCAGATTGCCGCCCATCGCATTCGTTACCCA
>NZ_JBGLRB010000045.1:0-887 GCF_041402305.1 Aeromonas sp. S12(2024)
TACCGTTACCCTGGTGGTGACCGATGCCAATGGCAACCCGCAGACCCTGACCGCCACCGTGCAACCGGGTGGTGGTTACAGCGTGGATGTCACTACCCCGCTGGCGGAAGGAAGCTATCAGGTGACGGCCAGTGTCACCGATTCGGCTGGCAACACCGGCACTGCGACCGACGATGGTAGTGTGGACATCACCGCCAACATCACGGTGAGCCTGGATGACGTCAACAGCGGCAACGTCGCCAATGCCCCGATCAGCGGCACCTCCGATGTCGGCCCAGACCGTACTGTGACCCTGGTGATCATCGACGCTAATGGCAACACCGTGGAAACCACCGCAACCACCGGTGCCGATGGCAGCTACACCACCAACGCTGACCTCCGCAGCCTGGCCGATGGCAATCTGGTCGTCACCGCAAGCGTCACCGACGCCGCCGGCAACACCGCCAATGCCAGCGACGACACCACCCTGCTCGACACCGAAGCTGAAGCCACCATCGAACTCAACGTCATTGCCGGCGATGACATCCTCAACGCCGAAGAGGCCAAGGGCGATGTCGCCGTCACCGGTACCGTCGGTGGCGATGCCAAAGAAGGTGACACCGTCACCCTGACCATCGGTGTCAACACCTACACCGGTAAAGTGCAAGCCGACAACACCTTCAGCATCAACGTGCCGGGCAGCGTGCTGGCTGCTAACAGCAACGTCCAGGCCAGCGTCACCGCCACCGATGACAACGGCAACAGCGTTACCGCCGAGACCGACCGCGATTACAGCGTCGACACCGAAGCTGAAGCCACCATCGAACTCAACGTCATTGCCGGCGATGACATCCTCAACGCCGAAGAGGCCAAGGGCGATGTCGCCGTCACCGGTACCGTCGGTGGCG
>NZ_JBGLRB010000046.1:0-740 GCF_041402305.1 Aeromonas sp. S12(2024)
GAGTGCCCACACAGATTGCTTGATTCAAATTGTTAAAGAGCGACGCAACAGTTCGTTGCTGCGGGAGTGGAATTCTACTCAACCGCTTTCTCGAGTCAAGCCTTATTTTCAAAGGCTTTTCGAGGTTATCGACGAGGTTGTTTGCGTTGCCGCTTGCCCTGTCGATGGAGGCGCATTATAGGGAGTGAATTCGTTCTGGCAACCCCTTATCGGCAATAAAATTGCAAAAAACTGCACTTTTTTAGTTATTCATCTCCGACCACAGCTTTTATACACACTTATCCACAGAAACCGCCTCCAGGTTGCTAGAATGGCCGAAAACAAGGAGGCCAGATGGACTTGCGACTGAGACCTTACAAGGGAAAACGCCCACAACTGGGCAAAGGAGTATATGTAGATCCCTGCGCGACACTGGTGGGCGATATCCAGCTGGCCAACGATGTTCGGATGAAATGAGCAGACAATTCACTATTTCGCTAGGTTCAGGAACAACTCTTACCTTCTATATAGAAGAAGTTGAATGATGAGTTGAGGCAGTTGAGGCAGTTGAGGCAGTTGAGGCAGTTGAGGCAGTTGAGGCAGTTGAGGCAGTTGAGGCAGTTGAGGCAGTTGAGGCAGTGTCAGAATGGATGTCTAGTCCTGAAATAGGTTTACACATTTTCAACTAGCATTTTTCTACTCAGAATCCCCTATGTACCGCATCGGGGGTTCTGTATTTCAACGCATGATGCGGCCGCTCC
>NZ_JBGLRB010000047.1:0-685 GCF_041402305.1 Aeromonas sp. S12(2024)
GCCACGCCGTTGCTTCAGCGCTTTCTTGAACGCCATTGCCACCGATTCGGCATGCATTCCTTCGTGCACGTGATGGCCCACTATCTTGCGTGAGTACGCATCCGTCACCAGGCTCAGGTACAGCGGCCCGCTCCTGGCGGGCAGATAGGTGATATCTGCGACCCAGACCTGCTCCGGGGCCACCGGTGTAACCTGCTCTGGCCCCGCCTTGAGCAAGTTGGGATGACGGTAGAAACGGTGAAAACTGTGGGTGGTCTTGTGATACGCACGCCTGGGCAGCACCAGCAGGCGGTGCTCGGCCAATATCTGAAACAGCCTGTCCCGCCCGACCTTAAGCCCGCCATCATCCTGACCCTGCAGTAGATAATGCAGCTTGCGAGTGCCCACCCGAGGTTGTCGCAGTCGAACCTGACGCACAAAACGCACCACCTGCAGTCCTTGTGCATGGCGCTCGTCGGCGACCCGATTGCGCTTGTAGTAAGCCTGCCGGCTTATCCTCAGAAACAGGCAAGCCCTGACAATGGTTAGTCTCTCGACTTGCCGCTGCGAGAGGACTTGCCGGGTCGCTTTTTTACGATGGAGACGCCGTAGTCATTCTTCAGTACATCGACGACGGCCTCAAAGAACTGGGCCTTCTGACTCATCAGCGCCAGCTGTTGCTCAAGTTCCTTGATGCGCTGTTCGG
>NZ_JBGLRB010000048.1:0-664 GCF_041402305.1 Aeromonas sp. S12(2024)
AGCTGTTCGGCCAACACCATCTCGTTGACGGCGCAGCTCTCCATGACCGCCTGAACAAGCAGGTGACTGGTCAGCTCCATCTGACAGAGCATGCGTACCTGCGGATAGGCGGTCTCCCCATGCTGGGTACCGGGCTTGGCAAATGCGGCAGCATTGTCCGGGGTATCGGGCGTGCGCCACATCACGCCATCGACTGCGAGCAGTTGCAGCCCTGCCCAGCCGGGGTGATTGGCCTGCTGGTGCCAGCCTACGGCGGTCTCGTGAAACAGCCGCTCAATGCTCTTGTGGCCAAGCTTTTGGCGAGCTTGCAGGAAGGCGCTGGGGGCGACAAAGGGGCGGTCGCCGGGCAACAGGATATCGAGCTGATTGACCAGCTGGGTCATGGGGACGTGGCGGAAGATGGCCATGCCAATGATGGCCCAGACCAGACGCTCCATGGGCATACGGCGGCGACGCAGGGTCGCGACATCCTCTTCGGCGAGCAGAGTGGTGATGAGCTCGGGAGCAATGAGGTCTGAGAGTGACTCAAACTGAGCAGCATTGCTGGCGTGGAGGAAGTCGAGAGCTTGAGCGATACGCATAAAAAATCCGAAACCAATCAACAGGTTTCGGATTTTCACACAACAGAAGGATCGGTCAATGGATCCTTAACTGATCGGCATTA
>NZ_JBGLRB010000049.1:0-619 GCF_041402305.1 Aeromonas sp. S12(2024)
CTTCAGACTCGCGGCCATCTTTACCATCTGACTGCGCAGCAGATTGTACGCCAGCAGCACGCCCCACAGCTCTTGCCGTATCCCCGCCGCCTTCTTGCTGCGCAGGGTCAGTCGGTGTTGTTGCAGGCTGTGCTTCATCTCCCGATAGCCCAACTCGATTTCCCAACGGTGGCTGTAGAGCTCAACGATGTCGGCGCCCGGGAAACGCATCGGGTCGACCATCGAGGTCAGCACCTGCCGCTCTTTGCCGTTGATAGTGCGAGTCAGCAAGCGGGCTTCCACTGTGTCCGGCAGGTGCGGCTACTTCTTCCTCGCCTGTGGGCTGGTCTTGAGATGCACCAGCACATCCTGGCGCCCCAGCTTGCGCACCACCTCGTATTGCGTGCCCTTTTTGAGTGGCAGCAACCAGTGGCGCTCGCTGCCAGTGGTTTGCCAGGCGTGGAGCAGACCGAGAGAGTAAAACCCCTTGTCGAACAGAGTCAGCGAGTGGTCTGGTGTGCGCGCGACAAGCTGTTCGGCCAACACCATCTCGTTGACGGCGCAGCTCTCCATGACCGCCTGAACAAGCAGGTGACTGGTCAGCTCCATCTGACAGAGCATGCGTACCTGCGGATAGGCG
>NZ_JBGLRB010000050.1:0-599 GCF_041402305.1 Aeromonas sp. S12(2024)
CCTGATGGATTACTACAACTGGCGGCGTCCACATAAATACAATGACGGAATATCGCCAGCAAAAGCCGAAGAACGGCCTAACCAAGTGTCCGGATTTAGTTGACCACTACACCTGATTAATACGGCAATCTCGGTATTCCCAACCTAGCCAAGCTGCTGGGCTTCAAGATCGATGTGCAGATGGAAGAGGGGGTGGTCAATATGGGACTGTCCTGTAGTCAGCAAGCGACAGAAACCTGATTTGACCGCCTGTAGACTCGTTCAGGCGGCCGCAAATGAAACTCACAGGGCTCGGATATAGCCAGAAAATGGTGGAAATAATCGGCTATCTGGCCATTCTTCCGACAGGTAAAAGCCTGATATTGGCGATATAACGCACTAAAAATACAAAAGCCCGGTCGTGAAGCCGGGCTTTGTGTTGGCTCTTGCGTACAAATCTGTGGGACTTATGGGCAAGATCGCACATAGCAAAAAGGCCTTCCCATTCAGGAAGGCCTTCAAATTAGTGGCGGAGCGGACGGGACTCGAACCCGCGACCCCCGGCGTGACAGGCCGGTATTCTAACCGACTGAACTACCGCTCCGCATTCGGTTAGCTTT
>NZ_JBGLRB010000051.1:0-577 GCF_041402305.1 Aeromonas sp. S12(2024)
GGGATGGCACGCACTCCTGCTATAACAGTGCCGAGAAGGTCTTTTACAAAGGCAGGTATGACTTTGACGCGCGGGGGATGCGCCGCAACGACACCCTGTCCGGCTGGCCGGTGGGCAAAACGCTGGCTGGTGCATTCCGGCACTGGGATGGCAAGACTTACTTCATGTGGAATGACCAGACCCATAGTACCATCGAAATCAAAAATGGTTCTCTGGATGGTATTGGTGTACCTATCTCAAATTGGACGCGCTGGATTTCCTATCCCACAGAGAAGAAAACCCTGGTGGCCGCGTCGAGGGTGGCCAACTATTGGTTCATGTTGCTTTGGTCGGATGGCACACACAGCGCTGCCGATACGAACGGATTCCCACTTCTTACGATAATCCCCCCATCCCGATACCGCCCCAATGGCTACTACGGCCTGCCCACGACCAAGACCGTGTGCGCAGCGGATTATTTGGGGGTAGAGAACTCCTTCCGGGTGTTCTGGCACGACGGCACCCACTCCCAGATTGAGGGCAGTCTGGTCACCAACCGGGATGGCTTTGATGCCCAGGGCTATCGCAGCAACAGCGC
>NZ_JBGLRB010000052.1:0-568 GCF_041402305.1 Aeromonas sp. S12(2024)
GGGATGGCACGCACTCCTGCTATAACAGTGCCGAGAAGGTCTTTTACAAAGGCAGGTATGACTTTGACGCGCGGGGGATGCGCCGCAACGACACCCTGTCCGGCTGGCCGGCGGGCAAAACCCTGGCCGCCGCGTTCCAGAACTTTGATGGCAGTAAGTATCTTATGTGGAATGACCACACCCATAGCTTGCTCTCGACAACGGGAGGTGTTGGCGCCGTTCAATCAACTGGAGATTGGTCCTTTTATCCCACTGGCAGCAAGCGCCTGGTGGCGGCGTGTTTGCTTACCGACGAGTGGTTTGTGTTGTTTTGGGCGGATGGCACGCACAGTGGGTATGCAAAAGGTATGGGCTTTGCCAGAGATAGCAGCAGTTTTGACTCATCCGGCTACCGCCCCAATAGCCACTACGGCCTGCCCACGACCAAGACCGTGTGCGCAGCGGATTATTTGGGGGGAGAGAACTCCTTCCGGGTGTTCTGGCACGACGGCACCCACTCCCAGATTGAGGGCAGTCTGGTCACCAACCGGGATGGCTTTGATGCCCAGGGCTATCGCAGCAACAGCGC
>NZ_JBGLRB010000053.1:0-560 GCF_041402305.1 Aeromonas sp. S12(2024)
TGACTGGGGTGAAGTCGTAACAAGGTAACCCTAGGGGAACCTGGGGTTGGATCACCTCCTTACCTTAAGATGTCGATGTTGTTGAGTGTTCACACAGATTGCCTTGATTCAAAGTAGTTAGAGCAAAGACCTGATGCGCCTTGGCGTGTCAGTGCTTATCTGGCTTCGGTCAGATGAGAGAAGCCCTATCATTGGGTTTTGGGATGTGAATAATGGCGCTCGGCCTCGCAGGCTCGGCACTCGCCATTACCCAAAATCTGCACTGCTGACGCAGCGCAAAGATGATTTTGGGTCCCCTTCGTCTAGAGGCCTAGGACACCGCCCTTTCACGGCGGTAACAGGGGTTCGAATCCCCTAGGGGACGCCACTTCTCTTCTTGCTAACAAGAATGCAGAGTTAAGAAGTTAATTCTTAACTCTGTTTTCTTCGGTCACTGACCGTTGCAAACATGCTCTTTAACAATCTGGAAAGCTGATTTAAAAAGTAGTTCTCAAACATTTGTTACAAGTGCTTTGGAAACTTCTTGGCGAAAACCAAATTTTATTTGGTCCTTGTTGTAC